>JAJXUE010000021.1 GCA_021783135.1 Bacillota bacterium | reverse complement strand
GCTGAATTTCACCCTCGCTCATCTGGATACTTACTTCGGCTAAGATCCGACTAATCTCCGGGTTATCTATTTCAGCGATTAAGAGGAGCGACTTGGCAAACAGGTGGTCGCCTGTGTGGACTGAAATCTGATTACCCCAATTAGCCCGCACTGTGGGACGCCCACGTCGGGTTAGAGCAGCGTCAACCACATCATCGTGGACTAATGATGCCATATGAATCAATTCGAGGGCCATGGCCAACGACATTACAGATTCGGACTTAGCGTTAAACAGCTTTGCTACCAATAGTACAAAAGCCGGTCGCAATCTTTTCCCACCGGCTGCCAAAAGATGGATAGAGGTCTGGCTCAATAGCGCTTGATCGGTCCGCACATATTGTTCAAGTCGTTTTTCTACAGCATCCAATTCGCCAGATATCTCTTTAAATAGCCACAGCTGTTTCAACTCTGTTCACAACCTTTATCAGCGCTTGTCAGCTTAATTTTCGTCCTTAGCAACCGGAGCCTCCTCCGAGTGAGCAAAGTCCACAATTTCCGCTTCTACTTCTTCGGTGGGCACAGTGGGAGTATTGTCAACCGGGGCGGGTTTTGTTTGGGTCGCCATATTGCGCAAGTCGGCCTCCAGCACCGATTTACGCACTTCCTGCTGCACATCCTGAGTTACCTTCTTGACCTCATGTATAATTCCGCCCAGTTTACGGGCTATATTGGGCAATTCATCTGGCCCAAATAAAATCAGGGCCAGTACTACGAGAAACCCCATCTCCGGAAAATCCATTTTGACACCCCCCTAGCGTTGCTGCAAAGCTTTGTTACGACGTCTGACTACCAAATAGGACAGCCAGATGGAAACTTCGTATAACAAATACATAGGACCGGCAAAAAGCAGTAACGAAAATAAGTCCTGCACAGGTGGCGCAATCGCCGAGATAATCGCAATGATAAATATCGCGTATTTCCTGTTTTTGCTCAAAAACTGCGGTGTAATTACGCCAAGTCGCACCAAAGCCAGCAGCACGACCGGCAACTCAAAGACTAAACCAAAGGTAAGTAAAAAGCCCAGCAGAAAACCAAAATAAGAACTCTGCGTCACTAAAGGTTGATACGCCACCCCGCTTTGGATGAACAACAATACCTTTAACCCCACCGGTAACGCGAAGTAAAAAGCAAAGGCAACGCCGGCAAAAAATAAGAGGATCGAAACGGGGGCAATGATGTAAACGTATTTACGCTCGTTTTTTTTCAACGCAGGCAAGATAAAACTCCACAACTGCCACACGACTACAGGTAAAGACATTAGGATACCCGCTAACACGGAGACTTTCAATTTGACCATAATCGGCTCAGTAACCGTCATGGTAACAAAAGTGGCTCGACTGCCGAGCAACTGCAGCGGACGGGTTAGATAACCGAACAAAGGATCAGTAAGGAAAAAGCCTACCACTGTGGCGATCAAAATGGCATAAGCGGAAATAATCAAAACCTTACGTAGTTCCTTAAGATGTGCTACCAGCGACATCGCTTTAGTTTCTCTATCCCCCATCAGCTTGCACCTCCGGGGTATTCTTGGAGAAGCTCATATAAAGTGTTACGTTGGGCCGGAATATGCCCTGCAGCTTGAATACTGCGAATGATTTCAGTTAACGGGACCCGGTTGGTTACTCCTGCTGCCCGCACTACATTTTCTTCTAACATGGTGGAGCCAAAATCATTAGCTCCGAAGCGAAGCGCCACTTGCGCCATCTTGGCTCCTTGGGTGACCCACGAGGCCTGAACATTGGGTACGTTGTCCAGCATGATTCTGGCAATTGCCAAGGTGCGCAAATAATCTACCCCCGTGGTCTCTTCCCCACCTAATTCAGTGTTGGCAAGCGCAAAACTCCAGGGAATAAAGGCGGTAAATCCGCCCGTGCGATCTTGCGTGGCGCGTATGTGCATGAAATGGTTGATTCTTTCTTGCATACTCTCCACACTGCCGATTACCATGGTCACCGTAGTCTTCATGCCTAAGCCGTGGGCTGTCTCCATTACCTCCATCCACTGTTCCCAACCGATTTTGCGCGGACTGATATGTTTACGCACCCGATCATCCAAGATTTCCGCACCGCCGCCCGGAATAGAGTCGAGCCCCGCGGCTTTAAGCCTGCCAATTACTTCTTTAAGCGACAAACCGGACGTTCGAGCCATATGCACTATTTCCGGCGGTGAAAACGAATGGATGTGAATATTAAAATTGGCCTTAATATCTTCCAGCATCGCTTCATAGTATGGAAGGCTAAGTTCCGGGTTTAACCCGCCTTGAATCAGCAGTTGGGTTCCGCCCTGGTCCAATGTTTCTTTAATTTTGGCATGCAGCTCTTCTCGGGTAATAACATAGCCGTCTTTGTGCCCCGGCGCACGAAAAAAAGCACAAAACTTACAAGCACAGGTGCAAATATTGGTGTAGTTGATATTGCGGTCAATCACAAAGGTAACCTTATTATCGGGATGCAGCTTGGTGCGAATTTGATCCGCAACTTGACCCAGTTCCAGCAGGGGTGCCTCTGCAAATAAAGTCAGACCCTCTTCAGCCGAAAGCCTCGCCCCATTTAACGCTTTGAGCAGAATTGCTTGGTAATCCATGTCAATCCTCCTATTCCTCAAATCTATACATTGCGTCCCGTTCTATCGGGCGGCGTCCTGCTGTACGTATCAGGCGCAGCAAAGTTGCCTTGCTCATCGCACGCGCAGACGGGGCGTTCCCCTCAAGGTCATCCACCCCAAAGGAAAGTGACACCTGAGTCAATTTAGCCCCAATTTGCGGCCAGAAGCTTTTAATATGATCAAAATTATCCAACATTATCCGGGCAATCGCCAAGGTTTTTAAATCATCAAAACCGGTTAGATTGCCTGAGTCTGAAGGTGCGGAGGCAATTGGCGCAAACGCTCTAAAGCCTGCATTATGCTCCTGTAGTTCACGCAATTGCAACAGGCGGTTGACCTTTTCCTCTACTGTTTCACCCTGCCCATATAGCATGGTGGCCGTAGTTTGGCTAGGTGTCTCCTGGTCTGATATTGCGTCATCGTACATAAATAATACCAAGTCACCCTGTTTACGTTGGCGAATTAAATCCGCCATATAGCCAATTGCCAACAAATCGGGTGAACAAAAAAGCCTCACTCCGTCGGCAAAATCAAGTCGTGTATTACTCTCAACCTTAGCAATTAGATCTGCCAGCTCACTGGCGGCAAATAACCGGTTAACCATCTTATCCTCCCAGGTCTAGTAAAAAATAGGTACTTTCCACAGTAAATCACCGACAGTGAACAGAAACATCACCAGGCTGATATAGCTGTTAATGTTGAAAAAGGCAAAGTTTAAACGCGACAGATCTTCGGGGGGAACCAGTTGATGCTGTCTGTATAACAGCACACTGGCCACTGCCACTCCTAAGAAATATAGTAAGCCGCGTCCCAACAGAACCCCCGTCATCGCCCACAGCAAAGCTGTTAGGACATGAACGACCGAAGATATCGTGAGGGAACGCGGGATGCCAAACCGGACAGGTATAGATTTTAATCCTGTGCTTTTGTCGAATTCCCAATCTTGACATGCATAAATAATGTCGAAGCCGGCAATCCAAATGGCTACAGCTAAGCTAAGGAGAACACCAGGAAGGTTAAACGAGCCGGTAATGGCGATCCAGCCACCCATGGGGGCCAGACCGTCGGTAATCCCCAGTACCAGATGGCACAGCCAAGTAAAGCGCTTAGTGTACGAATAAACGGTTAGAAACACTACTGCCACAGGCATTAGTTTAAAGCAGAGTGGGTTGAGCCGGTACGCCGCATAGCCCATTAACAGCAAAGCTGCCACAATATAGATAATTACTTCGCGCGGCGCGAGCAAGCCTTTAGGGATGGCACGGGATGATGTGCGTGGATTCTTGGCGTCGATGCGCCAATCAATCAGGCGATTAAAACCCATGGCCGCAGTGCGCGCCCCTACCATCGCGAGGGTAATCCAAATTAACTCTCCCCAAGACGGCCATCCTCCTGCCCGAAAAAACCGCGCCGCTAGAAAGGCACCCAAATAAGCATAAGGCAGAGCAAATATAGTATGTTCAAATTTTATCATTTCCAAAAAAACTTTAAGTTTACTCAAAGTGCTAACTCCAGTCTAACTATCAGTCTAACCATGCTGTCATCTAGCCATAACTCAGGTCATTTGCGCTTCTAAAAAATTACTAATTTCCTTTAAGCCAGGTACCGGCACGGGAAACAAGGTAAGCACATCTTTCGCCGCGCGTAGGGCTTTGCCGACAACTTGTTTGCCTAAGCCTTGAGACAGTGCGGTTACACCCAGACCCAAGTATTTGCCGAAACGCCAAAACAGTTCTTGTTCCTGTACAGAAGCTCCGCCCAAGCTCGCCCCTATTTTGCACGCTACAGCAAACAGCATCGCTTCTTCCTTTTCCACAATATCTATTTCACTAATGTCTGCGTCAAGTTTACCTGCCAAAAATTGTTGGCGCAATATGCCGCCTTCATGCATCTGGCAGATAGTCGTAGCCAGCGGAGCAAGGTAACTCAAGGCCTCTGCCTGACATAAATGAAGAAAAAACTGCCCATATAGATAATCACCGACTAAAACCGGAAATTGAAATTCTTCAGTCTGGTCGTTGTCATGCACAATATCATGTACGCGACTGGCCAAGTAAATAAACTGAATGACGCTGGCCACGGAAATAGCGCGCTTATCGCGACAGCCATAGGCCCGTGATATTGCCAGCAGCAAAAATGGCCGTAAATAATAGTCGACACTGTCCAGCCGCAAAGGCACAAGTTCATATATGCTGCCCGTCTTTAATTTTAGTTCTTGATTGATTTCTTGGTCGAGAAGTTCCAAGTCAGTCCTTAAGTTGTCAAAAAAAGGCAGCATGATACCCTCCTGTTTATAGATAACTCAAGTAATATTCGATGCTTTATCTAAAAATCCTCTTAAAAATTTACTTCACTTAATAGCGTTTGTTTGCCTGCCATAGTATATGCACGTTTATGGAGCCTTACGCACAAGCAAAAACCCTCCGGAATCCGCTGTTTCCGAAGGGTTTACACTTGTTTGAGCGACTACGATATCTTGGCAATCTCATTTGCGGCTTTTTCTAAAGTACCGTCTAAGGTTTGTACCACCTTTTGATTAGCTTCATAGGTGCGCATGGCATTAATCATATTTGTCATCTCTGTCGCCATACTAACATTGGATTGTTCTAAATAACCTTGTTTAATTACGTTGACACTGTTGACCGATTGTCCTTGCGCTAGGAACAAATTATCCCCGTCTTTACGCAAGCTGCCGGGGGCAAAGCTTTGCACGGCCAGCTTATCAATCACTTGTCCGTTGGCGGTAACAGTCCCGTCAGCAGAAACCGTAAATTTTTGTCCCGCCAGGCCTTGAATCGGGCCTTTAGTCCCCATTACATTGTAGCCTTGCGTGGTTACGAGATCACCGTTTTTGTCTGTCAAGAAATTACCACTACGGGTGTATCTGATGCCACTAGGCGTTGATACCTGAAATAAACCTGTACCATCAATGGCCAAGTCTGTAACGTTGCCCGTTGGAACTATCGCACCTGCCGTTAAATTGGGGACAATCGAATCCACAACTACACCTGATGCTTCATAGCCAATCGGCGCCGCGCTTGCGCCATTACCTTGCGGTGAAGGTTCTTGTTGTAACCGTTCCATCAGGACTTGATCAAAAGTCTTGTCTGTAGCAACATCGCTCTTAAAACCGGGCGTGCTGACATTGGCCAGATTGTTAGCGACGACATCATTTAAATGCTGTGCTGCCAACAAACCCGAGTCGGCCAGATATAATCCCCTAAGCATTGGTCACACCCCTTAATACTATGGTTTTTCACTGATTACCATGCGCAATATGCCCAATTGAGCGGAGATTTGTGCCGTCAAACTGTCATTGTACAGGTTGTTTTTGGCTAAATCCGTCATCTGTTGGTCGATATCCACATTGTTGCCATCCGGGCGCAGTGAGGTGGTATTATTTTGCGTAATTTCCGGGGTAACCGCATCAGAGGCAGGTGTGCCAAACTGATTGGGAGCATTGGTTAACAGCGGCAAGTTAGCCCCCTGATCTAAACTCTGAGCCAAAATGTTTTCAAACTGCACACTGCTGGCCTTAAAGCCTGGGGTATCAAGATTTGACAGATTATTGGCGATGACATTTTGGCGCAAGCTGGCTGCGTGCAAGCCATTTTGCAAGACTTGAAGATAGCTTGGATCAAACACAACAATTACCCCCTCAGATTATTGGCGATACTCATCATCTGATCCGCATTGGTAATTACTCGCGCGTTGGCCTGGTAAGCCCGCTGCGCCTCAATCAAAGATGTCATAGCATTAGCCAGATCAACATTGGAGCTTTCCAAATACCCGGAACGAATCGTGCCATTGTTGCCGTTGCCCGGCGTACCGGTTATGGCTGCACCGGAATTAGCGGACACCTGATACAAATTATCGCCCAATTTGTTCAAGCCGTCAGGATTAGCGAAAGTGGCCAAAGTAAGTTGACCAAGCACTATACTTTTGCCGTTTTGCAGGGTCGAAACTTTACCGTCACTGGTAATTTTAACAGCTGCTCCAGCGGGAACTTTTAAAGGTGGATTTAGCATGTAGCCATCACTATTGACTAACGTACCGTTAGCATCCGGGGCAAAACTACCGTTACGGGTATAAGCTTGAGTCCCGTCCGGCAGGGTAACCGCGAAAAAACCGTCCCCTGCAATAGCTAAATCCGTGCTTTGCCCGGTCTGAACCAACGAGCCTTGGTTAAAGATGGTTTGGATTCCGGCCACCTTAGCGCCTGTGCCGTTTAACGGGGCCTGGTTGGCAGGTACATCGTCCCGCGTCGGCGAGTAGAGCAAGTCCGCAAAATTGGTCCTGGTTGCTTTGTAGCCCGAAGTATTGACATTGGCAACATCGTTGGCAATAGCATCTAATCCGGTCTGTTGAGCCAACACGGCACTGGCGCCGGTGTTTAGCGCGTCAATCACAACGGCTCACCGTCCTTCTTAACTACGTTTTAAATCGGTCAGTTCTTGCAAAAGCGTATCGGAAACTGTAATAACGCGAGCATTAGCTTGGAAACCGCGCTGCGCCGCAATCATGTTGGTCATTTCCACAGAAAGGTCAACGTTAGACATCTCCAACATTCCGGTGGCAATAGAACCGGCGCCGCCGGAATTTGGCGCAACTATGGTTGGGGTTGTTGTATTAGAGTTATTGGAAGGTGAATAGTAGTTATTGCCATCTTTCACCAGTCCGCCCGGATTATTAAATACTGTAAGTCCGATTTGGCCGATAGTTGCGGTTGTGCCGGCAGGAGTCACTCCGGTGATTGTCCCGGTGTTGTCGATGGAGAATGACGTGTAAGTAGTTGGATTAATCGTGATATTAGCGCCAGAAACGCTTTGGACATATGCTCCGGTGTTTGGATCTACCAGGTTGCCGGCCGCATCCGTGCCGAATGATCCTTCCCTAGTATATACTGTGGTGCCATTGTCTTTTAAAACAAAAAATCCATCTCCTTGAATCATCAAGTCAGTCGGCACACCTGTCGTCTCCGCACTGCCTTGGGTCATCATGGTCTGAATGCTGCCAACGCCGACACCCAAACCAACTTGAACTGCATTAGAACCGCCTTGCACAGGTGTAGTGGAAGGTGCCGAGGCACCCTGCAAAGTTTGACTCAGTAAGTCCTTAAAGGTTACCCTGCCTGATTTGAAACCGGCAGTGTTGACGTTGGCAATATTGTTACCGATGACATCCATCATAGTTTGATGTGCTTGCAAACCGGATACTGCCGAATAAAGAGAACGCATCATAATTTATCAAACCCCCTATACTGTTGTTGATGTGCTTGCCGCACTTGTTACACTCGTGATATTTTGAATTGGAATTCCCAAGGGTTGCACGGTTACATTGGTGCCATCGTAATTTACCCCGGTAACATTGCCGCTTACAGGCTTTCCGGTAGTAGGATCTGTACCGACAACCGACTTACCAATTAAGCTACTGCCTTCCGTTAGCCAAGTTGAGGTCAGCATGGACTGCATGAGAGTGTTGGTTTTTTGCACATCAGTGTCGATATTTTGCATTTGCTCCAGCGAACTGAATTGAGCCATCTCGGCAACATACTGAGTGGGGTCAATTGACTGCGTTGGGTCCTGATTTTGCAACTCCGCCACTAACAGTTTAAGAAAGTCGTCCTTGCCTAAGACATCGGCTGAATTGGCTGAGTTTTGCGTGTTTGCAGTGTTTGTCGTTCCCTGCGTACTGTTTGGCATGTTAACACTCATATTATACCCCCCTATGCCCATAAATCCAAAATTTTTCTATTATCACCCATGGGCCTGTTGTCGACAGTTTCCACCTCCTCAGCATCAGTTTGAAAGCGTCTGCCCGGCTTGGCAGCAATGCCAAATGAATTTTGCCGGGGATTTTGCTGCACATTTACGTCCATATGCCCCATACTCAGCCCTTGGTTTTGCAATACTTCCCGCAACTGGTGCGTGAGATTACTTAACATTTGGCCTACTTGGGGGTTGTCCACTATAAAGTGTGTGGTTAACTGTCCATTGGTAAGGTCTACTTTAATCAGCATATCGCCTAAATGTTCAGGTTGCAATTTAATTTGAAAACTTTGCATATTTGGGGTTGAGCTATAGGCAAGTTCACTTAAGTTGTCAAGAACGGCCGGCGCCAAATGCTGATTAAGGTAACTGATAAAGCCCGAAGTGTCACCCTTTAAGGCGGGCGCCAAATTCAAGGTTGGTAAATTAAGTGGCATAGGTCCTCCGCCCGTAATGTCAATCGGGGCGGCCACAGTCGCGGTCGGCGTGAAAGGGTCGGAACTGTGTTTAGTTGGCCCTAGAGCTTGGCTGTCGGTACCCTTCACGTCAGCAGCTTGAGCCGTAAGCTGCTGAATAGCTGTTTCAGGTTCGACGGCAATTGACACGTCTGACTCTGGTTGATTCTCTGTGATGATTGAACCTGCCATTGGTTCTGTTAAATCGGGTTGTTTGAACAGGGAATTGTCTTTGCTTGCTTTGACTCCCGGTTGACCACTCTGAGTTTTGACTTGTTGTGGCGTGTAGTTCATTAGGGGTACAGCTGACAAGGTATTTAAGGTTATACCAGGTGTCGTATTTGCTACGCCGCCCGCTGCTTTGGCGTTAGCCGCAGCAACCCCGGCATTAAGCTGCGCTGTTGCGGCAGGTAATCCGGGCTGGGACTCTGCTACCGACCCATTTTGCAGTGTTGTAAGCTGGTCTTGTAGCACAGAGTTTTGTTGCGCCGGCCCAGATGAATTTAGAACTCTGCCTACAGGTACCCCGCTTACTTTAGCGTTTTGCGGGGTTACGCTTAGAGGATTGGCGACTTGAGGAGTTACAGTCTGGGGAATTACAGTCTGTGAGGTTACAGTCTGTGAGGTTACAGTCTGTGGAGTTATAGTCTGTGGAGTTACGGTCTGTGGAGTTATAGTCTGTGGAGTTACAGTCTGTGAAGTTACAGTCTGTGGAGTTGCGTCCAAGAGAATGGTGCTTATCGTTGCGGGCGTAAGCATACTCGCGTTAGCATCTTTTCCCTTAACCGCTGAAGTCAAAGCATCACCTCTTGCTACAGCAGTACCAGCCATTGGACCTGAAACACTGGGTTGAGTTGGGCTTTCAGCAGCGGGACCTTGCTGCACTGCTGGTTGACTAGCCGTTTGGATTTGACTTGGTACACCCAACAATCCGAGCATAGTGGCGTTAGTTACAAGGGATTTTTTGTCGTTTCCTTTTGCTGCAGCCGGTTGCGCGCCCATAGAAGGGCTTCCGTCATTCATTATCCCGCTAATAAGCCCCTCAAAGCCTCCGGTCTGCGTTGGCTTAGTGGGGGATCCTGCTCCTCCCGTTCCAGTACTGATAACTTCGTTAACTGGTGTTACAGGCAATTTCATCACCTCCTTAAATGACCTTAAAACAGTTTGTTCTTCGAGCGACTGAGTCTGCCGCGCAACCGCAAAATAGCTTGGGTGTGCAACTGCGAAATACGTGATTCCGAGACATTTAAGACCGCGGCTATTTCTTGTAAGGTAAGTTCGTCCTGGTAGTAAAGAGCTACGACCAACTTCTCCTTTTCGGGCAAAAGTTCCACAGCGCGGGCCAAAACCTGTTGAACCTCTTCCCGCTCAATTGCTTGAAAATCCTGGGTCGCCTGCTCATCACCAACCAGATCAATGACGCGCAGATCGCCTTCCGGCTCAGTGCCAACACTTTCATCCAGGGATATCAAGCTAGTAGCCTTCACTTGGTCAAGTTTCTGATAATATTCCTGCAAGGTAATACCCATTGTTGCGGCAATTTCCTCACCCGTTGGGGTGCGTCCCAGTTCAGTTTCCAAGAGCCTAATAATATTTTCCAGTTCCTTAGCCTTGGTTCTGACACTATGTGGCACCCAATCCATCTTTCTTAATCCATCAAAGATAGCTCCTCTAATCCTGACAGAAGCATAGGTGGTAAATTTTGCCCCTCGATTACTTTCATAACGCAGTAACGCATCGGCTAACCCGATAATGCCGTACCCAATCAGGTCATCGACTTCGACTTGTTTTGGCAAGCCGATGGCGATTCTACCGGCAATATATTTCACTAATGGAGCATATTCTTCAATCAATCGAGAGTCTATGCTCGGGGAAACCGGACCTTGCCCGTTAGTCTCTGCTACACTCCGTTGGTAGTCAGCCAAATTGTTCACCTACCTCGCTAAGAACAGCCTACAATCCAATGTCCATTTTCCGCGCCAACTCGGCCATGCGCTCCGGGTCATCATTTAATGCTTGCCCCAACTGTTCATCAATTTGCGAATTCAACTCCTGCGCTGCAAGCTTTGTTTGCGCTACATCTTGCCAAACAACCTCTACCAGCATAATGATGAATCTGCTCACACTGAACATCAAAACGCCGGTAACCACCACACGCCAGGCAATTGCTTCTATTGTAGCATCAGCCGCAAGACTTACCAGCAAGACCAAAGCACAGCACCCTAAAACCACTAAGCGGGAAACTTCCTTCAACCTGTTCACCAAGCGTAGCGTGCCTGCATCCTGACTCATATTAAACCCTTTCGTCTTAAGCTGAGTTGATATTTAAAGGTCCACTGGAGGATCTTATCCGCTAACGAATGCTCGAGCTCGTAAAAGCGGGCGCTAATATGATACTGGCGCGCGTCAGCCTCCACACTGCGTAGCACCTCTACTCTAGTGGTGATACTGAAGTCACCCAAAAAGTCTAAAACCATCTCCAATTTTGTCCCAATTGCCAAGTTTTTATCGGCGGCAAATCTTACGCCACCCCCGCTTACATCCAAGGAGTGGGCTTTGATAAATTCCGCTTCCGGCTTGTCCCTATAGCGTAATGGAATGCTCACATCAATACGCACAAACTCGCGTCGTTGCACCTTGACGCATTCCGCGGGAATGTCAACTGCGAAGAGCGGCAAATCTCCTCTGATTACAGTCTTTACTTTGGCATTAAACTTGAACATTGCCGTCTTGTTACAGACCCGAATCACAATTTCGTCGTTCACCCGTAAAGGCAACAAGCCCCCATTGACGTAGGGAACGCCAAAGATAAGTAAATCTTCGTTAATATCTTCAAGCCGGGTTTTGTATGAGCCGGCCCAGTCCTCATTTAACGGTTCCACCTCTACTAGTTGGTTTACACTGAATAATTTTTTCATGCTTACATTCCTGCCGTCATTTATCGTTTATCTTCCCCGAATTACATGCGCCACTAAGCCCTCCATTAATCCTCGCAGCCCTTTGCTCTGACTGGGGACCTGCCTAATTGTACCAACAAGTTTATCTGCCACTGTGGCAAAACACCTACTGGCCGGAGCCGTAGGAAAAGCTATGGTCACCGGAGTTTGCCGCATTACCGCCTTAACTAATGCTGGGTCTTCAAATATAAAACCTAAGTAATCGACCTTGTATTGCAAAAAACGATCGATGACCCCAGATAAACGCACATAAGTATTTTCGGCATCTTCCTTCGAGTGCACCCTATTGACGAGTAAACTTACGCGCCGCTGCTTGTCGGTAGTGAGGAGAGTTTTGACTAAACTATACGCATCAGTGATTGAGGTTGGCTCCGGTGTCACCACCACGACAACCTCATCGGCAGCATTGAGTAAACCAATTACACTGCGCGCAATTCCGGCTCCGGTATCTAAGATCAAAATATCCGCCATTTCTTCCAACGGTTTAAGCGAATAAAACAGGTTTTCCAGATCACTCGCTCCCATATCCACTAAGCCCGCTCCAGTACCGCCAGGCAAGATTTTGATGCCATTAGGCCCGTCAAGCAAAGCTTCCGTCAGCGTGCCGTTACCACGAATAACATCTTCCAAATTATAAACTGGCATGAGGCCACACATAACGTCGACATTCGCAAGACCTAAATCCCCGTCAACAACCACAACTTTGCTGCCTGAGCTCGCCAAGGAAACTGCTAAATTAATACTGATATTGGTTTTACCCACTCCGCCCTTACCACTGCTGACCGCAATTACGCGTGTGCCTTTGGTGGTACCACCGAGCGTTTTTTCTTCCCGCGCAATTAATGCCCGAAGTTGTGATGCTTGGTCTTGCATCTATACCTCCCTCCCCAGAAAGCGCTGTACGATGTAGTCTGAATTTGCCAGCGCAATATCGTCCGGTACATTCTGCCCATTCGTCAGATACGCTAGGGGTTTCTTACAAAAATTAACCAGATTAAAAATTCCTCCTAAAGTGGTGGTTTCATCTATTTTCGTAAAAATAAGGGAATCAATACTGGGCAAATCAAATTTCTGGACTAAGTCCAAGAGGTCTTTGCCCCGGGTCGTGGCACTTAGCGTCAATATAACTCGGTCCGGCTGCGCCTTATCTAAAAATGCCCGTAACTCGGACATATGAATTCTGTTGTTGGGACTGCGTCCCGCAGTGTCAATTAAAATAATTTCTTTATCTTGATGGCGCGCGATAGCCTGCTGAATTGCACTCGGGGACACAGCCACTTCAATCGGAACCCGAATTATTTCCGCGAAAGTTCTAAGTTGATCTACCGCGGCCACCCGATAGGTATCGGCAGTTACCAATGCGACCTTATGCTTATCTACCAGTGCAAAATTGGCAGCCAATTTGGCTACAGTAGTGGTCTTGCCAACTCCTGTAGGCCCGACAAGGGCTACAATTAACGGGCCTTCTTTGGCTAAAGTTATCGGCGCCGGTTCCGGCATCAAACCTAGCAGGCTTTGCCCAAGCTGTTCTCTGACTTCGTCTTGGCTGCTTTCGCTTGGTATACTCTCCTCAATACTGGTCAGCAGGTTCTTGACGAGTTTATCATCCAACTCTTTATCCAGCAACTCTGCGCGCAACCACGCCAATTTACCAGTTGGTTCAGCGCCATTGCCCATATCCTTTAATTGACGCGACACTTGACCAAGGACGCGGCGCAACTCGCGCATCTCATCTTCCGGATTGGGTTTAGGTTCACTAAAGGTGAGCGGAGGCAGTGGAGCGGCAACCTGAACTGTCGGTTTTTTGTCTTCTAAAGCTGCAGTTACTTCCGTTTTCGTACGGGCAAAAAAACCGAGTACCCCGCCTTCCTTAACTTGACGCACATGAAGGATGACAGCATCTTCTCCTAATTCGGCTTTGACCCTTGCCATGGCTTCTTGGATGTCTGAAGCCACATACCTTTTAACCTTCATTATGCTGCCACCATTCCAATCGATTGTATTTTTACGCCTGTGACCAACTCATTGTAGGATAACACTACTAAATTAGGTATGGATTTTTCGGTCAACCTTTTGACATTAATTCTTACCATTGGCGCACATACCACAATCGGGGTCATGCCTTTGCTCACAAGTTTATTTATTTCTAACGCCAGGTTATTTAGCGTTGTCTGCAGGATTTTAGGCTCAAGCGCAATGTAGGAGCCATATTCTGAAGATTGAATACTATTGAGGATTTGTTGCTCTAAAACAGGATCTAACGTAACCACATTTAAGGTGGAATCTTCACTTAAATACGTCTGCAAAATTTGCCGTCCCAAGGCCTGACGGCAATGTTCCGTAAGTTTATCGACATCTTTGGTTATTCTGCCACTGTCGGCCATAGTCTCCAAGATAGTACTTAAATCACGAATCGATACACGTTCTGCCAGGAGCTGCGCAAGAATTTTTTGCACTTGACCAAGACTCAAAATATCGGGTACAAGTTCTTGAACCACAGCGGGTGCAACAAGTTTAAAGTTATCGAGCAAGGCCTGGACATCCTGACGACTTAATAGTTCCCCGGCATGCACTTTAATTACTTCTGTCAGATGTGTAGCCAACACAGTGGGCGGGTCGACAACCGTAAAGCCACGTAATTCAGCTTGCTCGCGGTAAGAAGTGGGTATCCATTTGGCGTCAATCCCAAATGCGGGCTCTTTGGTGGGTATCCCCGGTAAATCAAGCGCGTCAGCCGAGATAGCCAAATAGTGGTCCAGCATCAGTTCCCCTTTGGCAACTTCAGCGCCTCTAATTTTAATACTGTAGGCCGTAGACTTTAGGTTAATATTGTCGCGCAAACGGATTACCGGCACTACAAAACCCAATTCGCTGGCACACTGCCGCCTAATTAGCAGGATGCGGTCGAGTAGATCCCCACCTTGCGCTGCTTCCACCAGCGGTATTAGGGCATAGCCAATCTCCAGCTCCATCGGATCTACAGAAATCATCGACAGGACATTTTCCGGTTTGCGGTCTTGCGCTGCTTGATTGGCCTGCGCGGACAGCAACTCGTTATTGACCTTGTCGGCATTGGTCTTTTTGATAAAATAGGCTGTAACAACCAATACCACGGCAATCGAAAATAGGGGTATGGTAGGTAAACCAAGTAAGGACATTGCGACCAAAACCCCCGCGGCAATGTTCAGCGCCTTAGGCACACGCAAGAGTTGTTTCGCCATATCTTGACCTAAATTACTATCCGAAGCTGCTCGGGTAACAACCAAACCAGTTGCTGTCGAGATTAACAAGGCGGGTATCTGGGTTACAAGACCGTCGCCAATGGTGAGCAAGGTATAAGTTTGTAACGAGGTCTGGAAACTCATACCTTTAATGACTATGCCAATGATGAATCCCCCGGTTAAGTTAATTAATAAAATAATAATTGCGGCAATCGCGTCACCTTTGACAAACTTACTGCTACCATCCATCGCGCCGTAAAAATCTGCTTCCATCTGGATGGCCTTACGCCGCTCCCGGGCTTCCTTATCCGTGATCAGGCCGGAGTTTAAATCAGCATCGATACTCATTTGTTTACCTGGCATTGCATCTAAAGTAAACCTAGCGCCCACTTCTGATACCCGCTCTGCGCCCTTGGTGATAACAATAAACTGAATAACCACCAAAATTGCAAATACGACAAAACCTACCACTGCATTTCCACTAATGACAAATGTCCCAAACTGTTGTATGACTTGACCCGCGTATCCGTTAAGCAAGATCAGCCGCGTACTGGATACATTGAGGGACAGGCGAAACAAGGTCATAATCAGTAACAAGGAAGGTAGAATAGAAAATTCCAAAGTATCTTTGATGAAAAACGCCAATAGTAAGATAACTACGGCACCTGTAATGTTAAGCGCTAAAAGAAAATCGAGCAACCAAGAAGGTATCGGGATAATCATCATCACCACAACGGCAACGACTGCTGCGGCGGCAAAGACATCAGCATAGTCTTTGAGTACATTAGTCTTTGATTGTTTAACTGCCACCTGCAATCCTCCTTAAGAACTCCGCTTACGGTTTAACCTGTAGACAAAAGCCAGGACTTCCGCCACTGCTTTATATAATTCCGGCGGAACAGGCTGTCCAATTTCAACGTTGCGAAACAAACTACGTGCGAGCGGTGGGTTTTCCACCGTCGGCACATTATGTTCGATTGCGATACTCTTGATGCGTAAAGCTACCTCGTCTTGCCCTTTGGCGAGAACTATCGGGGCATCACCCATAGCGGCTTCATAACGGATGGCAACTGCAAAGTGAGTGGGGTTGGTGACAATTACATCGGCCTTAGGCACATCCTGCATCATGCGTTGCATGGACATGGCTCTCTGCTTGCGCTTTATTGCATTGCGAACGAGGGGATCACCCTCAGAACTTTTAAAGTCATCCTTTAACTCCTGCTTGGACATTTTGAGTGATTTTTCATAATTCCACCATTGGTAAAAATAATCTGCAATGCCAAGCAATAGAAAAAAAATTGCTATTTTCCATACAATTCCAACTAAGATTTGACTAAATATCGCAAGGCTGACAGCCAGATTTGCACCTTCAAACACGGGCAATTGCGGTAAAATTTGACTATACAAGGTCGAATATAAGAGATAACTCATGATAGAAAGTTTGATTAATGACTTAGCCAATTCCACAAGGCTGCGCAGACTAAAAAACTTTTGCAAACCACCAATCGGGTTGATCTTTTGAAAATCCGGCGTAATGACTTGCACGGAAAATAGATTACCGACTTGCAAGTAGTTGACCACCATGCTAACCACGAATGCACTTACTGCTACCGGTGCTATGCCCTCCACCACCAGCATGAAAGTCTGCAGGATAACACCCTGCGCATATGCAAAGGAGTAGTCCGCCACCGGAGTAGCACTAAATACATGAACGGAATAATTACCAACATTATTAACCAGCGTTGGGAGCCAAAACTTTAACACCGCAGTAATCACCACAAACAAGATAGCGGAAGAAAGTTCGGCGCTCTTTAAAACTTGGCCCTTATTGCGCGCTTCGCTGCGCCTGCGTGGAGTCGCGGAATGTGTCTTTTCACCACTCATATCTTACCCCAAGCCTTTGAGCAAATAATACATTTGATTGAGCATATCCTGGACTAGATTGTCTACCTGCACACTAAATGCGGATAATACCCAAATCATTAACAAAAAACCCAAAATAATTTTGAGTGGAAAACTCAATGCGAAAATGTTCATTTGGGGCAATGCTTTCGAGACAAACCCTAAAAATATTTCAGTTATAACCAAAACGCCCCAGATGGGCAGGGCAATCTGAATGGATTCAACAAAGGTTCCGGTAACAAACTGCATGGCAAAGTCAACAAGAGAATGGTTAATCTGAATAGAACCCTGTAAAGGAATAAAAGAATAGCTTCGCACCATGGCGGCAATCAAATAATAGTGGGCGTTGGTAGCCAGCAATAGCAGAGTGGCTACAACTGTGTAAAAATTGCCTGACAGCGGCGACGCTACGCCATTAATCGGGTCAAGCAAACTACCTATGGCCAATCCCATTTGCAAATCGATGATTTGACCGGCGCCTTGCAAAACGTAGAGAATTTTTTGCGAGATAAACCCAATGCTTAAACCAACCATGGTCTCTTGTACTAGGGCCATGCCATACTCAATTAGGTTAGACGGCGGGGTATAGCCATGGCTTACAATCGGAAAAACCACCACCGTAAAGGCCATAGCAAGACCAATCTTGATATAAGTGGGGACAGTTTTTGCCCCAAATACTGGTGCCAACATTACAAAGCCTGCCCACCGAAAGAGAACCATAAGGAACACAGTTATGCTTACGCCCAAGACTTGCAGGTTCAAAGCATGTCTCCTTCACTTAGAAGTTACTAAAGCTAGCCAAGCTATTAAATAAATTGGTAGTGAACCCCATCAATACCTGCAGCATCCAAGGCCCTAACAATAGTAACACGAGCGCAATCGCAATTAACTTTGGGATAAACGAAAGGGTCTGCTCTTGAATCTGGGTGAGCGCCTGCATAACGCTCACTACGAAGCCAACAACTAGAACTACTCCCAATACAGGCCCGCCGACAAGTACTACAACCGAAAGGGCTTGCTTAGCAAGATAGATCACATAATTTGGTGTCACAGTGGTTCCCTCCTTTAGTGAAATCCTGCTACAAGCGATTTAATTATCAGGTCCCAACCGTTTACCATCACAAATAAGAGGATTTTAAACGGGAGAGATATCAGCATAGGCGGTAGCATCATCATCCCCATCGACATTAGGACGCTGGAAACGATCAGGTCGATAACGATGAAGGGTAAAAATATCGCGAAGCCAATTTGGAAAGCAGTCTTTAATTCGCTGATGACAAATGCCGGAATAACTACGTAGGTGGGGATATCCTTGTAAGTCTTTGGCTGCGGTATTTTGGCCAGTTGCACGAAAAGGCTTAAGTCTTGCGGTCTGGTTTGCTTCAACATAAATACCCGCAACGGCTCTTCGGCCTGCTTTATTGCTTCGGTTTGGGAAATTTGTTGTTTGAGGTAGGGTTGTAAAGCGTTGGTATTGATGGTTTGCCACGTCGGCGCCATCACAAAGAAGCTTAACATCAGGGCTAGAGCAATAACAACTTGATTCGGTGGCAAGTTCTGCGTACCCAAGGCGTTGCGCACAAACCCTAAAACCACGACAATGCGAGTAAATGAAGTAGTCATGATTAAAATTGCCGGAATTAACGATAAGGCTGTCATGATGAGAAATAGTTGTATGGGAAGAGTCGTGGTAGCTGTCATTAATCTCCCCCCTTATCAAAGCGCTTTAGTTCATCGGCAAATTTACTGCCCTTAATATTTGCCAATAATTGCGACCACCAAGGGGGTAAAATTTGTTCATTACGCCATGCCAGATCCTGCAAAATTTCTCCTGCCAGTTCCGCATCATCCAGGTCAGCAATTTTCACCATGGTTTGATTAGTAACTCCCAATATTTGCATCCTGCCGGCCAATTCCACCAAGTAAAGATTATGACCGGGACCCATTTGTTGCCGGTCTAAAAGCTTAAACCATGAGCTTGAGCCGGAGGTCGAGCGACTAAATCTTTTAACTGCTACGGCAAAAAATAACAATAGAGCGAGAAAAACAACAACGATTACAACAAAACTGCCCCAGGAAAAGGTGTTGATCTGATTTGTCGATACGGGCTGAACATTAGGAAAAGGTTTAGCTTCAATACTTGAACCCGGAACCACACTTGCCGCCATAACCTTGGCGGGATACACTAACGTCAGCCAAACTGTAACATTAATAAGTAGAAGGAACCTATTATTACTTAAGGCCACAAATTATCCCCTTCTTACTACGCCAGAGCCTTTTGCACAGCTTCAATTACCCGTTCCGGTTTAAAAGGTTTGACAATAAAGTCCCACGCACCGGCCTGAATCGCGGCAATTACCATGGCTTGTTGACCCATGGCGGTACACATGATGACTTTGGCGTTTGGATCTTGCTTCTTGATTTCCTTAACCGCCTCAATCCCATCCATTTCCGGCATAGTTATGTCCATTAAGGTGAGGTCGGGTTTAAGTTCGCGCTGCTTTTCAACGCCCATCAGGCCATTTTCTGCTTCTCCAATCACATTGTACCCATTCTTAGACAGCAGATCTTTCAGTATCATGCGCATAAAGGCAGCATCGTCGACAATCAAAATGTTTGTGCTCATAATTTTCTCCTCACAGTTAATTAGGCATTTTCATGCCGAAAGAGTTGATAATTTCGTTAATCCTAATGCCAAAATTTTCGTTAATAACGACTACTTCTCCTCTGGCTAAAAACTTCCCATTGGCAATTAGATCAACGCTTTCGCCGGCTAACTTGTCGAGTTCAACGATAGAACCCGGGGAAAAGTCCAGAATTTCTTTAATAGTTTTTTGCGCCCGGCCCAGCTCCACACTTAGTTGAATGGGCACATCTAAAATCAAGCCGAGGTTATTGCCGTCTACACTGGTGTTAACCACTGGCTGAAAACTGGTAAATTGCACCGGTTGCACCTGGACCGACCCGGCTGCAGTTTTTCCTAGGGCAGAACTGGAGGGATTGGCATACATGGATCCACTGCCAACAGCCTGCTGTTGGCTGGCTTGGGCAATTGGCGCTTGGTGGGTTGCTGTTGCGGTTTTGCCTGCTCCAGCTAAAGAGTTGCGCACCACACCGAGCTGGCTATCGATCATTTCCCGAGCCACATCCATAGTGATAAGTTGATTGAGCGAACTATCCACCAGACCCTCTACTTTTAGCTTGAAAGAGATATATACCGCTTGACCATTACCCTCTGGGAAAGCATCGTTTAAGACATTTTGCCAATCAAACGATACCTTAGGTGGTGAAATATTCACCTCTCGGTCCAGCATGGTCGACAGAGAAGTAGCAGAGGAGCCCATCATTTGATTCATTACTTCGGCAATCCCGCTGATGTGAATTTCATTAAAGTCCATCGGCGGATTAGTTCCATCACCACCCATCAACAAATCAATAATAATCGCTCCATCCTTCTGTGACAAAAGTAGGACATTAGACCCGGTAAACCCGGAAACAAAATCTACCACCGCCACAAAAGTATCGCTGATTCCTTTTTTTGAGATGTCTTCGAGGTTGACTACTTCGACCGTAGGCGCAGCTATTTCTATTTTGCGCGATAAGAGGGTGGAAAGGGCTGTGGCCGCGCTACCCATCGCAATATTCGAAACTTCACCTAAGGCGTCTAGCTCCACAGGAGTTAGCTCTCCAACAGGAGTTAGAGCTTCAACAGCATTATCCTTGGTAGAATTCATCAGCGCGTTAATTTCTTCTTGCGACAAAATACTATTACTCATCTAGTCATCTCCCTCCTCCAACCGTTCGGTTATTTGGACCGCTACTTTGTTGCCGACTATACCCGGTACCCCAAGAAATTTCGGCTCGCGGCCAACTAATACTTCCATGGGCTCCGTTAACTTGCGGTTAAGAGGTATTACATCTCCTACGCTAATATTTAAAAGATCCTGAACACTTATGGAAGCAGTACCCAACTGAACCTTTATCGGTACTTTTACTTTATCGATTCTGCGCAACAATTCACTCTTGTCGGTGGGTTGGGGTTGTTTAGTTGTAAACCATACCTGGGTACTTAATTTGGGTAAAACCGGTTCGAGCACCAGATATGGCAGACACATATGCACAAGCTCATTTTTGCTGCCGACCTTTACTTCAATCGTAGCTAAGGCTACCATTTCGGTTCCAGCCACTACTTGAGTGAATTGCGGATTTGTTTCAACCGAGAGCAACGTTGCCTCCAGGGGAATAATATTTTCCCACGCTTCCGGCAGCAGTTCCACCATAGCTTTAATCCTTTTTTCCACAATCAAGCGTTCAATCTCGGTCAGCTCCCGCGTACCTTGGCTGCTTTCACCCTGACCGCCCAAAAGCAAGTCTACCATCGTGAGAGCGAGTCCCGGACTAATGTCAATCATTGCATTGCCTAACGGTTCGAGGTTGCAAATACCAATAATCGAAGGGTTGGGCAGAGACCTAATAAACTCAAGATAGGTGATCTGCTCGATGCTTACCAAATGAGTTTCAATTACTGCGTGCAGTTCGCTGGAAAGCTGCGTTGACAAGGAACGGATATAATTTTCATAAATATTATGTAATGTATTTACTTGGTCCTTAGAAAATTTATTGGGGCGTTTGAAGTCATAATTCCTCACCTTACTGGCCGGTGAGCTTTCGAGTTGTTCCGGTTGCAAATTACCATCGCCCATAGCTTTTAGCAACTGGTCAATTTCGCTTTGCGAGAGGGCGTCTTCCACTTTTACTTCACCTGCCCTTACTGGTACATGTAACTCGTAAACAATACATCCTGGACTGGTGAACCCCCAAGCGCCTGATTCACAGTTGACATGATTTGCTGGCGCAAACTTTGCTTACCGCTCGTGGTAGACACATCTTGCAGTGACTTGGTAGTTAATACATTAATAATAGTATTTTCAACAACCGGCAGAGCACCCTGAACCTCGGTTGAGGCCGGCTTGCCTGTTAACTCCAGATTTACGTCAACCTTCAGAAATGAGGTCCCGCCCTGCAAATTAACTGTAAATGTGCCAATATCGACAATAGGTCCAAAGACCTTCTGAACATTTTTAGGCGGGGCGGTACTTGTTTTGGCTAGTCCTTTGCCACCTGTACTAAGAAAAAAATATGATACCCCTGCCGATACAGCGGCAACAAGCACTAAGCCTACAATCACTATAACCGCTTTCTTCACTCTAAATTCACCCTCTTTCGCTGCGGTCTACAAGTACATCTTTGCTTATACTCTATAACAAGTTTTACAATGTTATCTACTGTTTCCGATACAACAAACTTTTTACCGTTGGTTAACGTGATAATTGTATCAGGAGTTTCTTCTAAGAATTCAACCAAATCTGCATTTATAACTATCTCCTTACCGTTTAACCGGTGCAATGCGATCAGATTGTTTCACCCCCTCAAAGCGCTTGGCGTTGCCGAATAAAGCGTCCGGTAGCAATGTCGTCAAGGAATGCTTGCTCCTTGCGTTGTTCCTGATACAAAAACTCCGTCAACTGTTTATGCTTAAGTCGCTCCAGCTTTTTGACTTCTAACCTTGTTGCCGCTAACTCATCCCGTGCCTGATCGACCGCTAATTGAGCTGTGTGAATTGAGACTTTCTGTATGTCGATGCGGGCGTTTAAAGCTAGCGCAAAGGAGTGAAGCTGACGCAAGGTGCAGACATCTGTTTGAGCTTGTTCTCGATAATGGCCGTACAGACTCAATTGCTCCTCTCGCAAATCGCTTAACCGATCTGTCTCCAGCCGGAGCAACTCTGTTTTGTTCTGGAAGTTGATCTTTGCCATCTCTTCCAACTGCTGTTGCAGGTCTAATACGGTACCGAGCTGAAATTTGAATGCCATGACATATCCTCCTGCTAGGCAAAGATTTGTTCCATCGCGGCTAAGGTTTGTTTAAGACTGAATTTATCGAAAACTCCTTGTTGCAGGAACTCCTCACACAACTCGATCTTGTCGATCGCATAGTCGATTTTGCTGTTTGAGCCTTTGGCATAAGCACCTATCTCTACCAAATCACGTGCCCCTTCATACGTGGCCAAAACTTGCCTGATTTGTTTCGCCAAAGCCTGATGTTCCGGGGTAACCACATCTCCCATTACCCGGCTGACGGAATCCAAAATACTGATTGACGGATAGTGGTTTTTGGCTGCCAATTCCCGGGTCAGGACAATATGTCCGTCTAAAATGCCTCTTACTGCGTCAGCAATTGGTTCATTATGATCATCACCTTCAACTAAAACACTGTATAGGGCGGTGATCGAGCCATGTTCGGAAGTCCCCGCTCGTTCCAATAGTCTGGGCAGGATCGCAAAAGCGGAAGGGGGATATCCCCTAGTGGCCGGCGGTTCACCAATTGCCAAACCGATTTCACGCTGTGACATCGCAAACCTAGTCACGGAATCCATCATTAGCAACACATCCGCACCTTGATCACGGAAATATTCGGCGATTGCCGTAGCGGTAAAGGCAGCCTTGCAGCGCATTAGGGCTGGTTGATCTGATGTTGCCACAACGACAACGGAACGTGCCAGGCCTTCTTCTCCCAGATCACGTTCAATGAACTCGCGCACCTCACGGCCACGTTCGCCCACTAACGCGATGACGTTAACTTGGGCAGTAGTGTTACGGGCAATCATCCCCAACAAAGTACTTTTGCCCACACCGGAGCCGGCAAAAATACCCAGGCGCTGCCCTTTACCCATAGTCAATAGGGAGTCAAGTGCCTTGACGCCCAGACTCAAGGGTTGGGTAATCCTGGGCCTACTCATAGGATCAGGGGGAGATGCATTTAACGCATATGCAGTACCGGCGGATATAGCTTGTCCCCGATCCAGCGCATTGCCCAGTCCGTCAACGACCCTGCCCAGCAGCTCCGGCCCAACTTGAACGTTGAGGGTTTCGCCCGTAGCGTATACGGTCGAACCAGGGTAAATTCCTTCCACAGAACTAATGGGCATGAGCAAAGTTTTGCCTGCATTGAAACCAACCACCTCAGCCATGACCCCTTTGTGCGACAGGTTGGAAGAAATTATACATAATTCTCCCACTTGCGCTTCCGGTCCGTCCGCCTCAATCACCAGACCGATCATCTTTGACACTAGCCCATAGCGCTGAACGGTGTCAATTTTATCCAGCGCATCAGTGATTAGCTTTAATTTAGACACCGTTCACCACCTCCAATTTCCTTTTAATCGTTGCGAGCTGAGTATCGAATGTGGCATCTAATCGGCCGTGACCTCCATCTACAATACATTCTCCCGGCAGAAGCTGTGCATCTGCGATAATACGAACGTCAGAAATGCCTAGCTCCAATAGGTCTGTTGCTACGAGCAACTCCACGTCTTGGGGGCATACTTTTAAGATTAAATTGTCCCTTTGGTTAATCCCCTGCAAAGCTTTACGCACCGTGCGTAAAATCAGATTAGGGTCAAGGGAAACTTCCTTCTCAATTACCCTCGCGGCAATCTTAATAGCCGCTTCAACTAATTCATTTTCGGCAGTGAGCATGAGTTCAGTGCTCTTGGCTTCAGCGGCTGCTAAAAGTTGTTTAGCTTCACCGATGATCGCAGCTGCTGTGGTTTCTGCTTCCTTTTGACCGGCAGCAAAACCTTCTGTTCGTCCTGATTCTGCGGCTTGGCGCTGCAACTCTTGCGCAGCTTGCTCAGCCTGCGCGATGATTGAGGCTGCTTGCGTTTGAGCAGCGCTTACAATTTTAGCAGCTTCCCCGTTGGCCAGTTCCAGTATTGCCAATTCTTGCTCGGAGTTGATGTCAGGATTCGCCATAGCATCGATTTCACTTGCCGGTATTTCAGGCGACGACTGACAAGCACAAATCTCCGTAGGTGTATCACATACGGTGGCCTCAGCTAAATACTCAACTTGTTCAGATTTGAAAACCTTAGTAGATGAGCTCATCCTGACCACCCCTGGCTATCACAATTTCACCGGATTCTTCAAGTTGTCGGATAATCTTAATAATTTTTTGCTGTCCTTCTTCCACGTCCCTGAGCCTTACCGGTCCCATGTAATCCATATCCTCTTTGAGCATAGCAGATGCGCGCGAAGACATATTCTTTTTGATCTTAGCAGCCACTGTGTCGCTGGCACCTTTAAGTGAAACAGCCAAATCGCGAATTTCCACTTGGCGTAGCACCTGCTGAATGGAACGATCATCGAGTTGCACGATATCTTCAAATACGAACATTTGACCCTTAATGGTCTCAGCCAGTTCCGGTTCATTGGTTTCCAACATACTCATAACGGTCTTAACCGTACCATGATCGACTCTATTTAAAACCTCGACAATGGTTTTGACGCCGCCGACATTGGCTGTCGCCCCAGTACTGAAATTAGCAAACTTGCGTTTTAATACTTCTTCAATTTCACGGACTATCTCCGGGTTAACCTGTCCCATCAAAGCAATCCGTTTGGCAACCTCCGGTTGCACATCCTGCGGCAAGGCGGAAAGCACCATAGCGGCCCGTTCCGGTAACAAATGGGCCAAAATCAGTGCGATCGTCTGGGGGTGTTCACCCTGAATGGAGGCTGTCAAGTGTTTAGGATCGGCCTTGCGCACAAATTCGAAGGGACGGACGCTGGAATTTTGCACGAGTCGCCCAATAATTTCCATCGCCTTCTGATTCCCTAACGCTCGATCCAAAACCTCTTTGGCATAGTCCAAACCACCGCTGAGAAACAGTCCGTGCGCATGAAATAATTCCTCGAATTCTTTCAGAACCTCTTGCCTGATTTCTGCCGGTATTTTATTGACATTAGCCATTTCAGCGGTAACTTGATCAATTTCAGCTTCACTTAAGCAGCGGATAACTTTCGCCGAGGTTTCTGTGCCGAGAGTAATCAGTAAGATAACTGCTTTTTGTAGTCCAGATAAATTTTGCAATCATTTCACTCCTACTCTTCGTTTAACCACATCTTAACTACATTGGCAACTTCATCCGGGCTGGCCTTACCGGCCGCGTTAACAATCTGCTTGTACCTAGTGTCTTCGGCGTTGGGCGCCGCGGCAGGGGATTCAAGCGTTGCAGCTGATTGGGAAGTTTTTACTTGATCCAACAAAATTGCTTGATGCTGCGCTTTGCGCTTGCGCCGGATTAACCACGTCAACCCCAGTAATAAGCCCAACACAACGACCGCACCGGCAATACCATACTGCAAGTAGCGCTGGGTTTGTTCTTGTTTCAACATGGCCTGTTGCTGTGTTACTAAATATTGGTTATTAAATGGCATCGCCACGACCTGGATTTGATCGCCCCGCTGAGGATTAATCCCCACAGCATTGGTGACCAAATTCTTGATTGCTTGAATGGTCTGCGGGTTTGCCGTTTTAGCATTTACTAATACGGAAACTGAAAGTTGTTGAATACTCCCAGGGCTAACCACCCTTTGCTCTGAAGTTTTATCGACGTCGTAATTATCGGTAGTGTCAGACTTTTTGTCGTTGACAGTCCCTGTAATGGTCTGAGTTGAAGTTGCTTGGTAACCGGGAACATTACTTATAGTCCCCGTCAAGCCCCCCGTTCCGGTACCGTTCACACTTAATTCTTCATTGTCTTGTTTACTCAGCAAGACATTGTTGCCATAGGTGTCCTTGTTAATTTGTACTTGGTCAAAGTTTAAGGTTGCTGCAACCCGAATCACACTTTGTCCCGGCCCGAAAGCCTGATCAAGCATAGTTTGCGCCGCATTCTGCAGATTTTGTTCCACGGCTTGTTGCATTTGCAATTGTGACCCGGTTAAGGCTGCACCATCAGTATTGTTCAATACTTGTGACAGCAGTTGTCCATTAGTGTCGACAATAGTAATATTTTGCGGCTTTAAGCCATCAACACTCGCCGCCAATAAATTAGCTATACCTCGCACTTGTTCATCTGACAGAGTAGAACCAGGAGTTAGTTTTACAGTAACCGCCGCAGTCGGGCTTTGTTGTTGATCAGTAAACAGCGACTGATCAGGTATGGCAAGATTAACAGTGGCATCCTCGATCGGCGCGAGTGTTTTTAGTGTAGCAGCCAATTCGCTTTGCAAGGCAAGGTCATACTGAACTTTGCGATCGGCATCTGTTTCGCCGAATTGCATGGTATTGTTCAAGTAGTCGAAGCTGAATTTGCTACCTTGTGGGACGCCGGCAGAGGCCAAATCAAGCCTAGCTTCATCAATTTGCGCTTTAGGAACGAGAATAGTCGCGCCACCGTCACTTAACTGGTAGGGAATCTTAAGATCCTTCAGTTTAGTTGTAACTGCTGCGGCATCTGTTGGAGACAGAGCCCCCTGAAACAAAGAAGTGTAATCCGGCCGGCCAGCCCACCAAACCAAGGTCAAGATAGAGGTCAAAAGCACAACCGGTATAATAACTGTGACCATTCTTTGCCCTTTACTCAATTTTTGCCACATACTGCGTAAAGAGGCTATCACATTTTGTATCGAAAAATTCAAATTGACCTCTCCTAATCAACCAGTGATAACGACTATACCTGCATTTGCATGATTTGCTGATAGGCCTCGATTACCTTATTACGAATCTGGACAGCTGCGTCAATGGCTAATTCTGCTTTTTCCGTAGTTACCATAACACTGGCAACGTCAGAAGTATTGCCTGCCGCCAAATTTGTGTCGGCTTGCTGCGCTGCCAGTTGCGAATTATTTACACTATCTAAGGCATCGCTTAAAAACTTCGCAAAATCACCATTACTTTGTCCGGGCGCGCTTGTACTGCCGGTAGTGTTCTGAGTAGGTAAAATCCCACTAATTGGCATAATTGACGTTATATTTTGCATCTTTACACCTGCCTCCAGCTTATTGTCCGATAGTCAAGGCCTTTTGCACTAAAGACTTCCCGGCATTAATCGCCGTGACGTTGGCTTCATAGGCACGTGAGGCCGAAATCATATCCACCATTTCGTTGACCATTTCTACATTAGGTGTCCGGACATACCCAGGTTGTAATCCAGGTTCGGCAACCTTAATCGCATCAGGGCTGGACGGATCGTAAACCTCCTTAAAAGGCGCTGGATCGTTAACAATAGCGCTCACTTCCACGCCATCCCCAGACGATTGTAGCTGTCCCCCTTGCATCTGCTCATTAAGTAAGGTTTGAAACGGGAGGGTTCGCGACTCGAATTCAGGAACCTCGCGCTGATAGGGAATTTGATTACCACTTGCGGTGGTATTGCCGGTACGCGTTGTGTTGACATTGGCAATGTTATTTGCAATCAAGTCCATCCGTAGGCGTTCAGCTGTCAAACCGGATCCACTGATGTCAAGCGACTGAAACAGAGACATCGTAATTTCCCCTCCAATATTGTCGGTGATATTGCGTTCATTCGTGCTCAGTTCTAATGTTTCGACGTATTAAGTTTTTTTCCTCTAAAAAATATAAAAAAGTGCTATCCACACAGGATAGCACTAGATCTCCGCATCTAAAAACCGCGGGTTCAACGTTCGTAAATTACGGTAAACATCAGTAAGGCGTTTTTTTGCGGACACATCGCGCATGCGCTCAATAATATTTTGGAAATAACCCGAAAAATCAATTGAGATTTCTTGGTCCAGTTTGAGTATGGTTGCAAGAATTTCTCTGGTGCGCATCACGCACCTTTGGTCAGACTCAGTGAGCTTACTTAAAATATAATCGTCTCGGTTTATTGTGGCGGGAGCATCTGAGATTGAGGCCTCTAGCGGTTTGATGAGTTCATTAAGTTCTACTAACTGTTGAAAGATTTGCTCCCGAGCTTTGAGTTTTTCTAGCAGCACTCCTGTACGAGTATCACGGCTCAGGGCTCTAATTTCATGCGTAATCGCCAGAAGTTTTTCAAATTCACTCAACCTATGGTGATAGTGTTCTGCTAAGGAAGCTGAACTACTATCCTGCATAACTTAAACCTCGATTAGTACCCTCTTGTTTAATGATTAAGGCAGCTTGGATCCATGTTTCACGCAATTCCGTCAAGTGTCCGATAACCTCATCGACGTGTTTCATGTTTTTTTGCATGTTGGCTTCAATCAACCTGCGACGAAAATAATCATATAACCGGTACAGGCTTTGGGCTACTTCATACTCCATATTCAATTGCACGATTAGTTCGGTTACGATATCTTGGGCTTTAAGTAAGTTATCGTTCGTAGCTTCATAATCTTTAGTTGCACACGCATCTTTGGCTACCTTTAAGTAACGAATAGCATGATCATATAACATAATCAGCAATTTATCTTGGGGAGTAGATTGAATTGCCGCCTTCTTATACGCATTTACTCCGTTTTGCATTACTTTATCCCCCTACCCTATAGTACTGGTGCCTGTTGTTGATGAACTTGAGGTCGAAGTGCTTGAGGTCGAAGTACTTAACATACTAGAAAGCGCCGAGCCTTGTGATTGAAAACCTTGAATGGCTGTTTCCATCGCATTAAATTCATTTTGCAAATTCGTCTGTTCCAAGGTCAGCTGGTTGTTTAAGTCACTCATCTGGGTGCTCAAGTCTTGGATCTGGGAACTAAGTGAAGCCTGTACTCCCGGTAAAATTCCCGTACCGTACATGGTATAATTCTGAATGAGATCATTCATCTGCGAAGCTACACCATTATTGGTAGGAAACACTTGAGCGCTCACCAAGCGAGCTTGCGTATCACCAGTACCGTTCGCACCTGTAACCCGCACCCGCAGTTGGGAGGTACTCACACTGTTAAAAGTCATATCCATATATTCGTTGGTATTACCTGTAATCGACTGAGCTGTCTGCCAAGTACCATTTTGGTCCAAATAATCCACTTCGACATTGCTAATACCGTACTGGCTAGTCGGCATTGAAGCAGAATTGACCGTTTGTAACATTACTTCGTTGACATTTTGAGTTCCGTTTAAATTGATGTACAAATCGGCCGGATTCGTTGCCAGGGTCTGTGTCCCGGTTAGCGCTGCGCTTTGCCAGCCTCCATCAAGCGCACCGTCGCCCCAGTTTGCATCTGAAGTGTTGCCGGATAACACGGCATTAGGATTAAAGTTTGTATCACTCACACTGGAAGTTGCTGTGGCTCCACTTGAACTCAAGGCAATGTTAGTCCGGGTGCTAGCGCCAAATAATGTCGACACTGCCGAAGGGTCTGCCGACATTGCAGTCGCAAAGGAGTTGGTATTAAATGACAAATCATTGTTTGTGCTTGAGGTGTTAATGCCAACCTGGAACAAGGTGTTGTAGTTGGTAGATGAACCCGGGCCGCTGACAGTGGTACTAATCATATCCCGCAGGGATTGTTGCAGTTGCATAACTGTTATGTCGCCCATAAAGACCCCGGCTGTATTAGAAGTGCTGTCATATTGTGAGTTGGAATCAATAAAGTCCATTACTGCGTTGTACTGCGTAACGAAGTTTTGTACTGCGTCACTGGCCGTCTTGGTATCCGTTGCCACCTGCACAGTTGAACTGCCAGTTGAAGCAAGGTTTATAGTTAAACCTGCGACTGCATTGGTTAAGGTATTGGAATTACTCGTGACCGGGATATTGTTAACAGTGAGATTGGCACTGGTACCAAGCTGCACGCTGTTTACCGTAGTTCCAGTGTAAACTCCGAGTTGACTTAAGAGATTAGACGTACCGTCTGACAGGGTATAGGGACCGGCCGTACCAACCGTAATTTGATTCGTTGCTCCGCCTTGGGCTGCAGTTAACACGAGCTTATTGCCAATCTCGGTAGCGGTTAGGTTTGATTGGGCAGCATTAATGTTATTAACGATGTCACTTAAGGTGTCAGTAGAGGCGACCGAAACGTTGGCACCTCCTACACTAATCGTACCGGCGGTAAAATTACTACCTAATAACGACCCGACTGTTTGAGTGGTGGAGTCAGTAAATGCATTAGTCGCTGCGACCTCTGCGTTTTGGGCGAGACCACTGACTACTACATTGTAGGTTCCGGCATTCGTGCCGCTCGCCGCTGTCGCACTGAGCACAGTAGGAGAACTCGACGTGGCTGTCATGGAGTCAAATGTAGTCTGATCCTGAAGAGTATTTACTGCATTCGACAAATTCATCAAGTCATTGTTGAGCGTCATATAGTCGGTCTGTTGTTGTTGGAGTTGGGTTTGTTCGTTTTGCATGGCCACCAACGGTTGACTTTGGACAGCCATCAATTTTTGGATAATACTGGAGGTGTCTACGCCGGAAACTAATCCACTGAAGGTGATAGGACTAGCCCCTGTCGCACTGCTGATCGATGTACTGCTCACTGACATTTTAGCTCACCACCTAAATATATTTGTCCACAATTAGGCCTACTGCCTTGCCAACTGCGTTACTAACTGCGTTACTAATATCTTGTGCCATTGCAATAAACTTAGGAGGAGACAATTGCGTAACCACCTGTCCTGTTTGACTGTCAATAACGTCAACAGTAGGTTCTTCGTTTACTTTAGATACGGAAAATTTGAGGTGGGTATAAAGCTCCATAGCTTTATTGGTTTTGTCGACTATTTGGTTGAGGTTTAAGCCATTGCTTCCATCTCGTTCCGGCTTGTTCTTACCGTCTTCTTCAAATGTTTTAGGAACCAATTGTTGTTGTTGCTCCTGTGGCTTAACATCAGCTGCCCCACGCGACAGAGGAAAAGGCTCAATCCGCATTTTTTCCACCTCACATCAACTTCTTTTGAGCAAAAAGCCAGCACCCTGCGACTGGCTAACTTGGGTATGCGCAGACAGGCCGGCATGTGCCGGCCCGCCACACGTTTAAGCTTACGGGAATAGTTTCAAAATACTTTGGTTCATCTGGTTAGCTTGCGCCAACATTGATGTACCGGCTTGGCTGAGAATTTGATTTTTGGTAAAGTCTGACATCTGCGTCGCCATATCTACATCTGCAATCTGGGACTGGGCAGAAGTAATATTTAAGAGCGAAGTTCCCAGGTTATTAATCGCATATTGGAAACGGTTTTGCAGTGCGCCGAGTTTGTCGCGGTCAGTGGAGATCGAATTGATAGATACATAAATGGTGGAGATTGCTGATGCTGCAACTGACTGATTGGTAACGGCTGCTTGGGTGGTATTAACGCCTAAGGAAGTGGCACCTACTCCTGAGATAGAGAAACCAATAACTTGATCCTTATTGGCACCAACTTGAATCGTAAAGGCGATACCGGTTGCACCTGCGCCATTAATCAAATCCTTGGTATTAAATTGGGTTGCACCAGCAATACGACCAATTTCAGATTGCAACTGCTTAAACTCGGTGGAAATCTGGGTACGGTCAGAGCTGGTGTTGGTATCACTGGCAGACTGTACAGCAAGTTCCCGCATCCGCTGCAGGATACTTTGTACTTGACTCATGCCGCCTTCAGCGGTTTGCAGCATCGAGATACCGTCTTGGGAATTACGTTGAGCTTGGGTCAAGCCGTTGATTTGCGCTTTCATTTTTTCCGATATGGCCAGACCTGCGGCGTCGTCGGCTGCACTGTTAATGCGCAGACCGGAAGACAGCTTTTGCACATCGGATGCCATAGCGCTTTGCGTATTACTTAGGTTACTTTCCGCAATCAAGGCACTCATGTTAGTGTTGATAATCATTGATATTCCTCCTTGAATTCTATTTCTAAGCATCCTTGCTTAGACGAGTAAGTATTGCCATACAGTTGTCGGCCGCCAACTGTGCGTCACTCACTTATAGTCAATGTATCGTCATGATGCTACGCCAGCTTTAAGCTAATAATGGTTTAAATAGATAATTTATCAACATTTATCTCTATTTTTCTCTATTTTTCTCTACGATTTAACTATTTATCTAGTTTTGTGTTGAGTTCGCTCAGAATATTGTTTAACTCAGGTGTAGCATCGATAGGCAATGCCGCGAGGCGATTCGCATCTTCGATGGCAGCATACACTTCGGCCCGATAAATCGCCACCGTTTTAGGGGCGTTAATGCCGATTTTAATCACGTCCGGCTTAATGTCAGTGATAATTATCTCAATATCCGGCCCGATTTTAATCCGCTCGTTCACTCTTCTAGTTAATACCAACATTTGTTTTCCTCCTTTATCGAGCAAAAAGGCGGTATTCCGTTCTGTAGAGGTCGCCAGTCATGATGATTTGTTTTGCTAGCATTTTTTCCGCATTGATTACTACCGGCGCTAGTAGATTCACTGTGGTGTTTTCAGCTGTGTGCGCTATGACCAATAAAACGTACACTAATACTTTGTTGACATCTGCTACTTCTAACTCAACCAGGTCTTCCTCAGGCACATCAAGTTGGTAGTCTGCCACAACAGTGTAGGGATTAATCACGGGAAAGCTAAGACTCGTATCTTCAATGCATTGCAGGACACTGACCGGATTTTCGGGCTGTAAAATGATAAATTGCCGAGCGTGGGTAAATGCCGGTAGACCCTGTGGAAAATTCACTATATTTTCCGGTTTAATCTCAACCTCACCCCAACGAGTTGTTATGCTTTGCATCCAGATATACACCACCTTGTGCTTATTTTTCTTCATTTTCATACGGCGCGAGCATGCGTGCTCTCGTTCAGGCGCCCGCCGAGTATGCTAACGGCGCTTCCGCAATGCTTCTCTGCGTAGAAAGTAAACTCACCCTTTAGCTAAGCGGCCCTTGTTTTATTTTCCGTTGGTGCCGCGCCCGCGGCATGGGGGGCTGTCATGTAGTAAACCCTGCCATTTGCATGGACAGGGTTTACTACATGCGCTTATATGCATTACTCATACTATTCCTAGGATAAAAACTGCAATAACGTGGGTTGCAGAATTTGCGCCGACGCTTGTAAGGAAGCAGTATAGGTTTCTTTTTGTGACTCCATTTGCGTAATCGCCTGTGCTAAGTCCACATTTTGCACATTCGAGAGCAGTTCTTGCAGGTTAGTATTTTGACCTGTCAGCGTATTTTGCATACTTTGAATACGGTTGACTCGCGCACCGATATCTGTACGGACTTGCAAAACGTTGTCGAGATTCGCCTGAATATCCCCGATGTCGCGACTACTAATTTGCTGCCCATTACCAGATTGCAGGTCAGAAATCAAGTTAGTCATAGTCTGCATTAACGAACTAGTTGCACCTGTAGGCGCTGTAGTACCGAAAATTGAACTGCCGTCAACATTTACTTGCAAATTGGTGTTCGCACCTATTTGGTAGCTAATTTGCGTGCTCGGGATAGCCGGGTTACTATTGCCGCTCCAAGTATAAGTTGTAGTAGCACCACTCGTGGTGCTAGTCATGGGGGGAGTGTTGTTGTTCGTGCCGGCAAAAATATAATTACCGGCAACGTCTGTATTGGCGATCGACATGACTTGACCTTGTAACTGAGCAACTTCTTGGGCAATACTCATGCGGTCTTGCGTCGTCAGCGTGTCACTGGCGCCTTGCACCGCCAAATCATTAACCCGGTTGATGATAGTTGTTAAATTGCCCAGACTACCATCCGCTGAATTGAGCAAAGACATCCCCTGATTAGCATTTTGGATATACTGCGTATTCGCATTAACTGCATCGGTAAGCTGCATAGAGTCTAGAACACCTAACGGATTATCGGAAGGCACGGAGAAATTTTTCCCGGAAGCAATTTGATCATTCAAGGTATTTAGTTCATTAAGATTTGTTTGTAAGTTTTGGACTACAGTATTGGTCATCATATTCTGGGTAATTCGCATTAAACTCACCTCTACGCAGTTATAACTCCTAAGCCTGTAACAATGGTATCCAACATCGAATCTTCCGTGTTAATCACCCTAGCTGCAGCTTCATAACCATGCTGATATTGCAACAGATTGGTCATCTCTTGATCATTAGAAACACCTGAGGTCTGTTGACGTTGATTATCTAATTGGCTGACCATCGCTTGGTAGCTCGTTTCTTGGCTGTTGGCGGTTTGTCCGGCCAGGCCTAAATTAAAGACGGAGGTCTGCCAAAAACCTGAGAAGGTTTGGGTTGACGGGAAGCCCGTAACAAATGTCGTTCCCGCCGGAAACGCACTTTGCAGGTTAGCAATTTTCAAGGCATTGCCGCCATCACCGGCTGCAGCAGGCGTACTGGAAGCGGCTGCTATCAAGTCCGTATTCGCCGCAATAAGTGGATTAAGTTCAATATTGGACGCATCTACTGTAGGAGATGTACCGGAAGTGAAAAAATTCACCCCGGGATTGCCGCTAGTGTCATACCCTTGCGTTTGCTGGGCGTTGACGGAAGTTGCCAATTGCTGTGCTAAGATATTCAAATTATTAATCTGAGCTGTAAGGTCTGAACCATTCGAGCCTGAGGTAGCTCCGTCGCGCGCTGCAATATAGCCTTGAACGAGCCCGCTATTATCATCAGTGCTACTACCGCTGCCGCTGACGTAGCCTAAATCGACTTGAGTGCCCGAACTGTCGTCAACAACCTTATTGCCATTGGCATCTGTTGCCGCCGTGAGCGCGTTTGCCGTCGTGCCACTTACCAACGGTGTGGTCATATTGCCCATAGTGATAGTGTCCATCCCGGTCGCGGGAGCTTCATTTACAGTAATAGCACCATATTGGGACAATTGATCGATAAGTACATCCCTTTGATCTCGCAAAGTATTAGCATTCTGCCCAGTGTTAGCTTTATTAGCCTCAACAGCTTGTATCTGACCGTTAAGGGCGGCAATCTGTGAAGTTAAGCTGTTGACAGAGTCCACATTCGCGCTGACTGTTTGGTTGATATACGTATTTAGTTGCGTTAAATCACTGGACATGGAGTGCAGCATGTCCGTGAGAGCACCCGTATCCTGGGCCAAAACTGCGCGATTGCTCGCGCTCGGATCTTGACTTACCTGTTGCCACGCAGTAAAAAAACTCTGCAACGCGTTGCTGAGCCCGGTAGACGACGGTTCATTCACAACCGCCTGAATTTTACTCAATACATCATTTTGCGCAGTATAAAAATTTTGTCTGCCAGTCTGTTCGCGATACATACTATCCGTAAAAGTATCCCGCATCCGTTGAATTTGGGCAACTTGGACACCTGTGCCCATTTGACCCGCCATTACTGGTGCATCAAACGCAGGCGGGGTATAGGGGTCTGTTTCTGTCAAATCGACTACTTCCCGGCTATATCCTGTGGTACTAGCATTCGCGATATTATTGCCGGTAACATCGATTGCAGCTTGGTTCGTTTGTAAGGCCCTTAAACCTATCTGTAAACCAAAAAAACTATTCAAGCGATTCACCCACTTTGTCAAACATTAAATTTTATGATCAATCAGCAAAGTCCGTCTAGGTTTAGTTGGCTTGTCAGAGGTACCATAAGCCGGTTGGCGTTCATAACCCACAACCGATTCCAACGTGAATTGAATAATGTCCATAGCCTGCTTGATCAGACTAATGTTGTCCGCGTTTACCCGCTTTAGTTGGACAGTCAAGTCTGTCAAGCGCACTCCCTGCTCTTGGATAACAGTGTTTAATGGTGGAGGAAAAAAGTCGGCTATTTCTTTAATAGTCGCATGCTCCGATAAATTTAAGCCTTTGGCCAAATTGCCAAACTGTTCCGTCCGGAGTCGTTCCAGTTTACCTACTTCGGCAATCAGCGTTTCTTCTTCGTTTACGATGTTGTTCAGTTCATCTACGTTACCGTCAATTAACACTTGTTGTTTGCGTTTACCAAGCACTAACATAGCCACCAGTTCAGTGTGTAACTGTTCTAAAATTCCGACCAGATTATCCCAGTTGGTACTACTCATAATTTTCCCCTTCCTGAAAAGCTGGCTTGCGGAAAGTGATTACTCTTAGGGGGCATAGGTAAAACCTAATCAGCGCGTTGTTGCAGCAATTTGGTTGCGACCGTTTGGGCATTCACATTATATGTGTTATTGTCAATAGCTTGTTTAAGCGAAGCTACCTTTTCAGCGCGGACCGCATCAGAATTACGCACCGCAACATTAATCTCCTGCGAGAGCCTTCCAAGTTGGGAAACTTCTACATTGTCGTTGGCAGGTGCAGACTGATTTGTGTATTTACGGATCCCAGGCGCATCTTCTCGCAATGGAACAAGTTCACTGACTCTATCAATTTTCATAGTATCTACCCCCTATTATGTTTATTAACGTCGTAATACTCACTGGCAGTCAGTCTCATTTGGCCAGTTTAATCGTGTTTTTCACGAAATATCTCTTTATTGCGCTATATTTCACCCTTAGATAGCTTTTTATAAATAAGTTATATGTTGACTAAATATGGCGATTATTACAGAAATACTTAGTAAATTTGGCTTAAATGGGGTATTTTCGATTAAGGGAATAGCTGTATAATAACGTTAGATAAAGTAGATAACATTGGTATAAGGGAAGGAACGATTGGCTTTGGATATTGCAACTATTATTGGTTTGGTTTTAGGCATCTCCAGCATCGTAGTGGCTTATGTGCTGGAGGGTGGAAGTATTGCAGTGTTATTTCAACCTACGGCAGCGATGATTGTGTTCGGCGGTACCATAGGTTCGCTGATTTTATCTTTTAGCATCAAGGAATTTTTGTCCTTGCCGGCATACTTTAAGATTCTATTTAAACAACAAAACTTTGATTTTCTCGGCACCTATGAAATTCTAATTAAAAGTGCCGAGAAGGCGCGGCGCGAAGGCCTCTTAAGTTTGGAACAGGATTTAGCCGCTGTTACCGATGGTTTTTTACGTCAAGGTCTGCAATTAGTTGTTGACGGCACAGACCCGGAATTAACCAATACAATTCTGGAGATTGAAATAAATGCAATGGAATCCCGTCATAAGATTGGCATCTCCATGTTGGAAGCAGCCGGTGGTTACGCACCTACCATGGGCATTATCGGCACAGTAATGGGCTTGATTCATGTGCTCGGCAATCTCTCTGACCCCAACGCTCTCGGTCCCGCTATCGCTATGGCATTTATCGCTACTTTGTATGGTGTTGGTTCCGCCAACTTGGTCTGGTTACCTATGGCGGGAAAATTAAAAAATAAAGACAAACGCGAAGTTCAACTACGTGACCTCATTTTAGATGGCGTACTTTCCATTCAAGCCGGAGAAAACCCCAGCATTTTAAAAGAAAAACTCAAAACGCACTTGGGGCCTGCGCTCAATAAGGAGCTTAACAAGGGCACCCCGGCTGACAATAGGGTAACGGAGGACGTGGCGTGAGACGCAAGCAGCATGAGCCGGAAAAAGAAAATAACGAGCGTTGGCTTCTAACTTATTCCGACCTTATCACCTTGCTTATGATCTTTTTTATTGTTATGTACACTTTAAGTAAAGTTGATGCTACTAAATTCCAGGCCATGGCTGAATCACTCAATGCAGCCATTGGGGGAGGCACGCCGGCTAAAATGTCGATGCAAACCCAATCCGGGCAATCTTTAATCCAGTTTAACACTGGCGGTCCGCAAACAACGCAACCGGATCAACTTAACCCAGCCGCCGCAGCAGCTGCCGCGGCTAATGCTGCGGCAGCTGCTGCGGCTAATGCCGCTGAAACAAGAACCCTACAAGGCATAAAGCAGCAGATTGACCAATTCATCAAAGCTTCCGGTCTCCAAGCTAAGGTTAATACAAGCATTCAACAGCAAGGCTTAGTGGTGCGAATTAGCAATACTTTACTTTTCGCCAGCGGCTCTGCCGCCATTTCGCCTGAAGCTCACTCTATTTTAGTTAAACTGAGTACTATTTTAAGTACTCTGCACAACTATATCCGGGTGGAGGGCAACACAGATAATCTGCCAATTAACACTCCGCAATACCCCTCCAACTGGGAGCTTTCGACTGCGCGGGCTGTAAACGTACTAGAAGTACTGGCCGCATACGGGGTTTCCCCCAACGAATTGTCTGCCACAGGCTACGGTGAGTACCGTCCGATTGTGCCAAATACTTCAGATGCCAACCGCGAGGAAAACCGTCGCGTAGATCTGGTGATTTTGCGCAATTCCTTTGACGCCACTGAAGTTCCCGTTACCGCCAGTGCCTCGACCACTACCCAAGCTACAGGGGGTGCTTCATTTGAGCCTGCGCATTGATCAAGCTACCTCTATCCGCGCCAATAAAAATCAACCTGTTAGCTTTACACCTAAGGTCGAGAGTTTTCGCCAGGAGCTTACTAATATCCAAAATACAAGCTCCGCGGAAATTGATGTTCTCGCCAAGAACGTCGAAGCTGCGGGCGTGACATTAGCAGGTCAAACCAGCCTGGCCAACTTGGAAAATTATAAATCAGCTCTTCAGAAGCTGTTACAAAAGGTAGCGCAGAATTACGGTTTGAACTCAGAGCAAATCTTAAATAGCAGAGGCCAACACAGAATTTTAATTGCCATTCACAAAATCGAGGCAACCCTTAACGACCTGAGCGCTGAGCTAACGGCCAAAAACGTTAACAACGTGAAGGTCTTAACAAAAATAGACACGATTAAAGGTTTACTGGTGGATTTGTTCACTTAAAACTAAGAGGCCCGACCGAAGTCGGGCCTCTTAGTTTTTTTATAAACCAATGTTTTTAAGCATGGAGCTCGGGTCAATCAATTGCTTAGGCAACCCAAGTTGTTTAGCTTGATAGCCTAATACTAAGCCCATTAACTGGGTGAAAAAGAGCACCGGGATGTTTTGCCGAGCACTATCCTGCTTGGACAACCTCAACTGTCCTAACTCAAGGTTAAGTTGGCAAAACGGACAGGCAGTCATAATACAGTCCGCGCCACAGGCAGCCGCCATACCCAACAATTTGGTCGTGGCCAGATGGGTGATGGTATTATCTGCTATAGCTTGCTGCCCGCCACAGCATTCCGTCGTATAGGGCCAAGGCAAAGCTTCACCACCCATAGCAGCAACCAAATCCTCAAGCAACAACAACTTAGGTTCACTTGTTGTTCCACTGGCTGCGGTGGTCCTGCCCCAAGCACAGCCATAATACACTACTATTTTCAGCCCGCTGAGACTTTTATGAGCTATACGCTGTAATTTGTCCCGGACTTGCGGGTTGCTTAGAACTTCCGGCAAACTCCTGACTGCACCAGTCAGCTCGAGATTATGTTGCAGTCGTTCAGCAACCCTGCGGCTAAGTTCAGGACTGTGCGTCAGAGCCCTGTGTGACCCTTGGAGGTGAGCATAACACTGCGTACATGGTGTAACGATATCCAAGCCAGCTTGCCCCGCCAGCGTCAAATTTCGCGCATTTAAGACAACCTCCAAAAATGGGTCTGTGGCAGAGGCCGTTACCGCACCACAGCAGTTCCAATTAGGGATTTCCTCAAGTTCTATACCCAGCCTCTGGCTCACAAGACGGGTGGAGCAATCATACTGCTGCGCGCAGCCATGTAGTGAACAACCCGGATAATACGCAAACTTGCTCACCTATGCTCCTCCTTTTGCTTTAGGTATGCCGTGAGCATATTTTTAAGGGACTGATTGCGCTTGATCTTTTCCGGCCACAGACGCACCCTGCCCTTGCGGACTATTCGATACGCTAAGGGCAGATCCTCCAGGAAGGCACTAAGGGTAGGATTAGACACCCTGCCATGGGCGCGCAATGAGACCATAAAGCGCTCTTGGGCTGCAATTACGGCCTTGCCCTGGTGGGTAGAGTTAGTGTGCTGAGCCATTAGGCGCAAAGCGCTTATTAAACCGGTAAATTTTATCTCTCTCGGACAGAGCGCGTCACAATTTGCGCAGGTCGTGCATACCCAGAGTGAATTGCTGCTTAAAACATCTTCTACTTTGCCTAATTGCAATAACCGCATAATTGCTGCCGGAGAATACTGCATAATTGAAGCAAAGCCGCACGCTCCGGAGCATCTGCCGCACTGGTAGCAGGTATTGGGGTCGATACCGCTGATACGTATTAACTCCAAACTCAGCTTATTGTCCGACACAACCACTGCACTCACTCTTCCCTTCTAAGATCAGCTTTTAAGGTCAGCTTATAAGGTTCGCTTAGAATGCTAAGTTCGTCTCACAAACTTCTGTTTCCTGCCAAAGGTTTGCAAATATATTGAAAAAGCCCTACAACTTCTTGGTTGTAAGGCTTGCGCTAACCCTCTTTGATCTTTATCCGGAATAAAATAAATATCCCTCCTAAAGATTTACAGCTTGTTTTGGACTCTCCACGATTCCTCGCTTGATTTCCGTTGCCGTCATATTCGCGGCTTGAAACTTTTCGGTGAGATAGTTACACGCATCCCAGGGATTAACTCTCTCCCCACAAGTGAAGACGTCTACCGCAGCATAGCCGAGCTCAGGCCAAGTGTGAATAGCGAGGTGGGATTCGGAAATTACCACGACTCCGCTAACCCCTTGAGGACTAAACTTATGAAATACACACTCACGAACTTCGGCACCTGCCTCCAAAGCTGCGTTTACCATGATTTCCTCAACGCGGTTAATGTCGTTAAGAATATCGAAGCTGCATCCATAAATTTCGGCCAATACATGACGTCCCAGAGAATTTGTCATCTCGTAACCGATGCCCCCTTTTTTGTACAAAATATGAAGGAATTCGGACCGCCATTCCGCGGCACCCAAATTCCATCGAATTAAATTGTAACATAAACTTAAATAATGTCAATAAATTATTCAACCAAAAATCCACGTTTTTTAAACTACTTGTGAAGCTCCAGTCAATATAACATCCCCCAGTTCCAGGGTCATTATGCGACGGCTAATTCCGCCTCATAATCAACTTGACTGCTCATATTAGGATATGCAATTAAACCGTGAGGGTGTAATATGGTGGGAATTCGGGCAATATTGTTTAGCCTCTGGTCTGAGAGACACCACTCCTCACTTGCTTGTGCACTCCTATGAACTAGATTTTTCCTGTGCGTCGACGCAGACCAGGTTACGCACTGCCTTCGCTCGATACATCGCATTGTCAGCCCGCGCAATAAACGCATCAATACTTTCAGCTGAGTCATACTCCATGTACGCAACGCCAAAACTGGCGGTCAAATAAATACGTTGCGAGGCGTCAAGCATAATCTCTAATTGTTCAACCGCTACCCGCGCTCGTTCAGCGACTTTGACGGCATCATTCAGCGTTGTATTCGGGAGACAGATAATGAACTCTTCTCCACCATAACGACCAATTAAATCATACGGTCGTGCCGATTGCGTTAGGCATTGGCTAAATTTTTGTAAGGCAAGGTCACCAACTACATGACCATAAGTGTCGTTAACTTCCTTGAATAAATCGACATCGACAATAATCAACGCAGTAGGCGTCGTTTGTCGCTTAGCTCGCTCAATTTCTTGCTCAACCCGGTTCATAAATGCCCGGCGATTCAACAATCCTGTTATATAGTCAAAGGTGGCAATTCTTTCTGCCTCTTCCTTGGCTTGGCGTAGGTTCTCCTCAATCTTTTTGCGTTCTGTAATATCATGAATAATTGTAGTTGCGAGTTCCTGTCCATTCCGATCCTTGGAAACTGCAGTGGAAATGATGGCCGGGAATTTGGAACCGTCCTTGCGCACCATGGTAAGTTCGCGTCTGGTGCTGCCTTGCGAGCTTCGCTCATCTAAAATCAAATTTAACCGCGGATCAGTTACATCGATGATTCCTAGCCTGCCAATAGCGCAGAGTTCCGCTTCAGTGCGCTGGAACATCTCACAGGTGGCAGGATTCACATGATAAATTTGGCCTTCGGGGCTAGTCAGCAAAATGGCGTCCATATTGTTGGTGAATAATATACGGTAGCGCTCCTCGCTGGCGCGCAGGTCTGCCTCAATTTGCTTGCGCAGAGTTAAGTCTTGCAACGTGGCAATCGCACCGCAGATTTTTCCTTGCTCATCCATCACGGGTTTAGCAGACCACATTGCTGTCTTGACCACGCCGTCTGCCCACACAAATTCTAATTCTTCGTCCATAACTATTTCACCAAAGAGTGCCGCCCGGTGCAAGGGAAGTTGAGTTGACTTGAGTGCAGCTCCGCCCCGAAAAACTGTAAGGTCCTGCGCTGAAACAACTAAGTTTTGCCAAGGTTCAACGCGCAGAAAAGCAGCCGCAATCGGATTATGCGTAATTGTACTGCACATTGCGTCAGTAGCAATGGATACGCCACCCGGAATGAAGCGAAACATTTTATCCACAAAATCTTGGCCCAAGCTTAAATTGTTAGTTGCACTGTCCAAATGAGCACCTTCTGAATAAATTAATCGTTAATTCTTATTATACTCTTTACCTACCATTACTGAACATTAATTTTTATACCAAAAATCTGCTAAACTCTAACAGTTAATTTAACGTATTTGCTACAATTAATATAATTAAACAATCTATCGGAGCGCGAGCACACTATGGTGATCCAAGGCCCGATCTTTAACTACTAAAGTAGTAACCGGTGCCGTACATTGTTGCTGCAAAATAATATCGTGGCCCAAACAAAGTCCCATCTGCACTACAATGTCTACATCAGCTTGATTTAGTAATTTACTTTGGGCCAGAGGGTTGCAAATAGCGGCGAATTTATCCGGATGCGCTTTAGTCAAGCCAATTTCCGTGTAGTCCACTGCGCCTACCCGACAGCATACCGCAATACTGTCGAGGCCTTCTTGGTGGAGATACTTAATTAAATTTTGCGTCTCCTTCAATAAGGTAACACAAAAAGCAATGCCTACCCGTTTTAGGCCAAGTGCTTTAAGGTAAACGATTAATTCTTCGACACGGTTACGCAAAACTCGATTGGCATCAAACGGGGTTTGATCGGCAACCTGCATTATGGAGCGATAGGGCTCAACGAGATAACCAGAAACTTCTTTGGTAAGTTCAGCATGCGTTAAGGTCGGGCAAGTTTTTGGCATCTTAGCATAATCACCCTTAAAACTAGCTGCGCTCTTACAGTAGTTACAACCATATGTGTTGTGTTCAGCTGCCATCGCTTATCTCTCCTGCCTTTATCGCATCAATCGACTTTTTCATGCCATCACTTAATATCGTCAACACGCCTTGAGCGTCAACAGATTCCGACGGAAACGAGACGGCTGAAAATGCCAAATGAAACTTGGCTAAAGAAGTATTTTCAGCTTTAAGCACGGCAAATTTTTCTTCAAGTTTATGCGTAAGCGTTAATCTGCTGGCCGAGTCACAGAAAGGAAAAATACCTATGAAAGCTTGGGAACCATACTTTACGAATATATCGGTGTCCCACACTACACTTTTTATACCAGAATATATGTAATCAGACAGGCTTAAGTAACTTTTTTCAAGTTGACTGGTAAAAACTTTAACTGGCAAGAAATATGTGCACATCATAACTGTGACGTCATATTTGCCTTTATCTGCCTTCTTAAATTCCGCATGCAAATAACCGCGAATATCCAACAATACTTCATTAACAGCATCAGTAGTGGCTTCGTTAACAGTTTCATTGTCTGCTGCCTGGTCATGGCGTTTACGTAAGTGGGCAAGAACCCTCGCCCTAAGCACATCATCTTCAAACGGTTTTAAAATATAATCAGAAGCACCTTCGATAATTCCGCGCGTAAATATATGTCTTTTACTATTTGCAGTAAGAATAATGATTGGTATCTGCGGATTTATGCGTTTAATTTTGGCCAAAACCTCAAAGCCCATTTCAATATCATTTTCAATATCCATGATTACAGCATCAAGGTTATTATTTAATTCGTCCATTATATTAAACACTTCGGTGGAGTTTGACGCTTCATACACAGATATGTTCAACTTCTCAAATATTGCTCGTAGTCGGGATCTAATAGAGCTTACCTGATCCCAAATCAGGATATTGGCACTAAATATATTGTCCATTTCATCCTCCATTAAACACCTTACGTTCTACAGTATCCAGATTAATATTGTGTTCAACACCATTTCTGCAATATTTTCTGATATCCTTCATTCTAAGCTAGAACGCAAAAATAAACCTGCAAATTCGCATGGTCCACTTCCATATCGCCGACTCCAGTACCTGCCACTCTTCCAAGCATATAATGTAAAAAACCCGCAAACACGCTTAGAATGCGGTTTAACGGGTTTTGGATATTTTTTTACTGGTCGGAGCGACACGACTTGAACGTGCGGCCTCTACCACCCCAAGGTAGCGCTCTACCAAACTGAGCTACGCCCCGACAATAATAGCACCTTGCAGTGCCACAAGGGCTATTATAATTGATTAGCCCAGAGATTGCAACAAGTAAAAAACGCTAATTTTGTCCTATCAATTCAACTTTTTTAACCCCGACAAGGCTGCCCAAGGTGTTAAGCAGTTCCTCCGGAGTCCCTCCCATGCCTGTAGTGTCTATAGATACGGAAACGTTGGCAATTCCTTGGAGCGGTATACCTTGATTAATAGTGAGGATATTTCCTTGGGTATCCGCAATTGTTGTCAAGACGTGTGACAACACCCCGCTCATGTTGTCTAAAATTAATGAAATTGTAATAATTCTCTCTTTGCTGGCCTGGTAAAATGGGAAGACCCCATCTTTGTACTTGTAAAATGCGCTGCGGCTTAAACCCACCGCTTCAACCGCTTCGTTTACTGTTAGCGCATCACCTTTAATCAATAATTCCTTGGCCCGGGCCGTTTTCAAAATTGCTTCTGGTAAAATTTCTTTATCTACTATAAAGAAATTTTTATTTAAATCTTTACTTTTTGAGCGAATCAATACGTTCACCTCTACCTTTTACTGAGGCTATTATACCATTTTGCACTGATTCACAGCAATATGCTCGGCGCCAAACAAAGAACGGTCCGTTTGGACCGTTAGATGATGATACAGATTAATCCTCCACTACCTTCATTAACAATGCGCTGCAAGGTGTCCTGCAATTTTTGTTGCGCATTTTCCGGCATTCTATACAGCTTATTTTGCACACCTTCGCGCACCAAGTCCTGTAAAGATTTGCCGAATATATTAGACTGCCATAGTTTTTGGGGATCAGACTCAAACTCATCCAGCATATACCGTACCAATTCTTCGCATTGTTTTTCTGTACCAATTATCGGCGTGATTTCGGTGGTAATATCGGCACGAATGATATGCAAGGACGGGGCGCTTGCTTTTAGTTTTACGCCAAATCTTCCACCCTGTTTGATCAGTTCCGGTTCTTCTAAAATCATTTCATCTAAGGATGGTGTCACGACACCGTAACCGTTACTGTCTACTTCAACCATGGCTTTTGCTATTTTATCGTACTCTTTCTTGGCTACAGTATAATCGCGCAATACGCGCAGCAAAGTGTGTTCGCCCTCAATTTCAATGCCGGTCAATTCCTTCAACACTTGATCGAACAGACCATCAACCGCAGTTACATCGATATTAGCTATACCGGTACCAAGATTCATCTCCTGCAGAACTATGTCCTGGGCATACTGGTACTCGGATAACTTATCTAGTATGCCGTCTATATCGCGCAATCTGTTTACCTCGGCTGTGGCAGCTTTAACTGCATCTGTAAAGCCTTCACGCAGCCAATGGGTCCCCTCCAGCTCGTCAATCCACAGCGGTAAATTGATGTTTACTTCTGCCACCGGGAACTCATAGAGCACTTCTTCTAAAATCTGCATGATGTCTTCTTGGGTCAATTCTGCGCAGTCTACCGCTAATACCGGTACCCCATACTTATCTTCCATTTCCCGCGCCAGCTCAATACTGTTTTCCGCAAAGGGACGGTCCGTGTTGAGTAAAACTACAAAGGGCTTGTCGAGGGCCTTAAGCTCGCTAATTATCTTTACTTCTGCTTCCAGGTAATTTTCCCGCGCTATATCCGTAATAGTACCGTCGGTGGTAATTACAATCCCGATGGTAGAATGGTCGGTAATTACCTTTCTGGTACCGATTTCTGCCGCTTCCTGAAACGGGATAGGTTCCTCGCTCCAAGGGGTACGCACCATGC
>JAJXUE010000002.1:36624-138223 GCA_021783135.1 Bacillota bacterium | reverse complement strand
TTACCGGCCTATATGCTGCCGCAGCGGTATACCTTTATTTCAAGCATCCCGCTCACCGCCAACGGCAAGGCCGATCGTAACGCACTACGCGGAGGAAAATATGATCCCATACGATAGTTTTTCTTTCTTTTTATGGTTACTTATCCCAGTGATTCCCGCGGTGATACTTGGCATAGCCCAAGTATCACCGAAGACGCGCACGCTTTGGTTGATGCATGTATCAGTTATAATGCTGTATTTCATTTTGCAGCCGCATATTTACTTGACCCAGGCTGTCTTGTATTGTATTTGGGAGTACTTAATCGTCTGGACTTATGCCAAGTACCGTAGCCCTGAGAAAAGTAACAGGCAGGCCCGCATCTTTTACGCGGCTGTAGTTCTCAGCCTCTTGCCTTTACTGGCAGTTAAGTTTGTCCCGTTATTGGCGCCGGGATTAAGTTTGCACGCTTCGACTCAGGGCCAACTGGCACCGATTTGGAACTCGACGCTGGGTTTCTTGGGGATTTCTTATGTTACCTTTCGCATCATGGGTATTATAATGGAGGTCAGAGACGGACTAATCCAGACCGTCAGCGTGCCGGACTTTATCAGCTTTGTGTTGTTTTTTCCAACCCTTGCTGCCGGACCGATTGATCGTTATCGCCGGTTTATAGCTGACCTCCGCCAAACTTTGACGCGGCAAGAGTATCTCGTCTACATGACGGAGGGTATCGAATATGTGTTTCGCGGTTTCTTATACAAGTTTATCATCGCTTATCTGATAAACCAGTATGCACTCACAAAGCTTGGGCAGACCCCGGGATTATGGGCAACCGTCCAATATATGTATGTCTATAGTGCCTACTTGTTCTTTGACTTCGCCGGCTATAGCGCCTTCGCGATAGGAGTGAGCCGTTTTTACGGCATCAAAACACCGGAGAATTTCAATTTACCTTTCTGGGCGAAGAATATCAAGGATTTTTGGAACCGTTGGCATATTTCACTTTCGATGTGGTTTAGAGATTATATCTACATGCGCTTCGTGCTTGACAGCGCTAAAAAGAAACGTTTTACCAGTCGCTACGTCACCTCCGGGGTGGCCTACCTATTGCTGTTTCTCTTGATGGGAATTTGGCATGGCACCCAATGGAAGTATATTGTCTACGGGTTGTACATGGCAGCTCTGATGATTGGTTTCGAATTTCTGGATAGGCTCAATAAGACCAAACATTTTTGGGGCGAAGGCAGAGCTTGGGATATGTTGGCGCGTTTTTGCACCCTGCAACTCACCTGTTTCGGCTTGCTGATATTCTCCGGCCGGCTCTTCTAGAGTTGCTGGGGTCGAGTTTATTTTCTGCTCCGTTCAGCAAACTACCTCGCCTTGCATACTTTTCGGTTCGCTGCCTCACTTCCGCAAGCGTAGCCATAAATTAGGCGCGAGCATGCGTGCTCTCGTTCGGGCGCTCACCGAGTATGCTAACGGCGCCTCCGTAATGCTTCTCTGCGCAGAAAGTAAACTCACCCTTTAGCTAATCGGCCTTGTTTCATTTTACAGTGGTGCTGCAAAGTGCGCTTTTTTTACAACGCAAGTATATATTACTTGCGTTGTGGACTATATAATGGAGGATGAAATATTGCAGCAATGAAACGATAGTGAGGGCGACACATGGTGGAAAGCAGTGGGGAGGGCATTGCCGGGCACCCCGATTATAAGCAAGAGGTGCAACATTTAGACGCAACGATCGCAGCTATGCGCGAGTCGATACCGGAACTGGAAAGCGCGGGATACGCAGTTAATGCTTGGGATAGCGAGGTCGACATCAACGCCAAGCGGATGGTTGCCAAGTATAAGCATAGAAAAGCTGACGCCTTGCGCGGAGCACTGGAAAATCCCTATTTTGGGCGAGTAGATTTTGTGGAAGATGAAATCGATCTGCCGGAAACATTTTATCTTGGCCGCACAGGCTTTAATGGCCCGGAGGAATTCCAAGTTGTAGATTGGCGTGCTCCGAAAGCAACAGTATTCTATGAGAGTCAAGGTGGTCGGGCAGCTTATGCTGTGCGTGGTGAAAAATATTACGGCGAAGTAAATCTCAAACGCCAATATCAAATTAACGCGGGTAGCTTGGAGAAATTTTGGGACGATCAGGTTTTAAGTACCCTGATCGCAGGTGCACCAGGGCAACATCCGCCTGATGCCGCTTTATTAAACCGTCTGCAACAGGGTACTGCTAAGCTCAAAGATATCGTGGAAACGATTCGCGGCGAGCAAAATGTTATTATCCGCCAACCCTTGGATCAGATAACTGTGGTTCAAGGGTGTGCCGGTTCAGGCAAAAGCACGATCGCCCTGCATCGAGTATCCTACTTACTGTATAACTACAAAAACCTGCAGGCGCCTCGCGTGGCGATTATTGCTCCGAATAGATTGTTTTTAGACTATATCTCAGCTGTTCTGCCCGGACTGGAACTGGAAGAAATTAAACAATTTACGTTTACCGAGCTGTGTCGCAGCGTGTTGGGACTGCAAAGCGTAACTGTCAATCTCCTCGCCGAAGGAGTACCTGATACAGCGGTGCAGGCAGCACCTGGTTCTTTGGCCTTTAAAACGCTGCTAGATGATTATGTGCAACAAAAACAAGCGGAGTTTAGTGATAGTCTTGCAGATATCAGCATGTACGACGGTTATTTGCTAGTTACGCGCGCTGAGTTAAGGCAAAAGTTTACAGAAGGCAACAACCCCTATAACCGTCGCATAGCAAGCTTACGTAAATACCTGGAATTTCGGATTAATTACTTCCTAGAAACCTCTGATAGCCCCCTCAGTGGAAAGCCAAGCGCAAAACAGCCGATTAAGGGTTATCTGCAGCGGGTACGGGAAAAATATGGCCAAGCAGGGCGCAGGCAATTACAGGATGCCTTACTGGCGATTACACGTGAACGGGAAGAACTAATCCAGACCCTGATGCTTACGTGGCGACCACTTTCCGTCGACGCGGTATTTGCCGGGGTTACTGGGGTTAGCGGTATTAGCGGCGAGAATATTGCTCGCCTCTCCCGCAGCAGTCTAGCCGGATTATGCTATGTTAAGCACCTGTTAGACGGCTTTGAGCATAAATTTCAACACTTGGTGGTGGACGAGGCGCAGGACATGAGTCCGTTAGAGTTTGTAGTACTCAAGCTAATGTGCCACAATTCTTTTACGATTTTGGGAGATTTAGCCCAGGCTATAACGCCTGACGCAGGCATAGATAACTGGCAGCTACTGGCAACAGAGGTTTTTTCCCCGCATCAGGCTGAGTTTTTCGAACTCACTCAGAGCTATCGCTCTACACGCGAAATAGTGAAGTTTGCCAACCAAGTCATCCCCGTCGGGTTGCCGCGTGGCGTACCTGTTTACCGCAGCGGCGAAGTGCCGGGTATAGAATGGATGGCAGACTGGGAGCATACCGTGCTGCGTTGCCGCGAGTTAATTGCGGCATACCGAGCTAAAGGCTGCCAAACTATGGCGATAATCTGTAAAGCAGCGAGTGAAGCCGAGTGCGTATTTCATGCACTTGCGGCAGAATTAGGTGAGCCGAGAGATTTACATCTGATAGCGGCAGCCTCCACTCGCTACGAAGGCGGCCTATCGGTGGTACCGATTGTCCTGGCCAAAGGTCTTGAATTCGATGCCGTAATTGTCTGGAATGCCTCACGTGAGCGTTTCACGCCTACCGCGCTTGATGCGAAGTTGTTATTTGTCGCACTGTCGCGTCCGCTCCACTATCTCCACGTATTGTTTACCGGCGAGCTTACCCCGCACTTGCAGGTGTAACGCACGTGCTCTCGTTTGGCGGGTACTGCTACACCGGTTTGCGCGCGAAAAAGTAGTGGGAAGTGCGCAAGGCCAGAGGTATGGTTTCAAGCTCTATGAAGCCTGCCTGAGACAGTAGAGCCTGCAGCTCTGTTTCTGTAGGCAGACCGTCAAAACCAGCGTGACAAGCGAGAAAGAAACTCATAAGATTCTGCGGGATGTAGGTTTTAAACACCCGAGCTCGGTAATCACTGTCCCGCAAAGCGGAGAGAATGCCCAAGCGACCGCCGGGCTTTACTAACGGTTTGAGCCGGGTCAGTAAGGCCAGCCGCCGCTCCGGTGTGAAATAGTAAATGTTGTTGTTGAGCAAACAGACATCATACGACCCCAAGGTAGGGTCAAGCTCTAGGGCATCGCCACACACGATGCGCAAGCGGTCAGCAAATGGTTGTGCGGCTTGTGTAGCACGTTTGGCAACCACAGGGTTCAGCTCTATGCCGGTACCACGTAGTTCGGGAAAAGCGGTAAGCAGGTGTACCAGGCAAGTTCCCTCGCCACAGCCAATGTCCAAGATGTTCTGCCATTTTTCCCGTTGGCATTTTGCTTTGAGCAGGGGCAGTACAAAAGGTTCTGATGCTAGTGAGGCACGAGAAACAAGCTCTGTCTCCAGGCCGGATTGCAAATTTTCTTTAGTGACGTTACCGCGGATTAGTTCTGGCAACGCTGCAAAACAAGGGCTCCAGTAGGTGATGAATTCCTGGTACATTGCGGCCAGGCCCTGCTCGCGATAGGCCACAAGTGCTCTGCCAAGCTTATTTGTACGATAAGCTTGATTTTTTTTGTCCAACAGGTCCAGGCAATAGGCCTGTTCCAACCAGTGATCAAGCAGAACATGATCCCAAGTCGGGTGGGATTCGATTAATTGCGCCAAACTTTTGGGTAGCGTTAACTCTGACCACAGCTCCAATTCCAGTCCGGTGGAGACGACCCAGAGGTATCCCAAACCTTCCATCAAGTTGATAGTCCTGTTGAGCAGTAACAACATTTCCGGTTCCATATTATCCCCCCTCAAGAATTAGGCAATCCATATAGTGTATCGCGTGAAAGCATCAGGCGTGCGCGCTGCGCAATCAGACATATTTTTACATGTCAATAAGTTTAATTTGCAGGAATTTTTCCAACCTTGTTGAATTATATAAAAGTTTCGCAAATTGTATACTGTATTAAGTTAGTTCATGCAGTAAAGCGCAAGAGCGACAGGGCTGGACTAACTTAGAAAAAGGGAGGAAGAAAGAAAAGTGCGAAAGATCAAACAAAAGGCAGCATTAGGGCTGGCGTTGACCCTAATTGCTGGGGTTGTGCTTACGGGATGTGGTACAACCAGTACACCTACGGCAGCGACCACTAGTAGCGCCGCCACCACAACGAGTACCACGCCACAACGCGGTGGCATCTTTGCCAATTGGATGAAAGATGATCCCAAATCCTTAGACCCGGCTCATGATGGCGACACCCAATCCTATGACGTGCAGATGAATATCTACGATGGATTGTTGATGTTCGACAAAACTGGCCAAAAGGTAGTGCCTGATTTGGCGACAAGCATGCCAGTCGTTAGTAACAACGGTCTAACCTATACCTTCCAATTGCGTCAAGGCGTCAAGTTTCACAATGGTGATCCCTTTACGGCAGATGATGTAGTGTACAGCTTCAACCGTTTAGCTGCTAAAAACACTGCCTCAGAAGGCGAAGCTTACTATTCTGCGATTAAAGGCATGGATGACGTATTTGCCGGCAAAGCAACGAGCGTAGCCGGAGTAGTCAAAAAAGGCGAGTATACAGTTGAATTTGACTTAACTGCACCTAGCCGGACTTTCCTTGACGTTATAGCAATGCCCTATGCGTTTATTGTCGACAAGAAGTATACTTCGGGCTTAGCCAATCAAAGCGACCTGTCGGCCCACCCAATTGGCACCGGACCGTTTAAATTTGTGGAGTGGAACAAAGGTCAGGACATCAAATTGGTTCGTAACGACAACTACTTCCTGAAAGATGCCAATGGTCAGCAACTGCCATACCTTAACGGGATTACCTGGAGCTTGGGGTATGACACTCCGGTTGCTTTCCTGAAATTTAAAAACGGCCAGCAGGATTACTCCTGGATTCCCACCTCCGACTTTGTTACAACTTTGAACGACCCGAAATTAAAACCGGATATCGAGTCGCTCGTACAAAACGATTACTGGTATTTTGCCGCAAACAATAAAGTGGCCCCGTTTAATAAGCTTAAAGTGCGCCAAGCACTTGAGTATGGTATCGACAAAGACGCTATCCTTAAGCTAATCAACAACCGTGGCGTTGTTGCCAATGAAATCCTGCCGCCGAACATGCCGGCTTACAAGGCCAATCCGGCGGGCTACACCTATGATGTTGCCAAAGCTAAGCAATTGCTGAGCGAAGCCGGTTATCCCAATGGCTTGCCTGGGACATATCCGATCATTTATCGGCAAAGCCAAATTACGGACACCATTATGGCTAATATTCAGGCGCAGCTGGCGACACTCGGCATTAAAGTTACGCTGCAAGCCGTACCTTTCCCGGAATATCTCAATGTAGTAACACAGGGCAAAGGTATCTTGTTGCTGGGACATTGGGCGCAGGACTATCCTGACCCGGATGACTTCCTCAACGTTTTGTTCAACACCGCACAAATTCCTTCTAACAACATTGTCGAATATAGCAACCCGAATGTGGACAAGCAGTTAAATGCCTTGGGTACGCAGCAGGATTTGCAAAAAGCTATCCCAGGTTATCAAGCGGTCGAAAAGCAAATCATGGAAGATGCAGCAGTTGTGCCGCTTTATCACGACCAAGTATCCTATGTGGTACAGCCTTGGGTGCATAATGCCGAATTACACTCTGTGTACCCGTATTTCTACTACTTGACAATGTGGATCGACCAAAACGCTAAACAAGCAGGAGCAGGCAAATAGGAGCAAACCCCTGTAAATAAGGTCAGTGAACGACAAGAGGCGCCAGTAAGGCGCCTCTTGTTATTTATTGTACTGCAGACTATAAAGGAACAACGAAGCGTGCGTTTCTTGTTATATTGCTTGAGCAGGTATTTGATGAATTATGTAGAAATTTAATGTATAAAATCAGTTTAAGGTAGGTGCAGTACAGTATAAGATGCAGATTAAATTTAGCAGTACGAAAGAAAATATTATTTTTGTCCTTTGTATCAGCTTAATCCTTGTTACTGTGAGCATAGTGGCAGTTTTGGGCGGTATCCAGGATAACAAGTTTGTTGCTGACAAAGCTGTGTACACCCTCAGTGAGCAATTTGTGAACGCGAATGAATTTGGGCAGGCGGCTGCAAACTTTAGTAGCTTGCTGCAAGCTTATCCGCAAAGTTATGATCTCAATTGGGATTATGCTTATATTTTAGCGGGTGAAGGGAAACTGAGTGAAGCCAAGCAATATTACACAGCAGCCCGCTTACACAGGCCGAGTGTAGTCTTAGATCCTTATTATTTGTTGGAGTACGGCCAACTTTTGGTTAAACAAGGCCAATATGTTGCGGCGCAGCAGTATTTGAACCAAGCCGTTAAAATAGGTAATCAACAAGTTGTAAAACAGGCGCGCCAACTTTTGAGTACAGCGCAGGCACACCAGGCAAAAATGGCAAAGGAAAATACACAACATGGGTAAGAAGAAGACTAAAGCCATAACACCCCGCTCTGCCCAATTAGCCAATTTTGTATCCACTGAGGCAGCCCATAATTCAGTCCGCAACACCGGGTTAATCCTGCCGGATGACTTGGCCTTGTATATTGTTATGGCCCTGCTCGCCCTAGTACCCATCCTAGTGCATCCGGTGATGGTAAGTTTTGCCAGTCCGTTTTGGGGACAACCCTATTTGAGCACAGGCGCGCATATAGATTTGGGCTTTTTTAAGTTTGCACTCCTTGGCGCAGGGGTTATATTTCTCGTCTGTATCATGCTCTATAAGATTGCTTTCGACGGTTTTGCTGTGTTTCCAACATATATTAATCTTCCGTCTGTTCTACTTGTACTAACATTCCTGTTGGCGTGCATTTTGGCTCAGTATAAATCTATTGCGCTTTATGGGTCCTGGTATCGCCATGAAGGGATGTTGACCTATTTATTTTATCTGATGCTCTTAATTGTATGCGCCAACTTGAGATACACCGTGCAAAACTATCACCGGATACTATATGCACTCACTCCTTTATTATTGGTAAATCTGATGCTATCCATCTCAAGTTTTTACGGGTACAATCTCTTGAGCATACACGTGTTTAATTGGCTGTTTTTAGGCAACACGCCCTATACCCAACTCCAAGGAACGTTTAACACAACCTTAGAAAACCAAAACTATATGAGTGGTATCGGCGGTACCATGACAGTCATCTTTTTAACTTTGGCAGTTCTGACTAAGGCACTTAAAGGTCGAGTGGTCTGGGGTGTATTGGCCTTGCTAAGCTTTAGTATGGTGTTAACCTCCCTAAGTACAAGCGGCTTTTTGACAATCATTGTCGTGTTCCCGGTTATCCTGATTCTACTTTTTTTGGCCAAAGATCGACAACGGGGCTTAATCACGCTAGGTGTATGTGTGCTCGTGTGTACTGCAATATTTTTCACACTTAATGCGCATGACGGCCGCATCTGGTCTAAGGATGTCGGATTCTTCGGGACGGTTACCCATAGCATATTCCCCGGCCGCGAAGCGAACAACACGCACGTAGGGCAGAGTCAGTCGGGCAGGCCTAGTGGCGCCAGTGCCGCTTCTGCCGCCAATTCGGGGAATATTTTCACCTTACCACCCCCGGGCTTAGGTCCGGGCGACGGCAGAATATTCATCTGGCGCAAGACGCTCGCCCTAATCAAACAAAAACCGTGGCTGGGCTATGGCCTTGACACCTTAGCTTACTATTTTCCCCAAGATGATCCCCAAATGGGACCTCAGGAAGGCGACTACAACGTCTTTATCGATAAACCGCATGACATTTATTTAGATGTCGCCTTCGGCGGCGGTTTGTTGAGTCTCTTGGTGTTTTTGCTCTTGCTGGGTCGCCATTTAGCGGCAAATATCAAGCTGTTTATCACGCACAAAGTTAGCGGGGAGCGCGGCGTATTTGCAGCCGGACTTTTTGTCGGGTGGTGTGCTTATCTATTCCAGGGCTTGTTTAATGATTCTATCCTCAGCACCGGATTTATTTTTTGGATTTTGTTTGGGGTCAGCGTCGCTCTGGTGCGAGAGGAGCAAAGTAAGCCCACGCTTGGTAAAAGAATTCTGCAAAAATAGCAGGCAGCCCGGAACGACGCCCCGAACTGCCTGCCTGGTTGAATCTGCCTGGTTGAATTGAATTACTTCTTGTATTGAAAAGCTTCCTTGGTTTTTTGGGCTAAGGCGGCATCTCTTGCCGCTAAGTCTACCAGATAAGTAATAACGTTACCGGAATAGGGCAATGGTTGTTGTAAGTAAGCAAATTCCAGACAATTGCGGCTCAGAGCGATGACACAGTCACTGGTATGGTTATCCATGCAGTTCTTACATTCTATGCAAGTTTGAGCCAAACCTTCCGCAACAAATTCGAGGTTATAGGGTTTGGCATCGTGCATAGGTATAAGCTTGTCGCCGCCTGCAATTAGGGTTGTACCGGACTTGTTGGCATAATCAATACATAACAGGGCATAGCCGACAAGGCATTCATGCTCAACGCAGTTGTCATTTTGATTGCATTCTTCACAATGCTGGTACAGGTCTGATTTTAGCCTTGCCAAATTAATTCTCTCATTGTTCACGCTTTGTCCCTCCTAAAAAGAGTAAAAAGTTATTGTCAACTGCAGCCTTAGTTTCGATTGCGAGTTTAAACTGATCTAAGCCGATTCTGGCAATAGTCCGGCATAACCTTTCATGAGCCTGACCTTCTCGACGATAAACGGTTAGCACATGTTCTAACAAGTTGATAACATCAGCACGATCAATTTTTTTCGCAATTAAAGCTCCGTGCTGAGGTTTGGGACTGCCGCCGCGGCCGCCAATATACACATCGAAAACTTCTTTGCCTGAACCAACCACACCGAAATCAGCACAGTAGGGGTCGGTGCACCCCCGCACACAGCCTGCGGTGGCAATTTTAAAATCCTTGGGCACGGTCTGATTGAAGAATTTTTCCTGAATTTCAATGCCTACGCCAAGGGCATCCGACAAGTATCTTTCGCACAAATTGGGTGAACCGCAGCACCCCTTAATATTGCGCACTACACCGCCAAAGCCGCCCACCTGCAGCCCTATTTCCTTGAGGTTTTCTGTAATGCCGTTAACTTGTTCCGGCTTACATAGCACGATGATAGTTTGCCTGGTGGTAAGTTTGAGTGCCGGAATATCCCACACCTTAATTAACTCGCTTAGCTTGATGAATTGTTCGCCTGTGATTAGACCGCATTGGGTGACCGCGACAATAGCGACCATGCCGTCATTTTGTTGAAAAACTGCCGAACCCATTACCATCCTCCTGCATAATAGTTTACTGTAGTGGTATAAATTCTACAATTAGTTTAAAGTTTCCTCCTTTTCACGTTAAATTTACCCTATTTTTCACAAAGCAAATTGGTAAGCCTTAAGTAGCTTAATGACCCATTAATATGGGAAGGACGAGCGGTACAGATGGAAATTTCCTCACTTATGCCTAACATTCTGACTAAGTTAGTCAATCAGGCCGATAACCTCCGGCAGCTCGAGTTAAAGCCGGGGAGTATAGTGTCGGCCACAGTTACCGAACTTGACGGCAATGCTTACGCCATGCTGGAAATAGAGGGTGTTAAGCTGAGGGCAATTGTTGACGCCAATTTGAATGCTGGGGACCAAGTAAACTTGCTGGTGACAGGTAACGTCAGACAAGGAGCAATGGAACTAAAACTCATCAGTGCAAGCCAGGGCTCGGACGAAACTCAAAATATCGATGTAAATGCTCTCCTCAAGAGTTTGAATCTACCCGCGAATCCTGCTGTCAAAACCCTGGTAACAGAACTTTTACACCACGGTACGCCGTTTTCCGCCGCAGAAATCGCCCAAGGTAAAGCTATTATGCAAACATTTCCGGGTGATGCTACTATCGTTGTCCTCAGTAAAATGCTTGAACTGGGTATTCCCCTTGATACGGCAACCTTTCAGGCGATTGATACCTTAGAGCACGCTCCGCCGCTTGACGTTTTGTTGTTAAGTCTAAAAAATGAGCTAACGAACGCATTGCAGCAATTACCGGATGCCCCGCAACAAGCCGCGAGTGCCGCTACCCCAGCTTACTTGCCGCAGCTGTTGCAAGTTGTCAACCTTTTGTTGGCGGAAACTCCTACAACTGCGGCAATAACGTCAAATATTACTGCTAACATCAACCTTTTGGGGGTTAATTACGAACAGGAGTTGGCTCAAGTGCTGCAAACACTGGGTAACGGGCACGCTGACGTCAGTGAGCTGGCAACCAAGCTGCGGCTGACGACGAGTATGAGCCTAAAACCACTCTTACTGCAACTCAAAGCAAACGCGGCCCAGCTGGAGCACGCAGGCTTAGCCAAGTTGACCCAAGCTGCGGACACAATTTTGCATCAGCTTACAGCACAGCAATTAATTACCCAAGCGGTACAAGCCAAAGTGGGTAACGCTTATCGGTTTTTCTGTATTCCGCTCACGGCTCCAAATCAAGCGCAAACGCTCCAACTGCAAATATTGTCACGGCACGGGGGCAAACGTCAAAAAATTGACCCGTGGAACTGTTATATTTTGTTGCATTTGGCCCTAAGTAAATTGGGCAACTTAGATATCCACATGAATGTAATCGATAAAACCATCGGCATCCGGGTGGTGGCGGAAAGGCCAACGGAAATTTCCGCTCTGGATGAAGCAGGCCTTAGAGCTTCACTGCAAACAGCGGGGTACACCTTAGGGACCTTAAGTGTGGAAGCCCATCCTGTGGGTACACTGCGAAACTCGCTGTTGCCACCTGTAGTTAAAGCAGGTACATTTGATGCCAAAATTTAAGCGGGATGGTGGGATATGGCGCAAGATCAAATCAAAAAAGCAGTGGCCTTAATCTATGATCGGGAACAAGATAATGCCCCCAGAATCATTGCCTCAGGCCGGGGTGAACTGGCGGAACAAATCCTGGCAGTGGCCCATAAGGCAGACATTCCAGTGCAACAAAACAAGTTACTAGTGGAAGCTTTGCTCAAGTGTGAAGTTAATACGGCGATTCCGCCGGAACTATATCAAGCCGTAGCTGAAGTATTGGCGATGGTTTATAAGCTTGAACAACACAACAGGAGCTCGTTCTAATCGAACAGCTCCTGTGCTTGCCTGGGAAAATAGCAGAAATTTTGCCGGGTTTAGCAGATGCGGTTGTGTAGTTCCCGGAAGGTCTCGGTTTTTTTCTTGATGCGTTGAATTGCATTATCCAATGCTTTTGGTTTTAGCCCCAAGGTTTTCGCCATCTCATGTGGTTTATAGCCGGCAACGAAGTGATAGGCGAACACTTGGCGTTCCATTGCCGATAAATTTTGCGTCAAATCTTTAATAATGGAACGCGCTTCTTGCAGGTCAATGACCGTTTGCGCGGGGTCGGTGCCGGTAGCCATACGGTCGAGATAGGTGTGTTCGTTTTCATCCGACAGGTTGTTGTTCAGCGAAAAGGCTGTGTTGAGATTGACGTGTTTGCGCCTGTTGTGCGAACGCAGAGTGTCAATTAAGCCACGTTTGATGCACATACGGACGAAATGATCAAAGGGGTGCCCGGAAGCAGTGTCAAAGGACTGGATGGCCCGGTAAATAGCGATGCGCCCTTCTTGAATCAAATCATCGTATTCGGCCCGCTGCAGAAAGTACTTGTAGGCAATTTTGCGGATTTCAGGTTCATACCGTTCAATCAGCAAAGTATAGGCCTCCTGGTGTCCGGTCTTGGCCAGAGAGACTAGTTCTAATTCGCTGAGTTGGCTGTTATTTTGGTGCATAAGTGTATCCACCTTTCTGGCCACACAAAGAGAGCAATAAATATATTATCCTGTACGCCTATTATAACAAACATCATTAAGCTTTGCTGTAGAAATTTATGTAAATTTGTAATATATTAAAGGATTTCGTCGCTTTGTGTCGAATTAAATTTATTTTTGCGTAAGAAGCTTCCAGTTACGATGAATCGCATGGACTAAAAAGCAGCAACCTCCCTTTGGCGTCAGGAGGTTGCTGCTTTTTGATAGACCCGTATGCCGCTTGCAGCACTACTGGGGTCGAGTTTACTTTCTGCTCCGTTTCGCAGACTGCAGCGCCTAGCATACTTTTCGGTTCGTTGCCTCACTTTCGCAAACGTAGCCGTAAATTAGGCGCGAGCATGCGTGCTAGGCGGTAAGGTTTTTACCAGGACCTGTCAATATCTAGGGCCAAATCATTAAATGCTTTGCCAGCGGGTGCTTCCGGCGCTTGAACGGCGATTGGTTCCCCGGTATCCCCTTTTTCCCGCACATCAGCCCCCAGAGGGATTCTGGCCAATAATTGCGTGCCGAGAGCAGTCGCAACTTGTTCGCCGCCCCCTTCGCCAAAGATATGATGCTCTTGCAGGCAACTGTCGCATACAAAGTAAGACATGTTCTCAACTACACCCAGCACCGGCATTTGCACCTTCTGCGCCATATGACCAACTCGGCTCGCGACCTTGAAAGCTGACGCTTGGGGAGTGGTGACGATTAATACCTTGGCCTTTGGCAGCATTTGCATGGCACTTAACGCAATATCTCCGGTTCCGGGCGGGGAATCAATCAACAAATAGTCCAGTTCACCCCAGAGTACGTCGGTCAAAAATTGTTCCAAGGCTTTAATCAACATGGGTCCACGCCAAACCACAGGCGTATCTTCACTGACAAAGCTGCCCATGGAAATTAGTTTAACACCATGTGCCTCTAAGGGCAGGATGGTATCTTCGCCCAAGACGGTCGGTGCACCGGAGGCGCCAATCATGCGGGGGATGCTGAAGCCATAGATATCAGCATCTAAAATACCAACGTGCTTGCCTAGGCGGGACAACGCCACCGCGAGATTAACCGTCACGGTAGATTTACCTACTCCGCCCTTGCCGCTGGCGACGATGATAATTCGGGTTGGAGAATTGGGGTCCATGATGGGAGATTTTGCTGCCGCCTTTGGCCCATGCAGGCGCTCCGTTAACTGCCGGCGTTCTTCCTCTGCCATTACCCCAAGCTTTACCCGCACGGCTTGCACCTCGGGCAAACTCTTAAGCTTAGCTTCGACGGAGGCCTTTATTTCGTTTTGGAGTGGGCAACCGGCGATGGTTAAGGCAATATCGACAGTAACCGTATTCCCGTCAATCTGAATAGTGCGCACCATGTCCAGATCGATGATGCTTTGATGAATTTCCGGATCCATTACATCTCGCAGTGCTTCGCGTATTTCTGCTTCACTGATCATTTTACAGCCTCCCAAAATCCTTTTTGTGCCGTAGCTTGTCCACCTGTCACACACTATCATTATACCATTTTTGCCGCGCTTTTACTGATAGTATGGCCGGTTTGGCCAAGCGGAACTAGCCCGCGCCATGTTTAACTAGGAGAATCGGAAGATAAAAAGGAATTATGACACTATGCGTCGAAAAATCAAAAAATATAGGGGAATCCGGTCGGTGACATAAAACTAATCGCAAAATGTGAACATACTTGGTTGTTAGGGCGACTGAGGAGTTCGGGAAGTCCGGGGGATTATTAATGCGACCGAAAGAACCAAAAAGGGGAATTTTGCAGTTACTCTCGCCAACCCGCTTATTAGCGGGACTTAGCCTTGGGGGGCAAACTGCTGCAGCACCTAGCGATGCAGGAATGGCAGAAAAGTATCAAAGCATAGTGGACAGCTTGGGCGTTGGAATTTGTTTAATTAACCGAGATCTGCGAATTGAAGCTGTAAATTGCCAAATCAAAAGCTGGTATCCGCTAGTCGACTTTACGCAGAAACCGTTGCTGTATGACGTAATTGATGTGGAGCGGGTGAATGACCGCGATTGTTTGCCAACGCAGACCTTTACGGATGGGTTGCCGCATCGGGAAGTACGCCAAGCAAAGCTGGCTGGCAAGACACAATACTTAAACTTTGCAACTTATCCGATTAAAGATAAGCGCGGACGAGTAATAGGTGTCAGCTGTATTACCGAAGATGTCACTAGAGCAAAAAATGATGCTGAGCAACAAACTGAGCAACTGCGGGCATCTGAACGTAAATATTTGTCTTTAATCCAGTACTCTTCCGATGGTATCTTTGTTTTGGACATGAAAACACATGTTATCTTAGAGGCTAATGAGCAGTTTTTGCAGATGTCAGGATACTCAGCGACTGAAATCAAGCAGATTAAACTGGATGACATTGTGGTTAACTCCGAATTATCTGTAGCCGAAAATATTAGCCGGGCCCTGCGCCAGACCGGCGCTGTGATAGGAGTCAGGCGCTATCGTCGTAAAGATGGTTCGGTTTTGGAATCGGAAGCTTCACTGGTCGTGATTGACGATGCTCCTGCCCAGGTATGCTTGGTAACTGTACGAGATGTGACGGAAAAACTTGCAACTGAACTGTATTTGCAACAGAGTTTAACAAAGCTACGGGAAACCTTGCAAGAAACAGTCAATGCTTTGATGACCGTTGCCGAAAAAAAGGATCCGTATACCGCCGGACATCAGCAGCGTGTCGCTAGGCTGGCCGGGGCTATTGCTGCTGAAATGGGGTTAAAGCCGCAACAAATCGATGCGCTCTTGATTGCCGGCAGACTGCATGACATTGGCAAAATCAATATACCTACCGATATTCTTAATAAACCTGGCAAACTGACCAAGATTGAAATGAGCATAATCAAAACTCACCCTCAAGTAAGCTATGAAATTATTCAGAAGATCCCGTTTGAAGGGCCTGTTGCCACAATTGTGGCGCAGCACCATGAAAAACTCGATGGTTCCGGCTATCCTCAAGGGTTGCAGGGCGATAATATTTTATTGGAAGCAAAAATTTTGTGTGTAGCCGATGTAGTTGAAGCAATGGCATCACACCGACCGTACCGCCCGGCAGTTGGTCTGCCGCAGGCACTCGCCGAGATAAACGAGAATAAAGGAAAATTATACGATTCTGTCGTGGTGGATGTCTGCTTGCATTTATTTAATGAAGGGTTTGACTTAGAACAACCGGAAACAACTAAATAATTAATTGCATGAAAGTTAAATGCAGTTGGATACAGTTGGATGCAAGAAAGGGCGAGGTGGAAAAAATGGATTTGCATGCTCGCGATAAAGTTGGGCAAAAGTCTTTCGGTGACCGTACCAGTCCTGTGATGTCCTTCATTATTTTGGGAACGTCTGTTTTTGTTGTTGAGCTTATCCTCATGCTATTAGAGCCTTTATTCAGCTTTGTCCGTCAAGAATTTTTCCTGGTCGATGCGTTCCTTTTGACTGTATGCCTACTCCCAGTGTTTTATGTATTTCTCTATCGTCCCATGGTTCAGATCATAACCAAACGCAAAATCGCGGAAGTTGTTTTGCGTGAAAGACAAGAGTTTTTAAACATGATCGTAGTCAATTCATCCGATATTATTGTCATCTTGGATGTTAACGGGGTGATACGCTACATCACACCGGCAGTAAAACGGGTCTTGGGGTATAGACCGGAGGATTTAATTGGCAAATCACTCACTACATTTGTCCATCCGGACGACTATGATGCTGCCTTGGCAATTCGGAGTTGCCCTAGACATGTCGGACCGACTCCCATGCAGGAATTGCGCGTGTGCCATTGTAATGGTTCTTGGCGTTATATCGAGGTTGTGGCAAACAATTTGCTAGATAGCCCCGAAATTTGCGGTATAATCATAAATATGCGAGATGTGACGCAACGCCTCCAAGACGAAGTAGCGTTACGCGAAAGTGAGAAGCGCTACAGTAGTTTGTTCCGGAATAATCATGCCGTGATGCTGTTAATCGATCCGCATACAGGCGAGATTGTCGATGCTAATGCCGCCGCCATTAATTTTTATGGGTACAGCCGTGCGGATTTACTGAGTCTTAAAATTTCCCATTTAAATCGCCTGCCGGAGGTGGACATATTTACTCGCATGAACCAATCGGTCATGGATGAATGTCATCACTTCGAATTTCAACATCGGTTGGCGGACGGCAGTATCCGTGACGTGGAAGTGTATACCGGATATTTGCAGATGCATCAGCGCGAGCTCCTTTACTCCATCATTCATGACATTACGGCCCGACAAACCGCGCTGGAGGAGTTACGCAAGCTATCGAGCGCTATCGAGCAAAGCCCGAGTAGTGTCGTAATCACTGATGTCAACGGTGATGTCGAGTACGTCAATCCGAAATTTGTCGAAGTAACCGGGTATACGTTTGAAGAAGTAAAGGGATTAAACACGAGAATATTCAAATCCGGGGATAAAACAGCGGAAGAATACAGAGAATTGTGGCAGACAATAAGTTCCGGCCAGAAGTGGACAGGTGAGTTTCATAATAGAAAGAAAAATGGTGAATTGTACTGGGAAGCTGCTTCAATTTCACCAGCCCGCAACAGCAAGGGTGTTATCACCAGTTATATTGCGGTTAAAGAGGATATTACGGAGCAAAAACTCGCCGCAGAAAAAATCAGGTATCTCGCTTACCACGATGGCTTGACTGGGTTAGCCAATCGGATGTTATTTGAGGATCGCCTGAACGTGGCATTGGCGGCAGCCCAACGTACGCAGCGCATTGTCGCTGTAATGTTTCTGGACATTGATGGCTTTAAGCGCATCAATGATAATTACGGCCATTCCACGGGGGACCAGCTCCTCAAGGAAGTTGCCACGCGCTTAAACGGCATAGTACGTGCGCATGATACTGTGGCACGTATGGGCGGCGATGAATTCACCATCCTATATACCGGTCTCCAGCACCAAAAAGACGTTGAGCGTCTAGCCCAAAAAGTGCTGGAAGCTTTTCAACTGCCCTATATGTGCGGTGATTATGCGCTGCGGGTCACGACCAGCATTGGATTGGCATCCTTCCCGGCAAGTGGGGACAACTTTGATGTGTTAATGCGTGTAGCCGATACTGCCATGTACTACGCCAAGGAGCACGGTAAAAACAACTACCATTTCGGCAGTCCCAACATAGAGACAGCCATACACCCCTAAGAAATATAGTAAATAAAATAAGTTCGGTGTAAATGTAGAGACTCTAGTATAAGGGTTTCTGCATTTTTTTTGCGTATTCGCCGAAATGCTGCACAATAATATAATATTTGACAAAGGAAATATATTCATATTATAATCCGAATACAGGGGTGAGTGAGTACTCACTAGCCTGTAATTGAAAGGTGAGTAGGATGAGCAAGGTAAACATGATCCCTCGCAAAGACACGATTGTACTCGCTGCAATTGAGGCAATTCACGCTAGTGGCCTTCAGGCCATGTCGACCAAAGCCATCGCCAAAAAATTGGGCGTGTCAGAAAGTATAATTTTTAAACATTTTGCCAAAAAAAGCGACCTAATCATTGCTGTTTTGGAGCACTTTTCCCAGTATGACACTGCAATTATCGAAACAAGTCGCGCACGTAATATGCAGCCACGCGAAGCCTTAACCTATTTTTTTACCACCTTTGCCGGGTACTATGAAAATTACCCTGCAATTACTTCAATAACGCAAGCGTACGATGTATTGGGGCATGATCCTGAGATAGGTGCCCTAGTAAAGGAAATATTTACCAGACGCCTGCGTTTTGTGCAAGCACAAATTCACCCGACCCGTGACGCCGGAGCGGCTCACTACGAGAACCGGCATGAAGATTTGGCCAGTATTTTCACGGGAACCTTTCATGAGTTATGTCTCAAATGGCGGCTAAGTGGGTGTGAGTTCCCTTTGCGCGAACGGGTGCTGTCAACGCTGAATGTTTTAATGGACAATTTTGGCTTAGAGTAAAGCTTAAGGGATGGAGGGGTTTAAGTGACAAAAGTTTTGGTAGTGGACGATTCAGCTTTCATGCGCATGGCAATCAAAAATATTTTGGCGGACAAAGACTACGAAATATTTGAAGCGGAGGATGGTGCGCTGGCAGTTGAAAAATTCATAGAGTGTGCACCGGATATCATCACCATGGACATTACCATGCCGCAGTACAATGGCATTGATGCGCTGAAGCAGATCAGAACCATTGATGGCAATGCGAAAGTGGTTATGATTTCCGCGATGGGCCAAGAAATGATGGTCAAACAAGCCCTAGTGCACGGTGCCACCGCTTTCATCGTCAAGCCGTTTAAACACGAGCAAGTACTCCAAACCTTGGCTAAAGTCGCGTCAACTTAGACAGTAAAGGGGGTGCTAGGAATGTCGGGTCAATTCTCAGACGAACCAATGATTGATGTCTATATCTTTGAAACTACGCAAAATATTGAACAGCTGGAACAAATCATTTTAGCAAGTGAAAAAGAGAGTAATTTCGGTGAAGCCGCCATCAATGAAATTTTTCGGTTGATGCATACCATCAAAGGGTCGTCCGCCATGATGTTATTTAACAACATCGCTACGGTTGCACATGCAGTAGAGGACTTGTTCTTTTTTCTGCGGGAAAGCAAACCCGCACAGGTTGACTGTGCAATGTTGTCAGACCTGGTCCTGTCCGGCATTGATTTTACCAAAGTGGAGCTGGCCAAGGTTAAAAACGGCGACACTCCGGATGGGGAAGCAACACAGCTCATGCAAGAAATTCGCGATTTTCTGCAATTGCTCAAACAAACCAATTTCCCTGCCGCTCCCCCGCCGGATAGGACACCGGCACCTGTTAATCAACAATACTACATAAGCTCAGATCGCCGGACGCCGCATTTGGCGCAAAACCTGTTCAAGGCAGTCATCTTCTTTGAAGACGATTGTGAAATGGAGAATATCCGTGCGTACTCGATAGTACATAACCTAAAGGAATTTACCTCTGATTTGCACTATGTACCTGTTGACATCATTGACAATGATGCAAGTGTCGCGGTGATTCGTGAAAATGGGTTTACCATTTTGTTGAAAACTGACAGTGATTATGCAGAAATACACAAGCTGTTAAATAATACTGCTTTTCTCAAAGACTTTGAATTGATTGAACTTGCCGATGAGCAAGAATTTGTGACCTTTCAGACTGCCAACAATTTAAACCCAATGGAGCTAGAGCTAAAACTGCATGAACAGCTCGCGGAAAAGGTAGTGTTAAATTCAGTGCCCAAAGCTCCCACTGAGCTGAAAAGTGGCGTTGCCCAGAGTATTATCAGCGTTAATGTCGACAAACTGGACAAGCTCATGGATTTAGTCGGTGAATTAGTAATTGCCGAGGCCATGGTGACGCAAAACCCCGATTTGACCGGACTGGAACTGGATAATTTTCACAAAGCCGCTCGCCAGTTACGCAAAATAAGCGGTGAGCTGCAGGACATGGTGATGTCCATTCGGATGGTCCCGCTCGCCACGACCTTTCAGAAAATGCACCGGATTTTGCGAGATATGAGCAAAAGACTGGGCAAGGAAGTAACGCTGGAGATTGTCGGGGAGCAAACTGAAGTCGACAAAAATATCATCGAACACATATCCGATCCCCTGATGCATTTAGTGCGCAATTCGATTGATCACGGGATTGAAAGTAACCAACAACGGTTGGCAGCAGGTAAAACCGCTCCGGCTACCATTACTCTCGAAGCCACAAATGCCGGCGGCGATGTCTTGATTTTAGTCAAGGATAACGGCAAAGGCTTAGATCAGGCCAAAATTTTACAACGCGCTGAGCAACATGGTTTATTGAACAAGCCTGCCGCCGAAATGAGCGATCGGGAAATCTATAACCTAATCTTCCTTCCCGGGTTCTCCACCCAAGAGCAGGTGACTGAATTCTCCGGCCGCGGCGTGGGGATGGACGTGGTGGTAAAAAATATTGAGGCGGTGGGCGGATGCGTACTCGTGGACAGCACACCGGGGGAAGGGACCAAGGTTACGCTGAAAATACCGCTGACCCTGGCTATCATCGACGGCATGAATATTCGCGTGGGAAATTCGCGCTACACTCTACCCACCACCAGTATTAAAGAATCCTTTCGGCCTAAACCTAATGACATCATCACCGACCCTAACGGTAATGAAGTGATTATGGTCCGAGGCCAGTGCTTCCCGGTGCTGCGTTTGCATGATTTGTATCAGGTGGCAACTGCTATGACTGATTTCACGGAGGGGATTTTGATCATGGTGGAGCAAGACACTAGCTCTATTTGCCTCTATGCTGACGAATTGCTTGGCCAACAACAAGTAGTGGTCAAGACCCTTCCTAATTATATTAAGAGTTTAAAGAAAATCACAGGCTTATCCGGCTGTACCTTATTAGGAGATGGCAGCATCAGCCTCATCCTGGACGTCGGTGGGTTGTTGGAACATGTAACACATCAAGTCAGAAGTTAACCCTGCAAAATTTACCTAAAAGTGGGGTGAGTAGCAGAAAGATTAAGCGTGCACAACAAAAGACAACTTGTAGGAAGGAGAGGTAAGTGTGGCAGACAGGATACTTGACGAAGTAGTGCTAGACCAAGAAGAAGATACCCAAAAGGGCAAATACCTGACCTTTAATCTGGGGAATGAATTTTATGGGATTGAAATTAAATTTGTCACCGAAATTATTGGCCTGCAGCCAATCACCGAAGTACCGGAACTACCTGATTACATTCGCGGCATTATTAATCTGCGGGGGAAAATTATTCCCGTTATGGATGTGCGAACGAGGTTCAAAAAACCGCAGTTGGCATATAACGACAGGACCTGTGTAATTGTCATCGACATTGCAGAAAATTCCATCGGGCTGATCGTAGACAGCGTGTCAGAAGTTTTGGCCATACCGGAAACGGATATCGTACCACCGCCAGAAGTCAGTAGTGGAGGGAACCGGTATATTAAAGCGATTGGTAAAGTGGAAAACACGGTTAAACTTATCTTGGATTGTGATGCACTGATCAATGAGGAAGAAGTCAAAATTATCACAGCGGCGGTTGAATAACGGAGGGGGGAAATAAATATGCAATGGTTTATGAATATGAAAATCGGTAAGAAATTAATTTCGTCCTTTATCCTGGTGGCCTTGATTGCGGGTGTAGTTGGGGTGATCTCCATCAATGATTATAAACTGGCGGATAGTCAATACAGAAGTCTGTATGAAAATTACGGGGTAGCCATAAGCTACGTTGCCAATATGGATGATGCCTATCAGCAGACCAGGGTAACCCTGCGCAACATGATGTTGGAAAAAGACCCAGCGAAATTGCAACAATATGCAAACCAGATCACTACTTTGCAAAATATCTTTACCACCAATATGAACCAATACACCCAAACAATTTCCTTGGATACCGATCGGCAAAACTTTGCGAAGGTGCAGTCCGATTGGCAGCAACTCCAACCGATCAATCAACAGGAAGCGGCATTGAGTTTAGCGGGCAAGCAAGCGCAAGCTTACCAAATCTCGCAGACCCAAGGGAGCTCGATTACGACTGACTTGAATAACGCACTGTCTACCGTGCTCAATTTTAATGTCACTACGGGTAGGCAGCAGTCCAAGCTGCTTAATCAAAATACCAACAGCACTGTTACCATGTTAATCCTAATTGTGCTCATCGGTATGGTAGTAGCAGTGGTCTTAGGTTTACTGCTCACACGCATCATCAGCACCCCAGTCAAAGAATTGGAAGATGCGGCCGAAAAAATGGCTATGGGTGATTTAGAGTTTAAAATTGTAAGCAAGTCTAAGGATGAAATCGGGCGGCTGATGAGTTCGTTTGAAAAAATGGTCGAAAATATCCGCGGCCAGGCTGAAGCGGTAGATAGGATTGCCGCCGGCGATCTTAACCAGGAAGTTAAAGTGAGCTCCGCTAAGGATGTTTTAGGTAGGAGCCTGCAACAAGTAGCCACGACGCTGCGTAATTTGATTGCCGAAATGGATCACATGTCGCAGCAACACGATGCGGGCGATATCGATGTGTATGTACCGGAAGAGAAGTTTAACGGCGCTTATAAAGTAATGGCTGCAGGCGTCAATAAAATGGTGAGCGGCCACATTACAGTTAAGAAAAAAGCGATGGCTTGTGTCGCCGAATTTGCCCAAGGCAATCTGGATGCGGAGCTAGAGAAGTTCCCCGGTAAGAAAGCTTTTATCAATGACAACCTTGAGGCGCTACGCGCCAACATCAAACAATTTATTGCCGAAATGGATCATATGTCACATGAACATGACGCAGGCGATATCGATGTGTACGTGCCGGAAGAGAAGTTTAAAGGGGCCTACAGAGTTATGGCCGCAGGTGTGAATAAAATGGTGAGCGGACACATTGCCGTCAAGAAAAAAGCGATGGCTTGTGTAGCAGAATTTGCCCAAGGTAATTTCGAAGCAGAGCTTGAGAAGTTCCCGGGCAAGAAGGCCTTTATCAACGAAAACATGGAGGCATTACGTAAGAACCTGAAAGAAGTTAACGTAGAAGTTTTACGGCTTGTTGAAGCTTCCAATGCCGGCAAACTGACTGAAAGGGCCAATGCACAGGCGTTTAGCGGCGATTGGAAGAAACTTATCTCAGGTCTCAACGGGCTTATCGACGCCATCATTGAGCCGGTACAGGAAGCCGCTTTGGTCCTAGAAGAAATGGCCAAAGGTAACTTACAGGTAAGTGTCAAGGGTGACTATAAAGGCGACCATGCTAAGATCAAAAATTCACTCAATGATACTATCACGACCCTCTATTCCTACGTCAATGAAATTTCCTCTGTATTGGTGGATATGGCTAACGGCAACTTAGATGTTGGCATTACAGCTGAGTACAGGGGCGACTTTATCGAAATTAAAAACTCACTTAACAACATTATTCAAGCCTTTAACAATGTATTGCATGATATTAACAATGCCGCAGCCCAAGTGGCGGCAGGTGCACGCCAGGTATCGGACTCCGCCCAAATCCTATCCCAAGGCTCCACTGAACAAGCCAGTTCGATTGAACAGCTCACCGCTTCGATGGAAGAAATAGCGACGCAGACCAGGCAAAATGCGGTTAATGCCAATCAAGCCAATGAGCTGGCCTTAGCGGCCAAAGGTGGGGCGATCGACGGCAATGAGCAAATGCAAGGCATGCTCAAGGCAATGGATGAAATTAATGACTCTTCCAGCAATATCTCCAAAATTATTAAAGTCATTGACGAAATAGCCTTCCAAACTAATATCCTGGCCCTTAACGCCGCGGTTGAGGCAGCTCGCGCCGGGCAACATGGCAAAGGTTTTGCCGTAGTGGCAGAAGAGGTACGCAATCTTGCAGCCCGCAGCGCCAATGCGGCAAAGGAAACTACCGGTTTGATCGAGGGCTCGATTAAAAAGGTGGAAGGCGGCACCAAGATCGCCAATGCAACGGCAGAGGCGTTGACCAAAATCGTCGATGGAGTGACCAAAGCGGCCAACCTGGTCGGGGATATAGCCACCGCTTCGGACGAACAGGCCAGTGGCATTGCCCAGGTCAACCAAGGCATTACGCAGGTATCTGATGTAACCCAGAACAATTCCGCCACTTCAGAAGAAAGTGCTGCCTCGAGCGAAGAACTCTCCAGTCAGGCTGAAGTCTTGCGCGAACAAGTCGGTCGCTTTAAACTAAAGCAAATTAACGCCACTACTTCTCGCCAAATGGAAAGCATTAACCCAGAGGTACTCAAAATGCTGGAAAACATGGCTGAATCCAGTAAACACAAGCCGGCTTCTGCAAGCGCATATGCGCAAGTCGCTGCCGCCGGTGCCAAACACATTGATTTAAGCGATAAGGAATTCGGTAAATATTAACTTGGCGTGGCAAAGGGAGAGAAGCATCAGCTCTCTCCCTCAGCCAACTAGCAGGTGAAGCTTATGGTTACGATAACATTGTCAGAATTTAAGCAATTGGCCGAATACATTAAAGCCAATTATGGGATAAATTTGCAAGAGGAAAAACAGGCACTGGTAACCGGCCGGCTGCATGCGGTGCTAGAGGAACAAGGTATCACCAATTTTTCGGATTATCTCAAATATTTGGCGGCGGATCGCACAGGCACGGCAGTGCGCACCTTAATCGATAAAATAACCACTAACCACACATTTTTTATGCGAGAGGTAGAGCACTTCAACTTCTTTCGGGATAAGGTACTGCCGCAATTAGCAGGCTTAAAACATAAAGACTTACGCGTGTGGAGCGCGGGCTGCTCTTCCGGTGAGGAACCCTACACCTTAGCCATGCTCATCGATGAATTTTTTGGCACGGAAAAACAAAAGTGGGATACCAAGGTGTTGGCGACGGATATCTCAGGCAAGGTCTTAGAAATCGCCAAACGTGGTGTCTACAGCAGTGATGTGCTCACCGCATTACCTGCTAATTGGCGGCTGAATTATTTCACTCGCCTCGACTCGGAATACTCAACTCTCAGTGAAAAGATCAAGCAGGAGGTCATCTTTCGCCAATTTAATCTGATGGAACCAACCTTTCCTTTTAAAAGAAGGTTTCACGTAATTTTTTGCCGTAATGTCATGATATACTTCGACAACGCTACCAAGCACCAACTAGTACGTAAACTCTATGACCTAACTGAACCGGGGGGCTATTTGTTTATCGGACACTCTGAATCACTTAACCGTGAAGAAACATCGTACAAATACATCATGCCGGCAGTATACAGAAAGGATGAAGTATGATGGGCAGCACCCCAATCAAGGTACTGGTGGTCGATGACAGCATGGTTTTTCGTGAAGTCATAACGCGCGGCATAGCTTCAGACCCGGACATTACGGTTGTAGCGCGTGCTATCGATCCGTTTGATGCACGTGATAAGATTTTGCAGTTTGCTCCGGATGTGATGACGTGCGATGTGCAGATGCCGAAGATGAATGGGATAGAATTTATTCGCCGCCTGCTGCCGCAGTATCCTTTGCCTGTAATCGTCATCAGTACCATCAGCGCCACGGTGTTCGACGCGATGAACGCAGGAGCGGTGGACTTCTTAAGCAAACCGGACCTGAATTCACCGACCGGCGTGGAAGGCTTTATTCGCGATTTAATTGCTAAGATTAAGATTGCCGCCAAAGCTAATGTGCAGCTTGTCCAACAGGCTGTGTCTACCGGTCAAGTTGAGGACTCTAAGCCGGCAGGAACGGATAAACTTATTGCCATTGGCGCTTCAACCGGGGGTACAGAAGCTGTCTACAGCATCATTAAAGCGCTGCCGACGACCCTGCCCGGTATTGTGGTGGTGCAGCATATCCCCCCGATATTTTCCCGTATGTTTGCGGAGAGGCTGAACGCACAAACTGCACTAAGGGTGAAGGAGGCAGAAACCGGCGACTATGTCGAGCCGGGCACTGCTTTGATCGCACCCGGTGACCAGCATGTCCAAATTCACAAGGTAGGCGGGCGCTACAAAGTGGAGTGTTTCACCGGGGAAAGAGTGAATGGGCATTGCCCTTCGGTTGACGTGTTATTTGCTTCGGTTGCCAAGGAAGCGGGTGCCAATGCCATCGGTGTAATCTTGACCGGTATGGGGTATGACGGTGCTAAAGGTTTACTCGCGATGCGCCGCAAGGGGGCTAAAACCATTGGGCAGGACGAAAAGTCCTGCGTGGTTTACGGCATGCCTAAGGTGGCGTTTGACATTGGTGCGGTGGGCAAACAGGCTGCCTTGGCAAACATACCCCAGTTATTGTACACTATGCTTTGAAAGGGTAAACCATGGACATTGTGATTGGAATTGGGGGTTTAGCCGTTGCGGATCGTCCGGATGCCACGCTGAAAACCTTTGCTTTGGCTTCCTGTGTGGCCGTAACTGCATACAGTCAGGCCCTGCGGGTTGGCGGTATGATCCATATTGGTCTACCCGGCCCGCCGGATGCCGGGGAAAGTGCGGCCCGCCCAGGCTACTATGCTACCACCGGGGTACCCTTGTTGCTGCATACGCTGGGTACAAAATATGGTTGCCAAGCAAGGGAGCTCAGTCTAGGGGTCTTCGGTGGGGCTGATTCTACTCGTGCCGACGATATTTTTCGCATCGGTGCGCGTAACCTGGCTGCCGTATTTGCGGAACTGGCCGCGTTAGAACTGCAAGCCGTGCTTACGGATACCGGAGGTAATTTAAGTCGAACGCTAGTGCTGGAGGTTGGCACAGGCAGAGTGGAGGTTTTTACCCAGCCAATAACTTTTTAAATATATAGAGAAGCATTAGAAAAGCAGCTAGAAACAGTCGGGGGGCATAAGGGATGACTTCAAAGGCCAAGTCCAAATTGGATGACAGTTGCTCAAACCGAATTAAACAATTGGAGACCAAGTTAAGCATGGAACAAAACAATTTTCACGCCAGTTTTGAGGCCAATCCTATGGGGATGTTGGTAGTCGGCAGGGATAATGTGATTATGCACGCGAATGCGGCCTTTTTACACAAGTTCAAGCGGGACTTGCCGACTGCCATCGGGAGTAAATTCGGCAATAGTCTGGTTTGTGTTAACAGTGTCACTGACGGGTGCGGCAACAGCGACCAGTGCGGCTTGTGCGCCATAAACCGTACCATCAGCCAAGTACTGCGCACCGGCACAGCAGTGCAAAACCTGATTTTGCAGAAAACGATAATTAGTGGTGATCAAGAAGTGAAGCCCTGGTATAAGATCAGCTTTATTCCCATCAGCATGGATGGGGAAATACTAGTGCTGGTGGTACTCGATGATATTACCGAGTTAAAGCGTTCGGAAGAAAACCTGCAAAAATCACGCGATTTTTACCTTACGATGTTTGACAGCTTCCCGGCCATGGTGTGGCGTGCTATGGACTACACTAAAACCGCCGATTATTTCAATCAGAAGTGGTTGGATTTTACCGGGCGAAGCCTGGCGCAAGAAAAAGCTGTTAAGTGGTTGGACAATATTCACCCGGATGATGTCGAAAAGTGCCAACAGGTGTTACGTGCGAACTGGGACTTGCATCGGTCGTTCGAATTAGAGTACAGATTGCAACGGTATGACGGTCTTTATCGTTGGGTACGCGATACCACCGGTCCAATCTATGACTTAGCGGGGCAGTTTGCCGGTTATATCGGCGTGTGCCGCGATATAACGGAGCGCATTGAGAGTGCGGAAGTGCTCAAGCGCTACCAGGTAGTACTTGAGAAGGCCCAGGATATCATCTTGTTCATGGATCTCGACGGGCAAATTATCGATGCCAACGAAGCAGCCACCAAAGCGTATGGGTATAGCCGTGACGAGCTTTTGACACGGAAAATTTTTGACATCAGGGCAGACAAAGCCGAGACGATACGCTTACTGCACCGAGCGGTTGTCACGGGTGTATCTATACAAACGACACATTACCGCAAGGACGGCAGTTCTTTTCCGGTGGATGTAAATTCGAACGCGGTAGAAATGGGCGAACGGCAGGTGATAGTGAGTATCATCCGCGATATCAGTGAACAAAAGCTGGCTGAGGCCGCCTTGCAGCGGGAAAAGGACGCAGCGGAAGCCGCCAATCGAGCTAAAAGCGAGTTTTTGGCCAATATGAGCCACGAGATTCGCACCCCGCTCAATGGGGTGGTAGGGATGATTGATCTTACGCTGGCATCTCAGCTCCAGCCTGAACAAAATGAAAACCTGCAAATAGCTAAAACCTGCGCCAATTCGCTATTGAATATCATCAATGATATCTTAGATTTTTCTAAGATGGAGGCCGGGAAATTGGTCATCCAGAGCACGTGCTTCAATATTAAGGAAGTGATAGAAGAAATAGTCAAGACGCATGCGCCACGGATCAGCGAAAAAGGTTTGGAGCTAAACTACTCCTTTTCGGCCGCAGTACCGGATTTTCTTACAGGTGATCCTTTACGCCTGACGCAGGTTTTGAATAACATTATTAACAATGCGATCAAGTTTACGGACGAGGGGGAAATTTTGGTTACCGTCAAACAACTTGTTGCGGTCCAAGACGAACTCGAACTGCGCTTTGCAGTTTCCGACACCGGTATTGGCGTATCGGATGAGGACAAAGCTAAGCTGTTTAAAAGTTTCAGCCAATTGGACAGTTCCTTCACCCGTAAGGCCGGTGGCACTGGGCTGGGCCTGGCTATATCTAAGCAGTTGGTAGAGCTGATGGGGGGGAGAATTTGGGTCAAAAGCAATCAAGACGCAGGCACTACCTTTTACTTTACAATTCGCTGTAAAGTTTGTCATAAGCCGGAGGTGCCTGTTCCTAAACTGCCGTCTTGGCAGGATACGCATGCAGCCCTCCACATTCTGCTCGTAGAAGACTCCCTCATCAATCAAACCGTTGTAAGTAAAATATTGACCGCCAAGGGTAACACGGTGGAGATCGCCGCCAATGGCGTTGAGGCAGTAGACAAGTTTGTGAAAAATCACTACGACCTTATTTTTATGGATATCCAGATGCCTGAACTAAACGGCATCGAGGCCACTAAGCAAATCAGGAGCATGGAACATGATGGACAGCATATCCCGATTATTGCCCTAACCGCGCATGCCCTACAAGGGGATAGAGAGCATTTTCTCTCCTTTGGCATGGATGATTATGTTGCCAAACCAATCAATCTGGATGAACTGTTTGCCGCCATGGACCGCGTCGGCAAAGCCAAGAAGCTACCGGTTTACACCGGGGTTAAAATAAGCCCAGATGGTGAAATTTATTTTACCGTGCCCACTGAAGCCAAACAGTTAAGCCGAGTTCACCTTCCCACAGTGGAAAAAATGACAGAAAGTATCAATGGGCTGGCAGCAGCAGTGAGCGAAAACAACCTTGGCGCAGTCGAACATATTGCGCATACGATTAAACGCGTCGCCAATGAAATCGAAGATGATGAACTAAAAAGTATGGCGTTCAAAATTGAGTTGGCTTCACGGCGGGGCAATCAACTGGAAATTATGAACCTAACCGATCAAATTAAATATGCCGTAGCCACGCTTAAGGCTGCCACTTTACAAAGTCAGGAGGACGTACGATGAAGATACTTATCGCGGAGGACGACTTGGCCAGTCGCAAATTTTTGCAAAAATTCTTGGTCCAATATGGTGAATGTGACATTGTGGTTGACGGACTGGAAGCGTTAGATGCCTACATGTTGGCTGAAAAGGAAAGTAAACCCTATGACCTTATTTGCCTGGACATCATGATGCCAAAAGTAGACGGCGTCAAGGTACTTAAAACGATTCGCGATCTGGAGCGGCAAAAGGGGATTGAGCCTGCCCTGCGCACTAAGGTTATTTTGACCACGGCCTTGGCGGACACCCAATTTGTCCATACTGCATTTGAAATTGGCTGTGATGCTTATGCCGCTAAACCAATCGATACCACTAAATTGATTGAGGTTATCCAAAGGTTGGGCCTGATTGAGTAGTTATTGAGGTGTTTTCAACGCAATAACAGCAATAGACGCTGCCTTCTTATGAACAAACTCCTGTTGATAAGAAAGTAGCGTCTATTTTGTACTATTATCCTGAAACTAACTTCGGGTCGCTGGGGTCGAGTTTGCTTTCTGCTCCACTCAGCAAACTACAGCGCCTAGCATACTTTTCGGTTCGCTGCCTCACTTCCGCAAACGTAGCCTTAAATTGGGCGCGAGCAGGCGTGCTCTCGTTCGGGCGCTCGCCGAGTATGCTAACGGCGCCTTCGTAATGCTTCTCTGCGCAGAAAGTAAACTCACCCTTTGGCTAAGCGGCCCCAGCGGAAGATAGTATGAGGAAAAGCGCGCGCAGATGAATCTGATGCGCGTTTCTTGCTGGGGGGTAAATTTAGTTTGTTGCAGCATGTGAGGAAGGATATTAGCAAAATTGCTAGAAATACTTAGAAATTTAAAGTTATATGCATTTTTTGCGAAAATAGTTAAGAGGAGTGAGTGAGTAATGGCGGTATTGGATGAGGCTATTGCAGCAGGAGAACTTATTTCTAAGATCTTTAACGGCAATTCTTACGTAATTATTACGAGTAAGGACGGTATTGTAATACGTACCTGGGATGTACCGGACTTACCCTTCGGTCTTAAAAGCGGCGATAAAATTCCAGAGGCCACCGTCAGCTGGCAAACTATAGTCACGCGCAAACGTTTGGCAATGCAGGTCACTAAGGAAAAATCCAAATTTGGTTTTAGCTACGTTGGTATCGGTCTTCCGTTAGTGGAAGCAGATGGCACGATTGCCGGCAGTATGGTCGTCACCTCCCCCACCACCAAACAAGACATTGTCAATGAAATTGCCGCCGACCTCAGTGAAGGTATTGACAATTCCACCGGTGCCACGCGGCAAATAGCCAGCGGATCTTCGGAATTACTGCGCATTGTGGAAGCCCTTTCGCAAGTATCAGCCGGAGTAAGCCAGAACCTGACAGTGGTTTCCGACGTAACAGGCTTAATTCGTGGGGTTGCGGATCAGACCAACATGCTGGGCTTGAATGCCTCCATTGAAGCGGCGCGGGCTGGTGATGCCGGAAGGGGTTTTGCGGTGGTCGCGGAGGAAATCAGGAAGTTAGCTGATTTTGTCAAAAATAATATGGGGGATGTGCACTCTAAACTTCAGCTTATTAGTCAAGCTATCCAGGATATGGGGCAGAGTATAAAAGTCCTAGACGGTCTTGCCTCAGAACAAGCGGCATCGACCGAGGAAATCAATGCGGTAATGGCAAGACTGACGCAAAATAGTCATCAGCTGAGTGATTTAACTAAAGAGATTTGGTACTAGGTAAATAACCGACTGCTTAAAAGAGCAGCAACTTTCTCCGCGGGGACAGGTTTGGCCATCAAAAAACCCTGAGCAGCATCGCACCCTCTGGCCCGCAGAAAATTTAGCTGTTCCTTAGTTTCCACCCCTTCGCCAATAACTTTTAACCCTAAGTTTTGGGCCAGCTGAATGATAGTAAGGACAATAGCGTCGGAGCGACCATTCAGCTGAGCGACAAACGAACGATCAATTTTCAGCGTATCTAAGGGAAACTGACTTAAGCAACTTAGGGAAGAAAAGCCCGTGCCAAAGTCATCAATGGAGAGGCGGATACCCATTTGGTTTAGCCGTTGGAGAATCTCGATGCTTAAATCAACATCTTGCATACTGAGGCTTTCGGTAATTTCCAATTCCAACCACTCGGGTGAGAGGCCGGTTTGCGTCAGAATTTGGTCAATTTGCAGGGCTAAATCCTTTTGGCGAAATTGCCGGGCCGATAGATTGACTGCGACACGCGCACGGGGGTAGCCGTTGTCTTGTAATTGTTTGTTATAGGTACAGGCAGTACGCAGTACCCATTCGCCCAACTGCAGGATAAAGCCGCTGTCTTCTGCCAGCGAGATAAATTTATGCGGTAAGAGAAGTCCACGGGTAGGGTGTAGCCAGCGCACTAAGGCCTCCATGCCGCAAAATTCGCCGGTATCCAGACGGTATTGCGGTTGGTAGAAAAGGACAAACTCCCGCCGCTCCAGAGCCCGGCGCATTTCGCTTTGCAAGGCAAGGCGCTCGGACAACTGCTCATTTAAGGCCAGAGTGAAGAAGTTATAATGATTGCGGCCATCCGCCTTTGCTTGGTACATAGCCATATCAGCTTGCTGGATGAGGGTCTCAGGCTCAGCTCCGTCATTTGGGTAAATGGAAATTCCAATACTCGCTGTGATGAAAAGTTCCTTACCCTGCCACTGAAAAGGAGGAATCAAGGCACTTAATAGGGTTTGAGCTAATTGAGCAGCTTGATGTACAGAAGTTAAATCTGGCACCAAGACAAGAAATTCATCCCCACCGTGCCGTGCCAACATATCATTAGGGCGTACAACACTGCTCAGACGGTTGCCTACCTCACAGAGTATTTTGTCGCCTGCAGCATGCCCAAGGGTATCATTGACGAGCTTGAAGTCATTGAGATCGAGAAAAAATACCGCCAATTGTTCCTGCCTGCGCTGGGCTTCCAAAATGGTTGCCTGAGTGCGGCTTTTAAACATAGTGCGGTTTGGTAAATCGGTTAACGCGTCATGTTCGGCCTGGTGGGCTAAACGGTTCATCAAAATCCGTTTTTCGCTGACATCATGAAAGACAAGGACTGCGCCGATAACTTGACCGTCGTGCTCCCGAATCGGGGCTGCTGTGTCTTCAATCGGAAATTCGCGCTGCCCATCACGATGCCGCAAGATCGCATGGTTGGCCAAAGCAATAGTACGCCGTTCGTTAAGACACTGCCGCACCGGTTGCGGTAAAGTTTGGCCGGTGTGCTCGTGCGAGATTTCGAATACGTCTTCAATCGGCAAGCCTGCAGCAGCTTCATTTGACCAACCGGTCAAAGCTTGCGCAACAGCATTAACAAATGTGACCCTGCCGTGTACATCGGTCGTGAGTACACCATCTCCGATGGAGGCCAAAGTTACTTGTGCCCGTTCCTTTTCCTGCCACAGAGCTCGTTCAATCGCTTTGCGTTCTGTGATGTCTTGGATCGTGCCCATCAGATGAACCGGATTGCCTGCACCATCCAACTCAAGTTCACCCAGCCCGTGCACCCAGCGTGCTTCACCATCACTGAGCCGGGCTATTTGATACTCATAGTCGAAACGTTCACGGGTAGTTATCACCTGGTCATAATAATGCGCTAGTTTTTCCCGCCAGTCAGGGTGCACAATCCCTAACCACCCCTCGACGTTGTGCGTGTAGTTGGTATCAATGCCAAAAATATTATCAAGTTCAGCGGAGGATTGCCAGACCCTGGTGGTAAAATCTAATTTGTAGCTGCCGATACGACCAATTGCTTGCGTGGCGCGCAAAAAACTCTCGCTTTCCCGCAGCGCTGCTTCAGCTTGCTTGCGTTCAGTGATGTCGCGAATGATACCCAAAACAGTTGTCTTATTGTCATAGGTTGTCCCTTGCAGACTGACTTCAACCTGGATAAGGGTACCGTCTTTATGGTAATGCACTGTTTCGAACGTAAAACCTGCTTGAACGGCTGCCTCCATATTTTGCACCATAGCCGACTTGTCACCGCTGAGTCGTAAATCGTACGCTTGCATGGACAAAAATTCTTCCCTAGAATAGCCGTACATTTTTTCAGCAGCAGTGTTAACTTCGAGGATATTGCCCTTAGTATCGATAAAAAAAATGGCATCATTAGCCTTCTCGGCCAGGATCTGATACTTTTCCAGTCGGGTAAAAAGCTCCTTCACCATATCCACCTACCTACTAATGTCGCATTACTCCTAATTATAGCATGTTATGAGGGAATTGCAGGAATTTTGTCGTTATATATTGGGATATAAACGAATGGTAAAGTTCACAGATGTTTCACAGTTAGTCCATTATTTCATTGCAATTATTAGCTATACTAGGGATGTGGCAAGTAACATTTGCTTTTTTCTTCACTTTTTTCCTCCATACTCGGACCGTGCAAACGGTCCATTTTTTTTTGGCTAAATTATAATAAGGGACTCCCAAACTGGGAATCCCTTATTATAATTTAGCCCTAATTGGCCACAACGACTCTTGCAAGAGGGTTTTCAGGTCATGTGTTGAATATCCTCAAGAGCGAAAAGAGCCAAAAACAACTATTTTGAAAGAAGAAGTGATAAAAGATGAAAATCGCTATTTTTGGTGTTTCTGGTTTTGCACGCGAGGTTGCCGATGTTTGTCTGGAAACTGGGTACACAGAAATTGTTTTTATCGATTACATAACCAAAGAAACTGAATATTTTGGGTTCCCGTTAATTGGGGAAAATGAGGTAGCTAGACTGGTTGCAGGAGAGTTTCACTTTATCATCGGCGTAGGGGACAACAAATTACGCAAAGAGATTTATCATAAATTTCCCACTGTAAATTACATCAATCTGATCCATCCTTCAGCCACCTTTGGTCATAAACAGTTGGCTAGGCTTAAGCAGGGGATAGGGAATATAGTAACAGCCGGGACCCGCATAACCTCAAATATAGAGTTTGGTAATTTCGGTATATTTAATTTAAATTGTACAATCGGTCACGATTGCATTATTGAAGATTTTGTCACGGTTTCTCCTGGGGCAAACATCTCGGGAAATGTACATCTATCCGAAGGGGCTTATATTGGAACCGGAGCACAAATTATTCAAGGTAAATCAATTGACAATAAATTAAGTATTGGAAAATACTCAACGGTAGGTGCGGGTGCGGTCGTAACTAAATCAGTTCCGGCGGAGGTTGTCGTCAGGGGAGTGCCGGCTAGATGAGTTATGGGTCAAAATTCATCATATGTGTGATAGCAAGTGCTACAAAGGTTCAGAGTGTTGTGCTGCTTATTGTCGAGTAATTTCCTAAAAATTTTGAGGTTTTCACTATTTTTCCATATGTCTTCCAACGTCTGATTCTTAAGATGGCCGACCGTCATAAAATTATCGTAGTCTCCACAACAACAACTTACTGAACCGTCCCAATTAACACTTAATTTTTGGTAAACTTCAGTACACGGTCGATATTGCTTGGCCACTTTAGACGTTTGTTGAACTTCCAGCAACATATTGAGGGATTGGAATGACTTAATTTGGCTAGGTGCCAGTCTAAATAAGTTTGTCTTTCCTACCCCTACAGAGTCGACAATATTTGACCAGTAGCTGGTAAATTGCTCAATCTGTGCCCCGGTCTCATTAGTAACAGTAGTAGAAATGTGCATATAGGGCTTGTCAGAATTTCCTCTCATACTAGCCATTGTTTGAACGGATTGAGCAAGTTTGTCATACTTATCGTTATTTCTCATTATTCGGTATTCCTCTTTAGTGGCACCTTGAAATGAAAAAACGATTGAATCCACATTAAGATCTATCAATGATCTTATTTGTTGTTCGGTTATCATTTGCCCGTTGTTTGTAATGTGAACTAACAAATCCTTCGATTTTGCATATTTGCAGAACTCAATAATTTGTGGGTGCAAGAAAGGCTCTCCCCACCTAATGAGCCTTATAGGAGTCTTACGCAATGAACATTCATCTATTACCTGCTTGAATGTTTGTTCAGACATAAACCCTTTTTCGCGTGACATTGTTTGCTGCCCGCAGAAAATGCAACTTAAATTACAATGATTAGTTAATTCTATATCTACAAGAAAAGGAAATTTTGGTAAATTATCTTTTAATTCATTAGCGCGTCTAAACCGTATGTCATTATAGACCAGAGTATTAAAACTATTTGTCCGATTAGACTTCGGGTTATTAATTTGCATCTAACACACCTCATTTCTATAGTTAAATTTAATATATTCTATGCCCAAATTTTTAATCCTCTCTTACAAGTGAAAAATGCATGTTTAGGGTCAAATAATTAGCATGGGTTTTTATCCAGTTGCATGATAACTAAAAATAAGGTATTCCACGCGAAACGATTTTGCGAGTGGTAAGGTCGTTTTGAAAAAAGCACGTCTAAAGCATAAAAATAAGGGTTCTCCCAAATAGGAGAACCCAGTCATACTAATGGTCGGGGCGACAGGATTCGAACCTGCGGCCTCTTGGTCCCGAACCAAGCGCGCTACCAAACTGCGCTACGCCCCGAGCTATAATGCGAACAAAAAATATATTATCACGATTAAAATTTTTAGTCAAGCAAAAATGTCCATGATGCGGCAACACCCTGTTGACTGATTTTTATCTGAACGCTTACAATGTATACAATGCGTACAAACCACATCTGGGAGGATATCGTTTGACGAAGCTAAAAATTGTCACTGACAGTACGGCATATTTATCAGAAGCAACTGCCCGCGCTCTGGACATAACAGTGGTGCCCTTGAGCATAACCTTTGACGGGGAGTCTTACCCTGAAGGCTCCCGCTATACAAATGCTGAATTTTTCGCGGCCATAGCCAAGTCGCCGCTCCTGCCGACAACCTCACAACCGTCGGTTGGTCTATTTCTGGCGGCTTTTGAACAGCTCTCTGCTATGGGAGCTGAAGATATCATTTGCGTATTGATTTCGCCCGGTATTAGCGGTACCCTCTATGCTGCGCAAGCTGCGGCGCAGCTGATAACAGGCACACGTATTCACCTGTTTGATTCCGGTCATACCGTTAACGTGCAAAGCTATATGGCCACTTTGGCTGCAAGGCTGGCGAACTGCGGTCAAAGTGTCGCTGCTATTTTACGTGCCTTAGCGCAAGTACGCGCAAGCAGCAGTCTTTATTTTATTGTCGATACCCTGGAATATTTGCGTAAGGGAGGGCGTATCGGCGGTGCAGCTTCATTAATCGGCACCCTTTTGCAGGTTAAGCCTATATTGTATCTGCAAGATGGTAAGATTGAACTGTTCGAGAAAGTGCGGACCAAAGCCAAAGCCATTGCCCGCGTCAACGCGCTCTTAGCAGAAGCCATGGGTGACGGCAGGCCTTATTATATCAGTTTGATGCACGTGGCTGCGCCGCAAGAAGTTCAGCGGTGGGCAGAGCAAATACAAGCAGTCTATCCCGGACAGGTTATTGATATAACGGAAGCGGGGCAGGTAGTAGGGACTCATGTCGGGGTAGGGACAATTGGCATGTGCTTTAGCCCTGTGGTGGATAGTGCCTGAAAATACTAACAGTTGCTAAATCTATTTTTGACTAATAAGGATATTAAAAATAAAATGCAATTTATGGAGGAGTTACTGGTTAAGCTGCTATTTGTCTGTTTAAGCCCGGACACAAACACTTAAGCAGTAACAGCCAGATGTCTTCTCGCTAAATTATTTTAAAATTTTGTAAAAAAATATACGTTAAAACGATTAAAACGCAGTTGACAAATAAAGTAAATATTCTATAATATAGCTAGTTAAATAGAATTCTTCTTATCAAGTGCGGTGGAGGTATTGGCCCTGTGAAGCCCGGCAACCCGCATGAAATGTGAATTGGTGCCATATCCTACAGAGCAAGATTCTGCAAGATGAGAAGAGGACGACTCAGACTTTAAGACCTCTTCCTTAATTGAGAGGCCTTTTATTTTTGTGCATTTTTGCTGTGGAAAATTAAACTTTATGTGATTAATTTTAATTTATAAATAATTCATAATAGATAAAAAACTAAGTCTTTTTTTTCACTAAGCAGGAAGGAAGCATTCATAAGTAGAAACCGTTAATCAGAACAATAGTACCGCTCACCTCCAAAAATCAACCATAGAAGAAAAAAGTAAATTTTCTGAAACTTCAGAAGGATAATGCTTGACCGTCACGAATATATGTGCAAAACTAAATATTATTAGTTGTTTAATTTGCCTCGGAAACTTCATTAATGAACCAACTACTATTACTAACTACTATTACTAACTACTATTACTAACTACGAGACGTTGCCTGGCGGTAGAAGGAGGGCGTTACAGTGAAAGTTGCAGTATCCGGTAAAGGCGGAGTGGGTAAAACTACATTTTCCGCAAATTTAGCTAAACTATTTGCCCGGGAAGGTTACGAGGTGTACGCCGTCGACGCTGACCCCGATGCCAGCCTGGGTACAACTTTGGGTCTGCCGGAGGAAATCTTGGCCAAGCTCAAACCGGTTGTGGCCATGCAGGAATTGATTGCCGAGAGAATGGGCCCGGAAGGTGCTTTTTTCCCTCTAAACCCCAAGGTAGATGATTTACTCATTAGTCACAGCGTGGCCATGGGTCATATTCACTTTTTGCGTATGGGCAATGTCAAACAAGGCGGCACGGCTTGTTACTGTAAGGAGAACACCTTTTTACACGCTTTAGTTAACTCGCTTTTGCTTGGCGCCAAGGAAACAGTCATTCTCGATATGGGGGCAGGTATTGAACAGTTAACCAGGGGTACCGCACGCGGAGTCGATGCTCTATTCATAGTAACTGAGCCTACCAAAGTAAGCGTGCAAACCGCAAAGGTTGTTAAACAACTCGCCAAGGAACTGGGAGTTCCTAAGGTTAGAGTAATTGGCAATAAGATTAGAAACCAAAAGGAAGCTGATTTTCTCCAAGCCAGCTTGGAACCGGGCGAACTTTTAGGGGTTTTGCCCTATAGCGACGACCTCGCTGATGCAGCTCTAGAAGAAGGAAACCTGGATTTGCCGGGTGGTGCTTTAGGGTCTGCTTTAGAGGATATTTTTCGTAAGATTGTGGCAGAGGCTGCTGGGGGTGGAAAATGAGGGGTTAGGGTAACAGGAACGGAGTGTAAAAGAAGAAATTAACCTAGAGGAGGTTACATCAATGCCAAGATTTAGTGATCTGGACTTTACGGCCAGAAGCAGTAGCGTGCCCCGCGTGGAGGAACCGAAAAATCGTGAGCGGACAGTTGACCCGGCAGCTTTGGAAATGTTGAAAGTTGCCCAAGAACATGGTGTTTATACAGCCTATGACCGGGCCGTAGCCCAACAACCCCAGTGCCAATTCGGTTATAAAGGTATTTGCTGCCGGATTTGTATTCAAGGACCCTGCCGGATCAAAGCGGATGACGGCCCAGCCAGCCGCGGTATGTGCGGAGCTGATGCCAATACGATTGTAGCAAGAAACCTCGTCAGGTTTATTGCCGGCGGTACTTCGTCCCACTCCGACCATGGCCGCCACATCGCCCGCACCCTCTTGCACTTGGCAGACGGCGAAGCGCCGGACTACAAGATCGCAGATCCCGCAAAACTACAAGCTGTAGCCAAGCGCATCGGTATTACCACTGAAGGCAAAACAGATATAGAAATTGCCAAAGAAGTCGCCATTGAAGCGTTGGACGATTATGGTCGTTACGGCGATCAAACCTGTACTTTCTTGACTACAACTATTACTAAAGGGCGCCAAGATAAATTTAAGGCCACCAACGTTGGACCGGTTGCAATTGACCGTTCCGTTGTGCAATTGTTGGCCCAAACTGCTATGGGTGTTGACTCTGACCCTGTTAATATCATTTTTGGCGGGCTGAAGGCTTCCTTGGCCGACTACACCGGTATGCACATTGCCACAGATATTTCGGATATATTGTTTGGCACCCCGAAACCCCTTGTTTCGGAAGCTAACTTAGGCGTGCTTGAGGAAGACAAAATTAACATCGCTGTACACGGTCACAACCCGTTGGTCAGTGAAATGGTAGTATCCGCTGCCCACAAGCTGGAAAGCGAAGCCATTGCAGCAGGTGCCAAGGGCATCAATATCGTCGGTCTGTGCTGTACCGGTCATGAGCTTTTGATGCGTAAAGGCGTGTATATTGCAACTAACCAATCCAGCCAAGAGTTGGCGATTATGACCGGGGTCTTAGATTCGATGGTACTCGACATTCAATGTATGATGCCTTCCGTGACTACGGCAGCGGAATGTTTCCATACCAGAATCATTACCACGAACGAAATTGCCAAATTCCCGGGCGCTATCCACTACCCGTTTGATGAAACAACCGCAATGGAAGATGCGATGGCGATAGTCAGGCTCTCCATTGATAACTTCAAAAATCGTGATTTAAACAAAATTCACATTCCGCAGCACAAAAATAAAGTTGTGGCAGGCTTTAGTCTGGAAGCCATGCTCGATTTATTTGCAGCCATCAATCCGGACCGCCCAATCAGCGTCTTGACTGATGCTATCCTCTCCGGCGAAATTAAGGGTGTGTGCCTCTTGGCAGGCTGCAACAACTTGAAGCAGTTCCAAGATAAGAGCCACTTGACCATTATGAAAGAGTTGGCTGCTAACGACGTGTTGATGGTCGCCACCGGTTGCTCAGCTGGCGCCGCCGCTAAGGCCGGATTAATGGCACCTGATGCAGTAGATAAATATGCCGGTCCTGGCCTCAAAGCGTTCACGAAGCGTGTAGAAGCAGCTAATAAGTTGACTACCGGCGGACTGCCGTTGGTATTCCACATGGGTGCTTGTGTTGACAATACCCGTGCTGCAGATTTGGTTACTGCTATGGCCAATGAACTAGGTGTGGATGTGCCTAAGGTTCCGTTTGTAGCCAGCGCACCGGAAGCAACCCATGAAAAATCAATTTCCATCGGTACTTGGGCTGTCACCATGGGTCTGCCGGTTCATGTCGGCACCATGCCGCCATTGGAAGGCAGTGACCTGGTATATGGTGTAGCTACTCAAATTGCCCATGACGTTTTTGGCGGACACTTTATCCTGGAAATGGATTCCGAAGTTGCGGCCAAGAAACTGATTAATGCCCTGGAATATAGAAGCTGGAAACTCGGCGTACACAGAGACGCTGCCGAAAAGTACGCAACATCTCTGGCTCAGGGATATTAAGGAAGGAAAGGAGGACGAATTAAGATGGCTTTAGATAAAATTTACGAGGGCGCTGTTAAAGAAGGCGAAGAACCTATTAAGTTATTTAAACGGGCTTACGACGGAACTGTGATTGCACTTAGTTACGCCGAAATTCTCCTGACTCAGGCCCTGAAGGAGTTTGGACCGAACGCGGCGATCAGCTATCCTGATACCGCTTACTATCTCCCTGTTATGCGTTGCCTATCCGGAGAAGCGGTTACCAAGCTGGGTGAGTTGGTACCCATCATGAGTCGGATGCGGGAACAGGTCAAATCCGGCTTGAACATGGAAAACGCCATGCTGTGGGGCGAAGCAGTTTTATACGCAGCTGAAACGATTGAAGTGCTGAACTACTTGCGGGGTGAGGAGCCTAAGGCAGGTCCTTGGACGGGCTTTTTGGGTGACCCGGTAGTTCGTAAGTTCGGGATCAAAATGGTGGACTGGACCATCCCTGGTGTGGCCGTAATCCTGGGTCGTGCCAAAGACAGTGCAGCGGCCAAGAAATTGGTCGATAAGCTGATGGGCCAAGGTTTCATGATGTTCTTATCGGATGAAATTATTGAGCAATTGTTAGAGCAAAACGCTAAGTTGGGTATCGACTACATCGCTTTCCCAGTCGGTAACTTTACCCAAGTAGTGCACGCTGCCAACTATGCTTTCCGGGCCGGTATGGCTTTCGGTGGGGTTGCTCCCGGCGAACGTGAGCTGCACCGCGACTATCAACGCCGTCGCGTTTTAGCCTTTATCCTCCATTTAGGTGAGTTGGATGACGTTAAAATCGCTGCCGAAATGGGCACTATCTTCATGGGCTTCCCGGTCATTACCGACCAGGAACTTTCGAAGGATATGCAGCTCAACGACTGGTATATCTCAGAGCCTGATTATGATAAGATTTTACCGTTGGCCTTTGAAGTGCGCGGCATCAAGTTAACCAGCGTTGATGTTCCTGTACCGGTTAACGTAGGTCCGGCCTTTGAGGGTGAGACTATCCGTAAAGGTGACACTTATGTTGAATTCGGCGGTGGCCGCACCACAGCATTTGAATTAGTGCATATGGTTGGCCCGGACGAAATCGAAGATGGCAAGGTTACTGTTATCGGACCGGAAATCACGGATATCAAAGAAGGCGACAAATTGCCGCTTGGCATTATGATTGATATTTACGGTCGTAAAATGCAAGAAGACTTTGAAGGCGTGCTGGAACGTCGGGTTCACTACTTCTCCAACTATGGCGAAGGTATATGGCACGTTGCGCAGCGTGATCTCTGCTGGTTACGTTTCAGCAAAGATGCTGTGGCCAAAGGCTGGAAGATTGCAGATTTAGGAACCTTGTTGTTGCACAAATATAAGCAAGAATTTCCTTCAATCGTTGACCGCGTCCAAGTAACCTTAATCACGGACCAAGCCTTAGTGGACGAAAAGATTAAACTCGCCAGGGAGCGCTATCGTGCGCGTGATGCTCGTATGAAAACGCTTACTGACGACAAAGTTGAAGAGTTTTATTCCTGTCTCCTCTGCCAGTCCTTTGCGCCAAACCACGTCTGTGTGGTAACCCCTGAGCGGGTTGGACTCTGTGGCGCAGTTTCTTGGCTCGATGCCAAAGCTGCCTTCGAAATTACCCCAACCGGACCTAACCAGCCAATCCTTAAAGGGACAGCTATCGACAATGAACGCGGTATGTGGCAATCTGTCAATGAGTATCTGCGTCCAGCTTCTAACAATACTTTGGAAGAAGTAAATCTCTACACCCTGATGGATCGGCCCATGACCTCTTGCGGTTGTTTCGAAGCTATTATGGCTATCGTGCCTGAGGCTAACGGCCTGATGATTACCACGCGTGAGCACAGCGGGATGACTCCCTGTGGCATGACCTTCTCCACCCTGGCCGGCACCGTAGGCGGTGGCTTGCAAACACCAGGCTTCATGGGTATAGGTCGTACTTACCTGGTAAGTAAGAAGTTTATCCCCGCTGACGGCGGGATGGCTCGCATCATCTGGATGCCGAAAGAATTAAAAGAGTTCTTGCATGATGATTTTGTCGAGCGGGCTAAAGAAGAAGGCTTAGGGGAAGACTTTATTGATAAGATTGCTGACGAAACTGTCGGCAGCACGGTAGAAGAGATTTTGCCGTTCTTAGAAGAAAAAGGACATCCGGCCTTAACCATGGAACCATTGATGTAATTCAATTTGCGGGTAAGACTCGCTTGGGGGTGGTTGGCTGTCGGCAAGACGGTCAACCGCTGCCAAGCTGAGCCTAAATAAAAAATTGTGACTAGGGAGAAAGGAGAGTTAGAACTAATGGCTCTAACAGGATTGGACATTTATAAGCAGTTGCCGAAAAAAAACTGCGGGGAGTGCGGCCCGCCGACTTGTTTAGCATTTGCCATGGCGTTAGCTTCCGGTAAAGCTGCTTTGGATAGTTGCCCTTACGTTTCCGCGGAAGCTAAAGAAAATCTCGATGCCGCTTCTGCTCCGCCAATTAAACTTATTAAATTTGGTGCGGGAGCTGCGCTGGGTGATGAGACCGTAATGTTCCGCCACGAAAAAACGTTCTTTCATGAAACTACCATCGTAGTGCGAGTTTCGGACAAACTTTCCCAGGCTGAAATTGCGGCCAAAGTAGCTGAGATTAACGACCTAACTTTCGAACGGGTAGGTTTACAGTATACCGTTCAGGGTATTGCCATTGACAACGAGTCTGGCGATGCCGCCAAATTTGCCACTGCTGTGCAAGAGGTAGCCGCAAATTCGCAACTATCCTTGGTCTTACTGACCGAAGATGCTGCTGCATTAAAAAGCGCCTTGGCGCCAATTGCTGATCGCAAGCCACTAGTTGGTGTTGCCACAGCTGCTAACTATGAAGCAATGGTTGAAGTAGCTAAAGGAGCCGGAGTACCGTTACTTGTACGCGGCGAAAACTTGGATAGTTTGGCCGAGCTGGTTGAGAAAATTACTGCTTTGGGCTATAAAGACCTGGTACTTGATTCGGGCAGCCGTACCACCTCCAGAGTCTTGGCTGATCTGACACAACTGCGCCGTCAGGCCATCAAAAAGAAATTCCGTCTTTTCGGTTATCCGGCAGCTGCATTTACGCAAGAGGAAAACCCCTTGGATGAGATTATTCAAGCCGGTGTTTATGTAGCTAAGTATGCCAGCATGGTTGTGCTGAATGCCAGCAAGAAGGAACACATCCTGCCCTTACTGACAATCAGACAAAACCTCTACACTGATCCACAAAAACCGATTCAGGTTGAACCTAAACTGCACGCAGTGGGCGAAGTCAGTGCGGATTCTCCGGTTTACGTTACAACTAATTTCTCGCTTACGTACTACACAGTACAAGGGGAAGTTGAAGCAACCCGGATTCCAAGCTATATTCTCGCCGTGGATACGGATGGAACCTCCGTTCTCACAGCATATGCCGCAGGTAAGTTTGAGCCGGAAAAGGTAGCTGAACTTATGCAAAAATTCGAAGTAGCTGACAAGGTTAACCACAAAAACGTGGTAATTCCAGGCTACGTTGCCGTTATCTCCGGTAAGCTGCAAGAACTATCAGGCTGGAAAGTAGTGGTAGGACCGCGCGAAGCTTCCGGGATTGTTTCGTTTGCTAAAAGTAACTTTGGCGCTTAGATAAAAAACCCTTTACCCGTAGCAGCACGTTAATTAGGAAGTGAGAGCTGTGGACCAGTGTAATGTTCGTTTCTTACCCGACAACTTGACAGTTCAGGTTTCGTCTGCCACCACAATTTTGCTGGCAGCCGGTAAAGCCGGCATCCAATTAAAATCCGGTTGTGGCGGCAAAGGGACTTGCGGGGCCTGTAAGGTCATATTGGTGTCAGGTGAGGTTGAAGTAGAGTCTACCGGAAATCTTTCGCGTGAAAAAATTGATGCCGGGGTTCACCTGGCTTGTAAGACGAAGATTATGGGGGACATCACTGTTGAGGTTCCGCTGGAGTCGCGTTTAGCCGAGCACCAAGTGCTCATGGGTTCTGCCAACGGCTTACTCAGCGAAAAAGAGATAAATCTGTTGAGTCAATATGGGCTAACGCCCCTCGCCCGCAAGATTTCTGTCCACCTACCGGAGCCGTCCCTGACTGAAAACGGTGCAGACTGGCCCAAGCTGAACATTGAACTAAAAAAACATTTAGGTGAAGGGAAAATTGATATTCCCTTGGGTGTTTTGCGGCAGCTGCCTGACGCGTTGCGCGTCGGCAAATGGCAAGTTACGGCAACCTTAGTCGAACTTAATGACCGCTATGAGTTGGTTAATGTGGAGCCGGGAGAACAAGTTAACCCGCCGTATGGACTAGCTATCGACATCGGTACTACGACAGTGGTGGTGTACTTGGTTAATCTGGCAACCGGAGCAATTATTGACAAACAGGGTACGTATAACAAACAGGCTCGCTACGGCGATGATGTTATCACCCGCATTGTCTATGCTGTGGACGCCCCGGGTAACTTGGCGGAAATTCAAGCTGCGATAATTGGTACGATTAACGAACTTGTCGATTCCCTTTGCACCAAATATCAAGTTAAGCCGGAGGAAATTGTCGGGGCAGTTGCAGCCGGCAATACCACAATGACCCAGCTTTTCTTGGGAGTATCGCCCAAATACGTGCGGCTTGAACCGTACATTCCCACGATGAATTCTGTACCGCCGCTTCGAGCAGCGGACTTGGGACTACACATGAATCCCCACGGTGCTGTGCTTAATTTCCCCTCAGTCGCAAGTTATGTCGGCGGCGATATTGTTTCCGGAGCTCTGGTGACGGATATGTCCAATGGCGATGATTTAATTCTCTTCATCGATATTGGCACCAATGGGGAAATTGTGCTCGGCAACAGGGATTGGATGGTAGCCTGTGCCTGCTCGGCCGGACCTTGTTTTGAAGGCGGCGGAATTACCTTTGGCATGCGCGCTATGCCCGGTGCAATTGAACGGGTAGAAATCGATGCCCAAACCTTTGATGTAACCTTTAAAGTTGTCGGTGGCAAACAGCCAATTGGCATCTGTGGCTCGGGTTTGGTGGACTGCCTGGCGAAGCTGCGCGAAGCAGGTATCATCGACCGCGCCGGCAATTTCCAGAAGGACTTGCAAACACCGCGTTATAGACAAACACATGAGGATAAGGAATTTGTTCTGGCATGGGCGCATCAGACCCCAGGTGATAAGGATATAGTTATCACCGAGAACGACGTCAAGAATTTGATTCGAGCCAAAGGAGCAATCTACGCGGGGATTCGTTCTTTACTGCGGATGGTGAGCTTAGAGGTGGAGATGATCGAAAAGATTGTCATTGCCGGTGGTTTTGGTAATTATCTTAACGTCAAAGACTCGGTCCAAATCGGCTTACTGCCGGACTTGCCTGTGGAAAAGTATGACTTTATCGGCAATAGTTCCGTTAAGGGTGCCCATTTAGCCCTGCTTTCGCGGGCCGCCTGGAAGGAAGCGGAAGAGTTAGGTAAGAAAATGACCTATCTTGAGCTTTCAGCAGGAAATGATTTTATGGATGAGTTTGTTTCGGCACTATTTTTACCGCACACCGATCTTTCTCTTTTTCCGACGGTGGAAGGTTGAATTAAAGGAGGAGACTTATGGCCAAGTATATTGCAGTAGCCGGGAAGGGTGGAGTAGGTAAAACTACCTTTACCTCCTTAATGTTGAAATATTTAGTTCACAGTAACAAAGGAGTCTCAATCTTGGCCGTCGACGCCGATCCCAATGCTAATTTGAATGAAGCCTTGGGTATGGACGTAGATATTACCATCTCCGAGTTGTTGGAACAAACTAAAGACCCCAAGGCTATTCCGGAAGGAATGCCCAAGGATGTGTTTGTGGAATACAGACTCAATCAATCCTTGGTGGAATCCAAACAAATCGACCTGTTGGTAATGGGCGGGCCACAAGGACCGGGCTGCTACTGTTACGCTAACGACCTGTTGCGCCGACACTTGGAAAATTTAAGCAGTAACTACGACTATGTGGTGGTGGATACGGAAGCCGGTCTAGAGCATATCAGCCGGCGCACCATACCACAAATTGATGTAATGTTTGTAATTAGCGACTGTTCGGCGCGAGGCATTCGTTCGGCCGGAAGGGTTTATGACTTAATTAAAGGTCTCAAATCCGCCGTGAAGGAAGTTTATCTGGTGGTCACTAAGACGACGGAAGGTGCTTTGGACCAATTAGATGAAGAAATTGGCAAAACCGGGCTGGAATTAATCGGTGACATGCCACTTGATCCCTTAATTGTATCTCAAGACGTACAAGGTAAGCCCTTGTTTGACCTACCCGATACCTCAATTGCCGTACAGTCAGTGGCAAGAATGATCCAAAAGGCAAGATTATAAAAATATCTCACATAAGAAAGGAGAGCAGTATATGGCAGTAGCTATTGTTAAAGAGAAGTGGCAGAGCCGTGTTGGCCAGGTAGTTATCGGAGCCACCCCGGAACAAGGGGGGACACGTACCCACACCATCACTATTGGCGGCGACAGCACCTTACCTTTCCTCCACTTTGAAGGTGAAGTAGTCAATCGTCCGGCTGTAGCCATGGAAGTAAATGATGTCGAGCCTGATTGGCATCCCCTCCTCAAGGAGCCGTTTATGGATGTCATCAATGATCCCGCCGCTTGGGCGAAAAAATGTGTTGAGGAGTTTGGGGCCGACTTAATCTACCTCAAACTAACCGGAGCTCATCCGGAAGGAGCAAACCGTACCCCTGAGCAGTGCGCCCAAACCGTAAAAGACGTTTTGGCGGCAGTAGGCGTTCCTTTGGTCATTGTTGGCTGCGAAGATGACGACAAAGACAATGAGGTAATGGCCGCAGTTGCTGAGGCAGCCGCAGGTGAAAACCTGCTGTTAGGTTTAGCACAGCAAGATAACTATAAGTCCATTGTTGCAGCCTGCATGGTTCACAAACATTCCATTATCGCACGCTCGCCGTTGGATATTAACATCTGCAAGCAGCTCAACATTCTAATTAACGAAATGGGTTTACCACTGGACAAAATTGTTATTGACCCGATGATTGGCGGTCTGGGCTTTGGTATCGAATATGCATATTCCATTATGGAGCGTGCTCGTTTGGGTTCTTTGGTTAATGACAAAATGTTAGCCATGCCGATGGTTTGTACTGTTGGCTATGAGGCTAACCGTGCCAAAGAAGCAAATGTCGATGTCGACGAATTCCCCGGTTGGGGCGAGCTCAAAGATCGGGCCATTCTCTGGGAAGCTATGACTGCAACTACCTTGCTGCAAACTGGCGCAAGTTTATTGTTAATGCGCAACCCGGAAGCAGTACGTCTCGTTAAAAAGAATATCGATGAGTTGATGGTTTCTAACGCCTAAAACGTTTAACCACAGCAAATTAAAAAGTGAGGAAGTGTAAGATGTTAATTATTGGCGAACGCATTAATGGCATGTTCAAGGACATCGGCGAAGCACTCAAAAATAAGGATCCGAAACCTTTGCAATACTGGGCTGTCAAGCAAGCTGAAGGCGGCGCGCACTATTTGGACGTTAACAGCGGACCGGCTATTCCCAAGGAAGAAAGACCTGAAGCTTATGAATGGATGGTAGAAGTAATTCAGGAAGTTTCTGATTTGCCGCTTTGCCTGGATTCCACCAACTATGATGCAATCGAAGCCGGACTTAAGCATTGCAAACGTCCTGCGATGATCAACTCAGTTCCGGCAGAACGTCCGAAGATTGAAAGAGTATTCCCCATGGCTGTTAAATTCAATGCAGCTGTAATCGGTCTCACCATGGACAAAGTTGGCATTCCCTTAAACGCAGAAAACCGGGTTGCCTTTGCTATGGAACTGGTAGCTGCTGCTGATGAATTCGGACTGCCCATGGACGAACTTTTCATTGATCCCTTGATTCTGCCTTGCAATGTTGCGCAAGAACATGCGCGTGAGGTTTTGGAAGCAATTCGCATGATCAAAACTTTGTCGAATCCGGCTCCAAAAACCGTGCTTGGCCTTTCCAACGTGTCGCAAAAAGCGCCTGACCGTCACCTGATTAACCGTACCTATATGGCAATGGCCATGGGTGCAGGTCTGGATGCAGCAATTATTGATGCCAACGATGAAGCATTAGTCGACACTGCGGCTACTGCGGAAATATTGCTCAACCAAAACGTTTACTGCGACTCTTATATCAAAGTATTTAGAACCCGCTAGGTCACCCGGCTGGACTCAAGCCGTTTTAATCCCCAGTCGCACTGCGGCTGGGGATTTACTTAAATTGTGCTGGAGGTGGTTTCGATGCTAGACCCGCAATTAGCTTGTTCCGGTTTGCAACCGCCACCGGAACAAAAGCTTGAAGTATACTCCAGCATACTTGTAATTGGCAACGGGTCAGCCGCAATGACTGCAGCCCAGGTGATCCGGTGCCAACAACCGGTGATTCAGGTGGACGAAGGTACCTTGCCCACAGCTGCGGGCGTAACGCAATTGCCTCGGTATCGCGTTACGGCGCTCAAAGGTCAAGCCGGACGCTTTTGGGTTACCTTGAGCGGAACGGGTGGCGAGCTCAAATTTGGTGTAGGCGGCATTGTCGTAGCCTTAAACGCACCCAAAATAATTGACCCTGCGCTAGACCTGCCGCAGTCACCCGAAATCTGCGGACTTAGCAGTTTTGACAGCGAGAAGAATTGGGCTAAACGTGCCGTGGCCTTTGTTTTAGGCGAGTGCGGGACCCAGGATGTTCAAACCACAGCTAAGGCACTTCAGCTTGCCTTGGAACTGCGCGAGAAATTTGCAGCTAAAATAGAATTCTTTTTTCAGGAGCTCCAAGTGGCAGCCCCTGACCAAGAGTTTTTGTATCAGCGGGCCCGTCAAGCCGGCGTGCGGTTTAATCGCTACGTAGGCAAGTTGGAGGTACATGTCAATGTATTGGGAGTAAGTGTTACTTACCAGGATGCCGGATTAAATCAGTCTGTACGTGCTTTGGTTGACGTACTAGTGGCACCTGAGCTGGACATACCTGCCCCCCAGACAGCAGCATTAAACGCCATTTTGCAGACGGAAATAGAACCTAGCGGCTTCTTTCGAACCGATCCCAACCATTTAGCACCCGGTCGCTCCACCCGACAGGGAATTTACTTTGTCGGCACATGCCATGGCCACACCAACAACGTGAACGAGTTGATTGAAGCGCGTGTAGCTGCTACCCATTTAGCGCGTTATGCCTCGGGGAGCACAGCCGATCTTTCACCGCGTCCCATGGTCAAGGTGTCACACCACAGCATCGCCGGCGCGAAGGTATTGGTAATCGGAGGCGGAATTGCCGGAATGTCAGTAGCCCTGGAATTGGCACGGGCGGGCTGTGGAGTTTTTATTGTTGACAAAGCAGAAACAATTGGCGGTTCAACGCTCAACTACCACTGTAAAGCTGTCGAGAGTTGTACACACTGCTTTGCGTGCGTGGCGCATGAGCTCAAAACCCAGGTTGAAGCCAACCCGAACATCAAGCTTGTCCTACATAGTGAGGTTGCGCGGATGCGCGGGGAAGGGGGCAAGCTGGCGGTTGACGTGCGTTTTACCCATGGTTCACGCGGTGCAGATTTGGGAGTGGAAACCACCCTTGAGGTCAATGCAGTGGTTATGGCGATTGGCTTTGACTTATTTGACGCATCCCGGTTGCGCGAATTTGGCTATGGCGTTCATAAAAATATAATAACCTCCCAAGACTTGGAGCGTGAGCTCAGCCGCACCGGCAGTATAGAACAGGTCATTGGCCCCGAGGTAAAACGGGTAGGTTTTGTCCAGTGTGTCGGGAGCCGAAATTCCCATATCGGTCATAACTATTGTTCCGGAGTGTGCTGCAAGCATACAATTGAACTGACCAGATTATTGCGTTATCACAAACCTGAAGTGCACATTGACGTTTTTTATCAAGATATGCAAGGCGTGGGGTCTGATTTTACGCGTTTTTGGCAAACAGGACGGCATCTGGAGCAAATCAAATTTATTCGAGCCATCCCAGCCAAAGTATTTCGTTATCCCTTTGATTACTTAACCGTGCAATATGCGCTAGGGGAAGGGCTAACTGATATCCAGGGCGCGTATGATTTGCTGGTTTTGGCGCCGGCTTTAATCCCGCCTGCGGGTATTACTAAGCTTGCGGCGTTAAGCGGTATGGAGCTAAATCGGGACGGGTTTTTAACGGCAACGGCCAAATCAGGGATTTTCCCACTCGGTGCGTGTTGCGGACCGATCGATATTCCCAGCAGCATTGCGCAGGCTCAAGCCTTAGCAGGCGAAGTTAGACAATATCTGCAAGACCTACATCTATCCGGCTAGCCGGATATTTTTTTTTGCCTCACATAAAGTTGTCCTTTGCGGCATACAAATTGATGAGAAAAGCTGTGGGGTGAAGGTCAATGAGCCAAAACAATTCGCGTGATTTAGAAAAGAAAATTCTCGATGCAACGGAACGGATAATTGAATGTGCACTTGCAGCCAGTTTATTGCAAAATGGTGCCCGGGACAAGGAAGTCAACCGGGGAGTCGACTTGATAGCGCAGATGAGCCAAAACCTGAAAGATCTGCTTGATGTGCAAGACGATTACCTACCGGAAATTTTGCATCAGATAATCAGCCAAAAGTTGCCCGATGCCCAAGTACAACAGAGTTTGGGAACTTTTGCGCAAGAATTAGAGCGCATCTTGGCAATAGGCTTGGTCGCACATCAACAAAAGCCAGCGAGTGATTTTACGCCGCAAGGTGAAGCGGTAATAACGCAACTGCCAATTGAGGACCCAACTGTAGTTGAGCTTGATGAGTCAGTTGAGGATGAATTGGTACTAGAGCTCAGCAATGTACAGCCTGCTGTGGTGACCTCAGAGCCGCCACTCGCGTCGAGCGAGCAGAGCACACAGAGCAACCAGAGCACCCAGACAATCGCAGAGGATAAGGGTAAGGATGAGGTAGAGGATGCGATAGAGGATGCGATAGAGGATGAGATAGAGGATGAGATAGAGGATGAGATAGAGGATGAGATAGAGGATGAGATAGAGGATGAGATAGAGGATGAGATAGAGGATGAGATAGAGGATGAGATAGAGGATGAGATAGAGGATGAGATAGAGAATGAGATAGAGGATGAGGTAGAAGATGAGGTAGAAGATGAGGTAGAAGATGAGGTAGAGAATGAGGTAGACTCTGTCGCAGTTTTTGCTGTTACTGCCGAACCTGAAGCTCAGTCGCAGACAACCTTAGCACCTATCGACGCACCAGTGCAAGTTACGCAAAGGCCCTCGCGCGGACTGGGGCTAAGCTTACAAATCATTTTTCCCAACAGTAAAATTCTGCAAAATTACGCGCTGGAAGGGGTTAATTTCGCCTTTTATCTGCCGGAACAACAGCTACTGCTTGATCAAGTAGATCAAGCACCTGAGACGGATGAACTGGCGATAAAACAGGAGTTAAGCAGAGAGTCCGGGCTAAAATATGCAACCATAGATAGGGATTCAGGTGTAAATCCGCGGCGGGTTGCCAGAATCCTACATCGCACCCGCACCAAAAATTAAATAAACGTTACTACACGCATTTGAATTGGTTGCCGGACAAATTGCGCAAGGACGGACTTTGCTTGTTTTACTCAAGCGAAGTCCGTCCTTGGCTTATTTACACTATCTGAAAGTTTAACCTCGCCAACTAGGCGAAGACAGCGGAAGATAGTACGAGGAAAAGCGCGCTCAGAGGAAACCGATGCGCGCTTTTCTTGGGATTTAGGCAGGAATAGCTCGCCTAAAAGGCGAATTTACGTATTTAACAATTACATTTTCGTAATCATTCTGACAAAAAATGATTACCGCTTAATTGTTATAGACCATAATAGTAAATATAGTTATTATCTACTAAGTTAACGGGAAGGACTGAGCTAGTTGAAAGTACATTTTGTTGGAGCAGCGAAAGTTGTTACGGGTTCTTGTTACCTGTTGGAGGCCAACGGCAAAAAAATCCTGGTCGATTGCGGTTTGTACCAAGGCAATCGCCGACTTAAGGAGAGAAACTATAACCAATTCACCTTTGATGTGAAAGAGATTGACCACTGCCTACTGACCCATGCGCATACCGACCATACCGGGTTAGTACCCAAGCTTTATCGCGACGGGTATCGCGGCCCTGTTTTAACCACCAAAGCCACGGTCGAGTTGTGTAAAATTATGTTGCCTGATAGCGGACACATTCAGGAGATGGAAGTTGAACGTAAAAACCGCAAACGCACCAGAGCAGGCGCCCCGCCGCTCACGCCTATTTATACCGCGGACGAGGCAACGGAGTGTACGCAATACTTCCAAGGAATTGAGTATAACCAAACCATCCAATTGTTTCCAGGCATAGAAGTTATTTATCATGATGCCGGTCATATTCTTGGTTCGGCGATGATTGAAGTACGCGTAACTGAAGGGGACAAGCTGTATAAGATCGTGTTCTCCGGGGATATCGGCAATAAAAATCAACCCTTTATCCAAGATCCCAGTTGTGTTCCCGATATGGAATATATCGTTATGGAGTCGACCTATGGCGACCGCTTGCACGAGGATACTTCAGACCGGATGGAACGGCTGAAAAATATCATTAATGCAACCTATAACAGGGGTGGCAATCTGGTTATCCCCTCGTTTGCGATTGAAAGAACTCAGGACCTTTTGTATTATATCAATCTCTTGAACGATAGTAAGCAAATTCCGCCGATTAATGTCTACGTTGACAGCCCTTTAGCGGTTGCTGCCACTGGAATATTTGAGAAAAGCTTACCGTATTTTGACGATGAGACCAGAGAATTAATCCGTAAAGGCGAAAATCCCTTTAACTTGCCGCGCTTGCACTTGACCCAGTCCGTACAAGAATCAATTGGTTTGAATGAGGTAAGCCGTTCCATCATCATTTCCGCCAGCGGTATGGCTGATGCCGGACGGATCAAACACCATTTGAAGCACAATTTGTGGCGGCCGGAGGCAACAGTATTATTTGTCGGCTACCAAGCAGAAGGTACTTTAGGCCGTCGCCTGGTGGAAGGGGAAAAGCAAGTAACAATTCACGGTGAGGAAATTGCAGTCAAAGCGCACATTGAAAATATTGATGGCTTTTCGGCGCATGCTGATCAGCAAGGACTGCTGGAGTGGGTTGCTTGTACAGGTGCCAAAGCTAAAGGTATTATATTAATCCATGGCGAGCCGGAAGCACAGGCAGTTTTAGCGGAAAAGATTAAGGCCCAAAGCGGCATTGAGCCAATGATTCCGGTCTTGGGAGAAACCTTTGAATGGGTGGACACTGGTATCAAGCGGATTGCCCCGTCACCGGAAATGATCGCGGAGGATGAAGCCCTGACGCGCGAACATCCCACAGTTAGCCAGAATACACGCCAGACTCAGCAGCCGCAATTAAAGCGACATCAACCTACACATGCTGAGGTAAACAAGGCCTTAATGAAACTGCGCGGCCGGATTAAAGACATGATGGCTAAAGATCAGCATGAGCAAGATATGAATGCGGTTTTAGAAGATTTACAAGCCATGACTGACTTAGTAGAGACCAAAATACATCACGGCAGACAAAAGTGAGTCATTTCGCCTACCTGTTACGCTGTGCCGATGGCAGTTTTTATGCCGGGTATACAGTTGATCTAAGCCGACGTCTTGCTGCCCACCAAGCGGGTAAAGCTTCGAAATGCACCAGAGCCCGACGCCCCGTGGAGCTTGTATACTGGGAAGAGTATGCGAGCAAAGGAGATGCGCTTTCGCGTGAGGCCGAATTGAAGAAATTGGGTCACCAGGCCAAAAGTGAGCTCGTTGTGGGTTTTAAAACTATTGCAGACTAAAATTAACGGACAACTTGTTAGCGCAAAAAAGGGAGCAGAATCAAAATCGATCCTGCTCCTTTTTTATTGAGTCCTTTCTTCGTCTGTCCGAACGCTAGGTTAAAATTCTTGATGTACCTCGTGCTAGCGTTTCTCTATTCAGGCCGATGTCGGAGTAGGCTGATACCAAAGCCAAATAGAATCCAAAATAGGGGTGCGGTGCTAAGCACCGAATCATTAAACAAACCTTGGATTAAATAAGCACACCACCCGGCAAACAAACTGAGTAGGACCACTGTTTGCTCGGATTGAATCGGGTGGCGCAATAGGACAAGATTGGCTAAGAAATGACGGATAAAGAGGTAAATAAGGGCGAACAGGGCGATTAGACCTGCGCCAAAGGCAATATCTAAATACATGTCGTGCGGTTTTTCCTGCAACTGGCCAAAGTCTTCCGCAATTCCGACCGGATCGTTTTGGGGGAAGTAATAGCCCAAGGTATCTAAGCCATAGCCAAATAGGGGGTGGCGCTTAATCATGGGAATAGTCTTGCGCCAGATGTACAGGCGACCTGTTCCGGCTGACATGCCAGGCTGAGGTAAGCTAGCATAGTCGTCTGGGGGGGGTGAACCGGTTCGAGAGGCAGCTCCTTGAGTACCGGTTGTTTTGGAGAATGCAACTGAAGCTGCCTGAGGCGAGGTACGAATGGCCGGCGCCTTAAGTGAAGACTCAAGCGATACAGTTGTTGCACCGAAAAATCCGAATGACTTATTCCACACCGTGGGATTTTGCTGACTGAGCAGAGACAAAACCAAACTAAAGCAGACTAGTATTAGGACGCCATTAATGACAGACCTTTTGCGATTACCACTACGCCACATCAGGGCGATGAAAAGTGGGATAAGGACAATCAGGGTCAAAAAGCCGCTCGTGGCGGTTGCGGCCAGAATCATCGCGAAGGCAAGAGTCGTAAATACCAGGCTAATTGCGGTATCTTCCCAGTTTGCCGCAAGCAAGGTCTTAACAGTGAACAAAGCACAGCATACTGCGCCAAACCCGCTTAAGTAATCAGGGTTTTCCAAAGTTGTAATAAAGATAGTACCTGCGGAAGCATTGCCGAGTAAAAGCGAGTTAAACGGTTGTAGTTGCAAAACATTGTGCCCGTAAATAGCTCCGACACTGGTCATAGCATTAAGTACAATCAATGGAGTTAATGTGAACACAAGCAATTTTAGCTGCCTTTGACTCGGGAGTACATTAGCAGCGATGAAGCATAAGGCAAAGTAAATGCAATATGTCAGTGCACCCTCATGTCGATCCCAAAGACCGAACAGAGCCACAGTTTTGTATTTGGCAAACAGGGCCGATAGTGCAATAACACATACTAAGATAAACAACGGAAGATTGCTGTAATTAGCTGTAATCTCATAGTTATCTCGGTACAGTTTAACTAAGAAAAGCATGACCAAAATAGCGGCGGTTATGAGTAAAAATATGAACTTATAGTGAACATAAAACTCGCTTTTAGTACCTGAATTTAGCCAGTTAGAAACTATGAGGGGGCTGGTTATAAAAGATTGTGCCGGATGCATGATTAACGGGAATACGCTGAGGAACAACAATAGGATATTGACAATTAATCGGTCGCCGATGAAGATATCAGGTTTCATCTTGCGTTTCATCGCTTGGCACCTCCAATCGAGCTGGCAAGCGTTTTGTCAATCTGCAGTTGCAGCGTGTTAACTTGCTGGGTAAGCTGAGGGTTATCGTTAGAACTGAACACATTGGGCCCGGCGTGGCTCAAATACTGCTGCGCTAGTTTAAGCTCACCTAGGTTAAACAGGGTGGTGGCATATGACAAAAGATATTGTTGGTCGGATACTAGAATCGGCCGTGCGTGGCGGGCCAAGGTGTAATATTGCGCCGCTTCAGCATACTTGTGCTCTGCCGCCAGGACGTCGGCCAAGTCCCATAAGAGTAAATAGCTGTCAGTATGGGTCACCAGCAATTGTCGCAACAACGGCTCCGCTTGGGTTGGGTCTTGGGTCTGGACTGACAAAGCCGTTTGAAACAGATTGTTATCATTGAGAAAAACGCTGTCTTGCTGCTGACCTAAGTGCAAAGTAATTGTAAATACAACTAATACTCCTACAAGCAAAGCGCTGACCAACGTGGTGCGCCCTTTGGCAGAGATGTGACGATTACTCGACTGCGGAAAATTCATGTCGACCCCCATATAAACTTGACGCTTGGAAATAATGCTTCGGAAAATATTTTTCGATAAGTACTTCGATAAGCACTTCGATAAGTAACTCGACAGTATCCCGAAGTGTTTCGACAAATTTATCTAATTTCCTGCGTCACAGGGGGTTAGGTGCAGTCTTTCCAACTCGCTGCACCTAATATTTACACAGTTGTGAGTCCGGATGTTGGACTTATAGTTGTACTTCCTGTTACAGATACAGGTAATTAACGGTTTGGCGTTTGAGGCCGTTGAAGAAACGCAAGGTTTCTTCGCGGCGTTTGAGCGCAATGCGCTTGGCAATTCTGGTTTGCAGTTTGCCCGGCAACGCTTCAGCAAAAGTTTTGGCTCGCTCCAACGCTTCTTCCGGGGTTGCCGCCCATTCATCAAGGCCGACTAAACTGAGCAAGCGGACTAGCCCGATATTGCCTAAAAAATCGAGGATGTCGGCATCGCGCAACAGGATCGCCTCAATCGAGCGGCCAGGTTCGGAATAAAACATGTGGCTTTCAACTGCCTCTAAAACACAAGGAATTTTTTCGCCTGGATAATGGAGCTCATTAAGCAGATTGCCGACTATGCCTTTGGAACGCAAGGCGTGATCCATGTTGGGCAGGGCGTAGCCTGGGTAGGAGCCCACGTCATGCAGCATGGCTGCTATAAAGATTACTTCATCATCATAAGCATGAGTGCCGCAAATTTCCGGAATCATGTGGTAGACACGCTGGCAATGATTGACGCCCCAGGCAGGATGCAGACCAACTTTATGAATAAACTGCGCAATCGTCTCGCGGTGAGTCAAGGTTTAACCCCTCCTTTTGTGTTACCGGCTTTGCCGCTTGCATAAAATACAAGAGTTAGTTAGCCCTACTGCTTAATTAACCTTAGCACGGAAAATACCTTCACTGAAATCACCCCAAAATAACCCAAAAATTCTTCAAAAAAAGACTCTTTATTGGTGAGTTATGGTAAAATATGGACATAACGTCTGGGCGCACAATGAGGTGCCACACATTGAAGAGAAGGGAAGAAACTGCTGCATGACAAAACGTCTGTATCGCTCCCGTAGGGGCAAAAGTCAGCCGCAACCGTAAACCTGGACTATCCGCTTTCCTCTTCGATTAGTCGCGGCAGTGTGGAGATCAATGCTCTGGGCGCGGAACTAAATCTTGGTGCTACTGACCAAGGCTTTGCACAAGGCAGCTTCACCACCTACAGCGGCAGACCAACGGTTAGCTTTGTGCCGGAAATGAATACTGCCAAGCTCACTCTCAACAGCCCTAGACGGCTTACTGCCGGCAATGTGCGCGGCGAAAAACTTGCATTGCAATTGACCGACAAAATACCGCTTGATTTAGCGATTAATACCGGAGCGGCAAAAGGAATGCTGGATCTGTCTCACCTTAAAGTCAACACGCTGGAATTAAACACGGGTGCCGCGGACATGCAACTCAAATTTTGTCTATACATCGGCTAATTACGCCACCGCAGCCAGTACGGTTGACCTTAATATCTCTGCCGGTGCCAGCAGTATCGAGGTTCGGCAGGAATAGGCCAAGTTACAATTTACTAATTTATTATGGCAGTATTTACAGGCAGGAGAATGCCCGGTGTTCGCGAATATTTCATACTCAGACTTGATTTAAGGATTGATTGAAATGGCCGGGAAAGATCACTGCGGTAGCTTTGGCGCTGATTTGACGTACGGGACAGTAGCAGTCCCAAAGCTCTTACTCCAAAATTATACCCGCTTGGGCCTGCAAGACGGGGAATTTATTTTACTGTTACAACTCATTGGTTTACGGGAAAGAATGCCTTATCCGACGCCGGCTACCTTGGCGGAACTGCTCGGAACCGAAGCGGAGCGGGTAGAAAATATGTTGGGCCGCCTGATAGAACAAGAGTTCCTGAGTGTGGAAAAAGTACTGGAGCCGGAAGACCACACCTTGGTACCGGCCTATAGTATGATTGGGTTGATGGAAAAATTGTCTGAAATTTGGGCCCAGGAAAAAGCGAAGGCTTGGCTCGAACGCACTAAGGTTGCCAAAAGTAGCAAGAGCACCGCTGAAGTGCCTGAATCCGTTTCAGGCAGCAGCAAACTTGACGCAGGCACAGGTATGTTGGTTAAGTCCTTTGAAAAGGAATTTGGCCGCCCTTTGACCGAAATTGAATGCAGCAATATTATTGAGTGGCACGAAGGTTGCCATTTGCCGTCCGAACTTATTTTAGAAGCCCTCAAGCGAGCGGTACTGAATCAAACCACGAATTGGCGCTATATAAATTCGATTTTGCAGCAGTGGTATAAGAAGAATTTTCACAGCCTCCAGGAAGTATTTGCCGATGATGCCAGATTCCAAGCCAGCCGCCAGACTCAAGCTAAGACCGCAAAACCGCGCACCGGCCCAGCCAAAGGCCCGTCGCTCAAGGATAAATATAAGGACATCTACTTATAGAGGTGAATGATGCAATCGATTAAGGATATACTAGCTAAGCATACGACCCAAGGTGCTACAACAGAAGCTGCAACACCAGAAACTGCAACACAAGAAACTGCAAGACAAGAAGCTGTAATCCAGGCTGCCATGCTGCCAAAAGCAATGCTACCAAGTCAACATGATGCTCGTTCTGAGGGTAGGCGGATGAGTGCATTCAATTGCCCGATATGTTTGGATCGGGGCATTGTAATCGAGGAGAATTTAGCGCGGCCGTGTCAGTGTATGCAACAAAAAGAGCTATATAATAAATTTAAGTACGCTCGCATCTCCCCGAACATGATGCAGCATACCTTTGACACTTTTGTACTCGAATATTATTCGCGTTGTCTGGCTGACGACGAAAAAAACCGCTCCTACTATGAATCTGCCAGGTTGGCCTTACACGGGGCCCAGGACTTTGTTAACGATTATCTGCAAACAGGCACAGCCTTGGGCTTGATGTTTACCGGGCCGGTGGGCTCCGGTAAAACTTTTTTGGCCTGTGCCATTGCCAACGCGCTCATGGCAGCTGACAAAAACCTGCTTTTTTTAGTAGTGCCCGATCTGTTAGATGAATTGCGGGCAAGTATTGGCCGCAAGGATGCCGAAAATTCTGAGCAAGACTTATTGGACGCGGCTCGGACTGTGCCAGTTTTGATTTTGGATGATTTGGGCGCGCACAATTACACTGATTGGACGAAAAACCGTATTTATTCAATTGTTAATTACCGGATGAATTATCAGTTGCCCACCATTATTACCACTAATCTGGATATTTATGAATTGGGTGAATACCTAGGGGACCGCACCTCATCCCGCATCTTGCAAATGTGCCGTATCTACAAAATTTGCGTGGAACAAGATATTCGCCTGGCCAACTACTTAGCACGTGAGAACAAAAAGTGAATTTGTCCGGTTCAAGCTAGATAAAGAATTGACAACCATAGCCGAGTATATCGAACATTGGTATTAGAATGCGTGCGCTGCAGATTAAAAAAGGAGCGCGCGTTTTTTATTGGCCAAAATCCCGCCAAAATTAGTTGCAGGATATTAGTTTTTGGAGTCGAATAATTCACTAGCTATGCTACAGTCAAAAAAATTCGCGAACAATGCCGTCTTGGTTTGTGAGAGCAATAAATCTTATCGCAACAATGGCATAAAATTACTGAATAAGAAAAGATTTGGTGAATACTGATGAAGTTAATGCCTTTTGGCACAATCGTAAACTCATTTAAACAAAAAATGGCTAATATAAAACAATTTCCGCGGCAGTTTCCGCAATGGCTTAAAAAGCATAAATTCTTACTTGGATTTGTCGTTATCGTTTGCCTCGCAGTAGGTTTTTTTGTGTTGCGTCCAAAGCCCATAATAGTCAAACCTACTCCGCCCAGTCTGCATCTGGCAGACCCCAAATATGTCAACAATACCACCATGGTGATTTCCGGCAGCACTGATCCCGGTGCCACATTATTGATCAATGGGGTCTCTGTTGCTGTGCAAGCGGATGGAACATTTACGCAGACCTATAAAGGAACCATTGTCAGCCAGATTATGCGGGTAGAAGCCATTAGCACCGCTGGTGTGGAAGATGTGGCGGACTTGGACATCATTCCCCCCAACATATCGGCCCGAGACGGGCTACCAACCATACCCCCCCCGCCTCCGGATATCGTGCCCCAGTTGCCTAAGGTAAAGCCGATCAACCCGTATCAGCCCGTTCAAAGCAAGCAAATTGTCGGTCAAAAGCTGCCTGTGGGGGGGTACAGCCCGACAGTTTCCGTTAATAAGTCCGCCCCAAAGCCTTACTTGACCGTCACCGTGCCCAATGTCACCAATAAGGCAAGTGTTATCGTGAGCGGCCGAGGAGTACCCAATGCGAGCCTGATTATTAACGGCAGCGTATCAGCAAGTGTGGGCGCAGACGGCACTTATGCTGCAACAGTACCGCTTACATACCCGGGTTACAATCAAATTATAGTGGATGAAAGGTATCCAGACTGGGGTTTCTACTACGATGAGAAGCAAGCCGCAGTTACGTATGTAACTCCGCCCCAGGTTAATATTGCGCAACTGGGTCTGTTCGACACGCCTATGCCGTTACCCAGTACCACTAATTCACCCAGTCTCACCTTGAAGGTTTTACTGCAAGACGCCGATTTAGCCAACGGCCTATTAGTAACCTTTGGCTCGCAAGCCCCGCAGAAAGTGACTGCAAGCAGTATCAATTATGTTTGGCAATTGACCTCCGGCACCAACTTGTTGCCTATCAAAGTGCAAGACGATGCCGGCAATACTACGGTTACTAATGTCACTGTTACACATTGAACAGGGCAGGTGTTTTATGGTAGTTTGACGAATAGTAAATAATAGTATGGTAGTTATTGTTGGCATAAGTAACTAAAAATAATTAGTTGATGGTAATGGCAGGATTTTGTTGCAAAAGTGGAGAATATAGTAAGTCGCTTCAACCTTTGCTAGTTGATTTTAATTTTTATAAAGATTTGTGCACATTTGCACATTTTATAAAAAGCAATATTAAAAGGAGGTGAATTAATTGTCCGTTGGTAGAAAGATGACAAGTAAAATACCGAAATTTGACCTGTCAAAGACAGAGGATAAACTAAAGCTTATTATTCTAATCAGCGGTTTCATCATAGTTGTTGGCGCTGTAATGGTAGGAGCTTTGGAATATACGATGCAGTCAAGTTTTTGCGGCAATACCTGTCACGAAATGCGTCCAGAATATACGACTTGGGAAGCCTCGGCCCACAGTCAGATAGCGTGTGTTGACTGTCATATTGCTCCCGGTATAGGAAATTTAATCAAAGATAAACTGCATGCCATGGTTCAGGTTTACCAGCATGTCACGCATACCTATTCGAGTCCGATTAAGTATCCGTGGGATGAAGAAACCATTCCTAATCTCGTCTGTTTGCAGTGTCACTCCGCAAATCGCCAGTACTCGCCCTCGGGGGACATCATCATACCTCACGATAAGCACATTGCTAAAGGGGTATTGTGTATTAATTGTCACAAGGGTGTAACGCATGGCATGATTTCAGAACGTGGTGTGAGCAAGGCATCTGTAATTCCGTTTGATGACTGGACAGTGGCGCTCGCGGCCAAAGAAATGGTGCCAACATACTCTAGTCCGCGTATGGACACGTGCATTGCGTGCCATGTGCAGCGGGGTGAACCAACCAATTGTACTACTTGCCATAGTCAGATTGGGATACCGGCCAGCCATAGGAACATGCCTAATTGGCTCGATAACCACGGTATTCAGGCGGAGAAGGACATTAAGGTGTGCGACAAATGCCACTCCTATGGTTTCCTGAATCCCGGTCAAGATCAGAATCTGACCGTCGATCAATATGCCAGGGAAAATGTATTCTGCTTGAACTGTCATACCAAGCGGCCGCCCAATCATGGCACAGAAGCTAATCAAACTCCGTGGATTGCGGCACACGGCCAGATTGAGAAGGAAAAAGGCATCCAAAACTGCTTGGCTTGCCACGACATTCGACCCGGGGTTGCCTCTGCAGCCACGTCAGCGGAGGCGAGCAAGAGTACAGCTGTAAAAGACAATGGCAATAGCATTGACAGGCTCATAACCGATAGGCCGACTACGCAAATGGTTAATAAGGTATACTGTAGTACCTGTCACGGCAATAAGTTCGGCTCGTAACACGCAACAATATGATTAAGGACCCATTACCATCAAGGTGGGAATGGGTCCTTAATTTTTTAATGCCACCTTTCGAGTCTTAGTCGCGGGTCTTATTAAGGTTTGCTCTAAGAAGAATTTGGACTTAAACTTCGGGAAGGAAATTAGCAACAAATGTCGAAAAGAATTATGTTAGTCAGTATAGACCATATATCGTGTCAAATCTTACAATAAGGAGCTAGGTATGAATTTTAGTGTAAATGGTAAAACACGTAATTTAGTTTTCTTTGTACTAATTTGCATCGGAATCGTCTGCTTAATTGTTGCCAGCGAAATAGGTCAACAGCAGGATGCACAATACACCAATTACTATAACCTTTATCAGCAGGCCAACGGTATGATCCAGCAGGGCAAAGTTGCCGATGCTGCCCCGATTTTCAGCTCCCTGCTTGAATCGCATCCGGACAGCTACATGCTAATGTGGCAATATGCGTACTGTCTCACCGAAGAAGGCAAGTTCAGTGAAGCGGAGCATTGGTACACCGCAACCAGGCTGGAAAGGCCATTTATTGTCAACAACCCACAATATCTTTACGCGGCAGCTTTAAATTATGCTAATTTGCGGGAGCTTACGACGGCGAAGCAATATGTGTTGCGGGCGCAAACGTTTAATAATGATCCTACGGTAGCAACGGGCCTTACTACTTTATTAAACCAAATCAATGCGGCTACAACTAAGAAATAAAGGAGACAAGACATGGCAAAGAAAAGGAAACTCGCCTCTCCGCCTGCACAGCAACTTACTGACAAGGCCAAAATGAGTACCATTGACCTGTCGATTCTCATCACCATTTTACTCACTTTGGCTATTGCGCCGATTATAGTACACATGGCATTTATTGACCACATCAGCCCCCACATCACAGGAACCACGATTGATGCCGGCAAAGCGGCAGAGTTTTTCTCATATTATCAAATGCTCGTTACCATCATTGGCGCAGTTATTGTATTGGGACTTTTTCTGTATAAGCTGATTATGCAAAAGTATGAGTTGCCGGCCAGCTACATTAATATCTTTGTCGGCGCGTTGTTCTTATTGATAGCACTATCTGGGGCATTTGCCCAGTACAAGACCTTGAGTCTCTTTGGACAATATGATCAGCATGAAGGAACCCTGTCTTATCTAGCCTACTTACTATTATTTTTCGTTACCGCCAATCTTACCTATCCGACGAAGCAAATTAAGTGGTTCTTTTACGCTCTCTACCCTTTGATTCTTATTAATGCCGCACTGGGCTTGGTCTATTTTTATGGTATTAATATTTTGCACTCGCAATTTTTCTACTCTATAATCGTATCCAGCGACCTAACTGGCAAATTAAGCCCCAGTTCCTATATTAGTTCTACCCTGAGTAACCCGGACTTTGTCAGCGGTATCGCCGGAGTGCTCACTCTGATGTTTTTGACTAAAGCAATCTTGGACACCACTCTTGCCCGACGCATCGTGAGCGGGGTTGTTGCACTGTTGTGTTTTGCCATTATTATCACCTCCTTTGCTACTAGTGGTTTTTTTACTTTGGTAGTCCTCTCGCCTGTGGTTATTATTGTAATGTTGCTCAACAAACAACGTAAGGCGGGCATAATCACCGCAGGTGTGACTTTGGTTTGCTTCGTGTTGTTATTTAGCATTATTAGTTCGCATGACCAGCGCGTCTGGAATAAAAGCATGGGGTTTTTCCTCGGTAATCGGAATGCGGTCAGCAGCACGGCAGCACCAAAACCAGCAGCGCCAGCCCAACCTAGCGTAGCTCAACCCCAGGCAAGCCTGCCTGAATTTAATCTGCCGCCGCAAAAATGGGCTGCAGGTACCGGGCGAGCCTATATCTGGCTCAAGACAGCTCAACTTATCGAAAAGAAGCCGATTCTAGGATATGGCATGGATACGCTCACTTATACCTTTCCGCAGGATGACCCGACTAAAGCCTCTGGTATTTACGATCCTAACGTCGTAGTCGACAAACCACACGACATGTACCTTGACTTTGCGTATGGGGCAGGAGTTTTTGCCTTAATGGCATTTTTACTCTTGATTTTCCGCCATATCTGGGCCTTTGGTAAACAGTTCACCACGCCGCTATGCGGGGAAAGAGCGGCGCTGGTAACAACTTTATTTGTTGGTTGGCTCGCTTTCTTGGTGCAAGCTTTATTTAATGACCCGACAACAGGAACCTCGGTAATATTCTGGATTTTGTTCGGAATTGGCGTTTCGGTAGTTGAAAAGGCACCATCAGAGAAAGTAAAAAATAATTAGTTAAATTTTGCACAAAAGCATTTTTCGAGTAGGAAATTGCCAATCGAAGTCGAATAAGAAATACTGTAGGGTATTATTGGTGCTCGTAGCCATAGAAGACACAAAATAATCAAAAAAGCCAGATTAAAAGGAAATAAAAGAAGGAAAAAGGATGTTCATGTAGAAAGTAAATGTAGGAGAGCAGGCGCAAATTAAACCAGTATACCTTAAAGAAGCGCGAGAATTTAACAGGTGGGTCGAGTAGTTGCGCGTAATTGAAGGTGAAAAAATGCTCAAACGTTTGAAGGCTCTATTCGCAACCACCGAAGGCAAGCTTAAAGTGCTGATTCTAGTTTCCGGTTCGGCAATTCTATTAGTCACACTTAGCGCCGGAGCTTTGGTAATTAGTAATACTCCGGTATTTTGCTCCTTGTGTCACGAGATGAGCCCCGAATACTACACGTGGATGGCATCGTCGCACAGCAAGATACCTTGTGTAGATTGCCACGTTAAACCGGGTTTGAAAAATGAGTTAGAGCACAAGGTTGAATCATTGCAGCAACTTTATTTTCATGTAACCGGGACGTTTCCTAAACCAATATCATTGACAGAACCTATTCCTAACTCGACCTGCGAACAGTGCCACAACATGGACAATAGGATTACTAATGCCCCAGGAGATATCAAGTTTCCCCATCTGACTCACTTGGCTAACGGGGTTAACTGCGTGGATTGTCATAGTGGAATTGCACATGGAAATATCGAAGAAAAAGGTTTTACGGCTTTAACGAATTATGATAAATGGAATGCCGTAGTTGGCAAGGCGTACATCGATGCCGGGTTCAGTAAGATTTCCATGAATGTATGCATCTCCTGTCATGAGGACGGGAATGCACCGGTCACGTGTGAAACTTGTCATACCAAAATTGTGAAACCGGCTAATCACACCAGTCTAAATTGGCTGAGTGAGCACGGTAAGCTAGCGGAGCAAAATGTGGCCGCTTGTGACAAATGTCACGCCAACACCTCGAATTTAGGTGACTATGCTCCAACGGAATTGACCGCAGCAACGTATGCCAGAGCAAACACCTTTTGCAATACTTGCCACGCGAAGGAACCGCTTAGCCACTACGATGCGTATTGGAAGAAAGATCACGAAAACTTTGCTAAGACAGACAAGGCAGGTTGCTTGGTGTGCCATGATGAGGACGGCGACAGTTCGTCAGATAATGCTCCGAGCACAATCATTTGTATGAAATGTCACAATAACACTCATACGGAGCAACTTGAACAAAGCCATCCAGTGACAATTCCGCCTACCGGCTTGGAGGCAATGTGCTTTCAATGTCACAGTTCTTCAGGCTGTTTGGTGTGTCACGCAGTGCCGCGACATTAACGTAAACGCGATAAACACCCTAAACAATATGAACTCACTAAAGGAGGAGCACAATGTCCGATGTAAGCATGGCACCGTCTCAACCAGAAACGGGCGGCCCAGTGCAACCTGAGAACCAAACCAAGAATGAAGGGGTTTCTTTAGTTAAGGCTATAGTCATTCTTGTTGTATTTATTGCCATTTTTGCCGCTGTAGGAGTTGGTGTGGGAAAATTGTTCTTCTGGGACAATTACAATAAGTTGACCTATACGCAAAACCAACTTGCCCAGAACCAGGCGGCAGTTCAGAGTAATCCCAACGACCCGGAAACTCACGTGCAACTGGGCTGGAGTTACTTCTTGGCAAAACAGTATGATCAAGCCGAGGCTCAGTACAAGCAAGCTTTGTCGCTGGATCCGAAAAACTATGCAGCAGATTATGACCTTGGGTTAGCGTATATGAGTCAGCAACAGTGGGATAGGGCGATTGTCGAACTTAAAGCAGCTATTGCAATTGCGTCCAATACTGCACCGCCGCACCTTAATCTCGGAGTGTCGTATGCTAAAATCAAAGAATATCAACCAGCGATGCAAGAGTTAGCATTAGCCTACAAGTATGACCCAGGTGACCCGGAGAGTATGTACTGGAAAGGCTATATATACGAGCAACAAAAAGATTATAAGGACGCATATTTGCAATACCAGGCAGCGATAAATTTTGATCCTAAGTACACCGAGGCACAGCAAGCTTATGCTCGTGTAGGTAAACTTCTCAACAAATAGCGTGTCGCCTAAAATTGTAGGAAAGTGGGTGAATGGTTTAACTCTCGGGTTAAATCAACTTAAAATATGGCAAATGTCAATTCGCCGCAAGTAAGCCAGCGTCAAATTAGCGTAAAGCAGCTTAGGTTCGCGATAGTCATCAGTTTTGTGGCCTTAGCCGCGATATTCGGTTATTTTTCATCAAGGGTCAGAGTTTGACTGGTATTATATCGAACAATATTGGTCCCGTAACCCAGCCCACACCTTTATTTGGTATGTACGGCAGTGGCACAGTGGGGCCGCTTAATAAGCCGATGGGTGTTGCTTACTACAACCGTCAGATTTATGTGACCGATACCAATAACAAGCGCGTGGTGGTGTTTGACTATGACGGGCATCCTTTATATACTTTTGGCACGCAAGGTACAGGTCATGGGCAATTCCAATTTCCCTACGGTATTGCGGTTGACAATAATGGTTTAGTATATGTGGCAGATCTTTACAACAGCAATATTCAAGTATTCACTTCATCAGGGAAGTTTGTGAGAGACTTTGTCAGTACCAGTTCTAAAACGTTACAAAAGCCGGCAGGGTTATTCTTCTATAACAGTAGGCTCTATGTGACGGATGTGGATAAAAACCAAGTATTTGCTTTTGATTCTAATGGCAAAAAAGTTTTGCAGTTCGGCACACGTGGCGCGGGTCCGGGGCAGTTTCAATCGCCTAATTTTGTTACAGTTACGCCTAGCCATATCTATGTTTCGGATACCGGCAATGACCGGGTAGAAGCTTTTGACCCGAGCGGTAAGTTCCAGGCGATAATTAACGGCAACCCGGGTCAGACCCAGTCTGCTTTTGTCAATACGCGCGGTATTGCGGTTGACGGAAGGGGTACGCTGTATGTGGTCAGCAACCTGACGGATATGGTGTATGGATTTGATACCACTAAGTATGCCAGAGCGTATACACCGTTTGGCTCCTTAGGGGATGCTAATAACCAGTTTGCCTTGCCGGATGGATTGTGTGTTGACCCGGAAGGTCGAATTTATATTGCGGACTCCATGAATCAGCGGATCATGGTCTATCAAAATTAACTGATAGACCCTTACATAAAACCTTCCTCCAGGGTAACTGTGGAATATCCACTTTACTATATTAGCCCAATTAGTCTCAGAAAGGGGGTGTATGTATGAGACATCAATCGCTAATATCCAAAAGCACACATATGGAGGGAAAAAAAGTGAAAAAATTAAGTCTTATTTTGGTTCTCGCTCTGGTAATGGTCGGCGCTTTTTCAGCAGTTGCTCTCGCCGACATTAGCCATCCGAACAATGCTGGTATTAGTGCTGACGGTACCTATTCAATGGGCGCTACTGGCCAAATTTATTTGCCACCAGGTAGTGGCGGTGCACCTGGCTACGCTGCAATTCATAGTAACTACACAGCCAACACTGATGCTTGCGCTGCTTGTCACGCACCTCACACCGCGAACGGTGATTCTTTGACCCAATGGGATACCTTCAGCAATAGTGCTGGCTTGACGAACGTCTGCCTCGCTTGCCATGATGGCACAGTTACCGCTACTTATAACGTAGTTAATGGTACTGTTGGTAACACTTCTACTCCTAGCAACGGTGGTCTGTTTGCAATCTACAAAGACGGCGCACAAGCTACGGCTGACAGTGCTTCCCAACACAACGTATTCAGCGGCTTAACTATCGGCGGAGCTGCTTTCGGTGGTGCAACAACTGCTACTGCTGACTCCAATGGTAGTTGGGATGGAACTTTCGACTGCACATCTTGCCATTCACCGCACGGTCAAGGTGGTAATTCCCGTATTCTTACTCCAGACCCGAACGATGTTAACTCTACTACTACCATTACATTAACTTGGAGCACTACAATTGATGGAACTAATTCTGGCTGGGTGTTCCCCGCTTCTGAACGTCCGATACTCGGATACCCGTATGGTGTAACTTTCAAGGATGGTGGAACCACAAACAGCACAATTAAACTTCGCTTTAGTACCGACACTACAGTTCCTGTAGTTTGGGGTATTCAAGGCTCCAGTAGTCCGACTGATACTGTTACTGCCATATTTACTCCGGTACTCCAAGTAAACTTTACGATTGCGAATAAACTCACGTCTGCAGAAACAGTTTCTTACAACTATGGTATCAATACCTTCTGCGGCGCATGCCACACTGACTATGATACAGAGGCTATCTATTTAGCCACAACAAATCTTCCAGGTGGTAATACCTCGGTAAGCAATCTCAACGGTACTTATAGTCAACATACCCGTCACGCCGTTGGCTATCAGTTCTTTGGCGCTATTCCTGCCGGAACCTTGAAATTCCAAAGCTACACAGATCATGGTCAAACTGCACAAGCAAATACTGTTACTTGCTTAACCTGCCACTTTGCTCATGGTGTTGACCAAAGTCGTTGGGCTATAAGTGCAACTACTTCCGGAATTGCTGCTTACAACTCAGCTGAAACTGCTGGTAGCTCCCGTCTGAAACGTCTTCCAAACATGGGTGTTTGCGAAGCTTGTCACGACAAAGAAGACGGCGCTTACTCTGTAAACGCAGTTACCCAATTAATGAAGTAACATTTAGTTATTTCACTTATGGTGCTGGACTATTGTCCGGCACCATTTTGTAATTATGCTGCCAAATTGCCAAGGGTTGAATTTAATTGTAGAATTAGCTGAGAAACGTATTAATGAGTTAATGCTTGTGCATGATCATTAACATGCTTGTGCATATGTTAAAGGAGTAACCTCAGTGAGGGTATTGCATCTATTGTCCAGTTCCGAACTAAGTGGTGCGGAGCGAGTCGCGATTAACATCTGCACTGGCTTGCGCGATAGCGTCGAATTTGTTTATGCTTCACCGAAAGGAAGTATCGCGGACGAACTTAAACTCAATCAAATTTCGTTTCATGGTTTAGAGAGAATGTCAACCGGGGAAATTGCTGCTGCGTGCAGGCAGGACCGCCCGGATATCATACATGCGCACGACTATCGCGCCAGCGTACTTGCAGCAATGCTACGCCATCGGCCGCCTGTTATTTCGCATTTGCATAACAATGCGCCTGCTAATATGCGATTTGGTTTTAAGGCGTTAATCTATGCTGCTTCCGTGCCAGGGTTTTCTCAAATTATTGGGGTGTCTGAGTCTGTGCTTAACGAACATATTGCGAGAAGATTAATTAAACCCAAGTTCATTGCCTTGCCTAACGTTGTCGATAACAGTGCGGTGCTTAAATTAGCAGCGGAAAATAATGTTGACGAGTGTGATTTACTTTTTGTAGGTCGTCTATGCCGCGAAAAAAACCCGCTTGCGTTTATAAAAATTGTACAGGCAGTGAAAGAAGTTAGGCCTGAGGTTAAGGCCATCATGGTAGGGCAAGGTGAGCTTGTAGCAGAGTGCCGTGCTCTGCTACAGCAACTTGCTTTAGAAAAAACCGTAACACTTACCGGCTTCGTTGCTAATCCTTATGTTTACATGCGGCAGGCCAAAGTATTGGTTATGCCCTCGCGTTGGGAAGGTTTTGGGCTGGTGGCACTTGAGGCCATGCTTTTAGGGTTACCTATACTGTGTAGCCCGGTCGGTGGTTTAGTCGATCTCGTGCAAGATACGGTGAACGGCTTTTGGTGCCGCGGTACGGCCGAGTTTGCGACAAGGGCGACACAATTGCTGGAGAATGAAGATTTGTGGCAAGTTTTTTCGTCGGCCTCCAAGTTGCGTGCTGTGCAACTGTCTGACCCCAAGGCGTATATGGCAAAAATATTAGCGATTTATCGGGAATGCGCAGGTGGGAAGCATGGTTGATAGCTCATCTGGTAAAATTGCCTTTGTCGCCAGAGTGTATGGACATCTAGCAGCGTTTCACCTTCCGTTTATCAAGCTCCTGCAAGACATGGGATATGAGGTACACGCCTATGCCGGTGCTGATCACGCTAAGTCGGAGCTTGAAACTCATGGGGTTGTGTGTCATACTGCCAATTTTCGCCGCAGTGCGCTAGCCTTAGGTAATTTTGGCGTAATGCGCCAGTTAAGGCAGGAGTTTGCGGCGCAGGGGTTTGCGATGATGCACTGCAATACCCCTATTGCGAGCTTCGTCGCCCGCATAGCAGCATGGCAAGCCAAGGTACCCGCAGTTATTTACACTGTGCACGGGTTTCACTTTAGGCGTGGCGGACCGATGTTGGACTGGTTGATATATTATCCGCTGGAGCGACTAAGTGCTCGGCTTACGGACTATTTGATTACGCTCAACCAAGAAGACTTTGCGCTGGCCACTAAGTTTCGCGTGCGACGGGAAGTGGAGTATATCCACGGCATAGGGCTGGATATCGCCAATTACCAGGTCGATGAGAAGCGGGCGGAGACACGACTGGAATTAAACCTAGCGCCGAGTGATATCTGTGTACTGTGCGTCGCGGAGTTAAACCGCAATAAAAACCAAATTCAGCTCATAGCCGCGGTGCAAAGCTTAGTTAGCACACACCCTGAGTTACGCTGTTTTTTAGTGGGCGAGGGTGAGGATTACGATTGGCTAGCATCGCAAATCACTACCCGTGGGCTTGCAACGCAGGTTACTTTACTGGGTTTTCGCCGCGACGTGCCGGAACTATTGGCGGCGAGCGATGTGGTGGCGTTAACCTCCCGGCGCGAAGGACTGCCTAAAGCATTAATGGAAGCCATGGCGGCAGGCAAGCCTATTGTAGCGACGAATATTCGCGGGAGTCGTGACTTAGTGCACGAAGGCACGGGCGGGTATCTCGTTTCCGTGCATGATAATGCCGACACAGCGGCAGCTTTGGCACGCTTACTAAATGATGCGAGCTTGCGTGCGCGGATGGGTGAGGCAAACCGACAAAGGGTTCAAGCGTATGACGTCAAAAATGTGCTTAAAAAAATGGCACAAATTTATACGCGCGCTTTGCAACCTAGACTATAGTTAAGAGCTGCGGGAGGTTTACAATGAAAGTACTGGTTACAGGCGGCGCCGGCTTTGTGGCGTCCCATATTGTAGATTTATTGCTGGAAAATACTCATGAAGTTGTTGTAGTCGACAACCTTTCGACAGGAAAGAAGGAAAATCTTAATCCCTTATCGAAATTTTATAATGAGGACATAATAAGCTCGAATTTAGAACAAATTTTTCAAAATGAGCGTCCCGATTTTGTAATTCATCATGCCGCACAAATCGATGTGCAAACTTCCATCCGAGAACCATTGTTTGATGCGCAAGCTAATATTCTTGGCACCATCAACTTGCTACAATGTTGTGTCAAATACGGGGTGCTAAAAGTTGTTTATGCATCTTCTGCTGCAGTGTACGGTAACCCGGAATATTTGGGCGTGGACGAACTGCACCCGCTTAAACCGATGTCTGGCTACGGCATTTCCAAGCATACTCCGGAACACTACTTACAGGTGTATGCTGAGCTTAGCAGATTAAAATTTACTGTTTTACGCTATGCCAATATTTACGGCCCGCGCCAAGATCCGCGCGGCGAGGGTGGAGTAGTGGCGATATTTACGCATCGGTTACTTAATGGTGTCCAGCCGGTAATTTTCGGGGATGGTAAGCAAACAAGGGACTTTATTTATGTGAAGGATATTGCGCTGGCTAACTTAGCAGCATTGCAGCAGGGTGATAATGCTATTTATAACATCAGTTGTAATCATGCTACCGATGTGAACTCTCTTTTGGCTGCCATGCAAACAATTTGCGGCACGCAACTTAGCCCTGAGTATCAGGCTGCCCGGCACGGTGATATCCTGCACAGTTATCTGGATAACCGTAAAGCTGCGCAGGGATTAGGGTGGCAACCGCGCTTTACCTTGGAGCAAGGTTTGCAAGAAACTATCAGTTACTACAGTAAACCATAAAACGCAGTTGATAAAGGAGCAATGGACATGGGCAGGCGCTACAATAAAATTTCATTATTGCTGGTTGCCTTGTTAGATATTTTACTGGTCAACTTAGGAATTATCGCGGCCTTTGGCGTGCGGTTTGGTTTTCCTGTACCAAATTTTAACTTTTCGGCGTATGTACAACTCATTCCTTGGCTGTCTGGGACAGCACTGATTGTATTTTACATGTTTGACCTCTACGCGGATTGGCGGCGTAAGAGCGTGTATAACCTAATCTATGCCATAGTACTGGCTGTTTTGACCCTTACTTTGTGTACGATGGCACTTACTTTTTGGCACCGAACCTTTTCCTTTCCACGTAGTGTTATTATCACCATGCCGTTTGTGCAAGCAACCTTGTTAATTCTCAGTCGTGCTACCATTTGGGTTAGTGACAAAAGACTTTACGGACGCAGAAGGGTATTAATTGTAGCCACTGATGCTGCTGATGCCACAAGCATTGCCGAAAAGTTTCATGCGCATGACCAGGGTTGGTTTGTACTGCAAGACTATGTAACAGAGTACGAGCTAAACCAGGTCGAAAGCAAATTGCAAAATATTGATGTCGCCTTGATTAGTCCTAATCTTAGGGACAAGGTTTACGTCTTAAATGCGTGTGCCCGTGTCGGCAAGGAGGCTTTGCTCGTACCCAGTATGTATGAGCTGTTTGTGTTAGGCTCAGAAGCACAGCAAGTGGATGACATGCCGGTGTTATCCGTGCAGCCCCCTGGTCTAGCTGCAAGCCAAGCACTCCTTAAACGCTTAGTTGACCTTGTGGTTTCGTTTGTGACCCTGTTGGTGGCTAGCCCGGTCCTGATTGCCTTATATATTTTAATACCGCTAACCTCGGACGGACCTGCTTTATATAAACAAGAACGCTTGGGCAGGGATTTTGTGCCGTATAATATTCTTAAATTCCGCAGTATGGTTCAAGATGCTGAAGTACGTACCGGCCCGGTACTGGCCGTAGAGAGAGATCCACGCATCACGCGCATCGGGCGCGTTATTCGGGCTACACGGCTGGATGAACTGCCGCAATTGCTCAATGTGTTAAAAGGGGATATGAGTTTAGTGGGTCCTCGCCCGGAGCGTCCTTATTTTATTGAGCAGTTTCAAGACCAAATGCCGCATTATGCTTCACGTTTATGTGTCAAGCCCGGAATAACCGGCTTGGCCCAAGTAATGGCTAAATACAGTACCACAGTTGAGGATAAGCTAAGGTTTGACTTAATGTATCTGAAGAACTATTCCTTAGCGCTCGATGTCAAAATATTATTGCAGACGATCAGGGTAGTTTTGCACCGCGAACAAGCCACCGGCGTGAAAAACCCCACTTCCGGGGCGGATACTTTGAAAAAGATGCTCGGTTGAAATTTAGCAAGTTAAGAGGGAAAGCAATGCAGTTAGAAGGTAAAAGAATTCTTGTCACGGGCGCGGATGGTTTTATCGGGTCACACTTGACGGAAGAACTGGTTCGCCGCGGACATGCTGTCAAAGCCTTTGTCTATTATAATTCGTTCAATTCGTGGGGGTGGCTTGATTCTTCGCCTGTTGACATCAAACAAAACTTGGCGGTCTTTGCCGGAGATATTCGTGATCCATATGGCGTTAAGCAGGCGATGCAGGGCTGTGATGTAGTGTTGCATCTGGCTGCCCTAATTGCGATACCGTACTCCTACCACTCCCCTGCTACTTATATTGATACCAATATCAAGGGCACTCTCAATGTGTTGCAAGCTGCCCGAGAACTCGGGGTGGCTAAAGTCGTCCATACTTCCACCAGTGAAGTGTACGGTACAGCCCAGTTTGTGCCGATAACAGAAGCGCACCCGCTACAGGGTCAGTCCCCGTACGCCGCGACTAAAATCGGTGCAGACCAGTTGGCACTGTCCTTTTACCGTTCTTTTGACACTCCGGTTGCCATTATTCGTCCCTTTAACACCTATGGGCCGCGCCAATCCGCGCGCGCGGTTATCCCGTCCGTAATTACCCAAATAGCCGCAGGCTGCACTAAGCTTAAACTGGGTGCCTTACACCCAACCCGCGACTTTAACTATGTACAAGACACGGTGCGAGGTTTTATCGCTGTGGCAGAGTCGGAGGCTTCCGTGGGCGAGGTAATTAATATAGGAAGCAATTACGAAATTTCCATTGGTGAGCTTGTAACCTTAATCGCTGAAACGATGCAAGTCGAGATCGAACTGGAGACCGCAATGGAGCGCTTGCGACCGGAGAAAAGTGAAGTTGAACGACTCTGGGCGGATAATGCCAAAGCGCGTAAACTGCTGGGCTGGGAGCCAGAGTATGGCAGCAGAACCGGTTTAAAGAGGGGGATAGCGGAAACGGCTGAGTGGTTTACCAATCCGGAAAACCTCAAAAACTATAAAGCCGATTTCTACAATATATGAATACTGACTCGCGCGTTCAAACAATTGTGCGTTTGCTGCAGGATACCTTGCCGGATAAGCCCTTTATTGCGTTGCATGAACCGTACTTTGTCGGTAATGAGCAGGCGTATGTAACTGAATGTATCACTACCGGTTGGGTTTCCTCTGTTGGTAAATTCGTGGACCGCTTTGAGACAATGCTGCAAGAATATACCGGCATTGCGCATGCCGTAGCTACCGGTAATGGGACGGCGGCGTTACACATTTGCTTGAAATTGGCCGGAGTGGAGTCCGGAGACGAAGTATTGCTGCCGGATTTAACCTTTGTCGCTACCGCCAACGCCGTGACTTACTGCAACGCCATACCCCATTTCGTGGACTGTGAGTACAAGACCCTGGGGCTTGATCCGCACAAGCTGAGGCAGTACCTGGCAGAGATCGCTGAAGTAAAAGACGGCAATTGTTATAACCGCATTACCCATAGGCGTATCAGAGCGGTTGTGCCCATGCACACGTTTGGGCACCCGGTGGATCTGGATCCATTAGTTGAGGTTTGTCAGCAATTTCAGTTGCAACTGGTGGAGGATGCGGCAGAATCGCTCGGGTCCTATTATCAGGGCAAACATACCGGCAGTTTTGGGCTGGTTGCCGCTCTGAGCTTTAACGGTAATAAAGTGGTGACTACCGGCGGAGGCGGGGCAATCCTGACGAACGATGCTAAATTAGCGCAATTAGCCAAACACTTAACCACTACGGCTAAGGTGCCGCACCGCTGGGAATTTTATCACGATATGATTGGTTATAATTACCGACTGCCCAATATTAATGCGGCCTTAGGCTGTGCTCAACTCGAGCAATTGCCCGGATTTTTAAACCGTAAGCGGGCTTTAGCGTTAAGATATGCGCAGGTATTTGCTAAGGTGTCCGGCGTGCAATTTGTGACCGAACCGGAGTTTGCCCACAGCAACTACTGGCTTAATACCTTACTGTTGGATGAGGATATGGCGAGCGTGCGCGATGCCCTGTTGGAGACGGGCAATGATCAGGGTATCATGCTGCGTCCGGCGTGGGATTTGCTGCATACGCTCCCTATGTTTAAGGCGTGTCCGAAGATGGATTTGGCAGCTGCGGAGGATTTAGCCCGAAGGTTGGTTAACATTCCGAGCAGTGCCAGTTTAGGAGAAGTACATGGTTAGGCGTAAAATATGCGTAGTAACCGGCACCCGCGCCGAGTATGGGTTACTCTATTGGCTGTTGCGGGAAATCAGCTCAGATGACGCCTTGGAACTGCAGCTTGTCGCAACGGGAATGCATTTGGCACCAGAGTTTGGGCTTACTTATAAGGCCATTGAGCAGGATGGCTTTAAGCTTGCTCACAAGGTAGAAATGTTGCTGTCGAGTGACACTGAGGTTGGGGTTGCCAAAGCTATCGGCTTAGGCGTAATTGGTTTTGCCGATGCCTTTGCGGCTCTACAACCGGATCTTGTGGTGGTGCTGGGTGATCGGTTTGAAATTCTGGCTGCTGCTCAGGCAGCTTTGGTCGCGCGTATTCCAATTGCCCATATTGCCGGAGGTGAGGCTACGGAAGGGGCAATAGATGAAGCGATCAGGCATGCTCTGACCAAAATGGCCCAAATCCACTTTGTAACCGCTGAGCCTTACCGCAAGCGGGTCATTCAACTGGGTGAAAACCCGGCCAGAGTGTTTAATTTCGGTCATCCCGGCTTGGAAAATATAACTCGCCTTAAGCTTTTGTCCCTGCAGGAGTTAGAAACTGAACTCAACTTTGCCTTGGGAGCGCTCTATTTCTTGGTCACCTATCACCCGGTAACCTTGAGTGCAGCAGACCCCGGCGATGCCCTGCACCAACTTTTTGTGGCTTTAGATAGTTTCCCGGCTGCTAAAGTGCTGATTACTAAACCAAATGCCGATAGCGGTGGCAGAAGCTTAATCGAGCTAATCGACAACTATGCAGCTACCCGCCCAAATCGCGTATATGCCAGTACCTCGTTGGGTCAGCTTAGGTATTTAAGCGCGATGCAGCAGTGCAGTGTCGTAATCGGCAATTCCTCCAGTGGCATCACGGAAGCACCGGCGCTGCACAAACCGACCGTAAATATTGGTGATCGCCAAAAAGGCAGGTTGCAAGCCGCATCAATTATTGACTGTCAGGAAAACAGCGCTGCCATAACACACGCGATTCAAACCGCATTAACTGAGGAGTTTCAAACGACTGTGCGGGAAGTTGAGCCAGTATACTCAAGCGGTAATACGGCAAGCCAAATCAAGCATTATTTAAAAACAGTTGATTTAGGCAATATTGTCTTCAAGTCCTTTTATGATTTAACGTAAGCAAAAGTCGATACTTGGAAGCGAGAGGTATTTAGGTAATGGACAATACCTACATCATAGCGGAAGCAGGCGTCAATCATAACGGCGAGCTGACTATGGCTTTACGTCTGATTGACGCGGCAGCAGCGGCTGGTGCTGACGCTGTGAAATTTCAAACCTTCAAGTCAGCTCAAGTTATTAGCAAATGGGCAGAAAAAGCGGATTATCAACTTAAAGCAACCGCCACCGCAGAATCGCAATTAGAGATGGTGCAAAGACTTGAATTGACTGATGCCGATCACCAGGCATTACTGCGGCATTGTCAAGCAGTGGGTATCGAATTTCTGTCCACGCCGTTTGACAGTGAAAGCGTAGATTTGCTGGCTAATAAGCTACAGCTTGGCAAGCTGAAAATCCCCTCGGGGGAAATAACTAATGCTCCCTTGTTATTAAAGTTTGCGCATACCAATAAACCGGTGCTTCTTTCTACCGGCATGAGTACCCTGGGAGAAATTGAGTATGCCTTGGCAGTTTTGGCGTTCGGGTATACCAACTCAAATCACCGGCCAACCTCAGATGAGATTAGACAAGCGTATCTTTCCGAAGAAGGGCAGGACAGCCTGCATAAGAACGTCAAGTTATTGCACTGTACCACCGAATATCCGGCGCCCTATGGTGAGATTAACCTCAGAGTTATGGCTACCTTACGAGCTGCTTTTGGGCTGCCGGTGGGACTCTCGGATCATACGCAGGGTATAGCCATACCTACGGCAGCAGTAGCTCTGGGAGCGGTGATAATTGAAAAACATTTTACCTTAGATCGCAATTTGCCCGGACCGGATCACCAAGCCTCGTTGGAGCCAAGTGAACTCAAAGCAATGGTAGAGGCGATTCGGCAAGTGGAGTTGGCCTTAGGCTCAGCCCGGAAGCTGCCGGGACGCAGCGAAATGAAAAATATCCCGATTGCGCGCAAAAGCTTGGTGGCTGCGCAAGCAATCAAGCAGGGAGAGATATTTACCGAGCACAACTTAACGGTAAAACGTCCCGGCACCGGGATTTCCCCAACAAAATATTGGGAATTTTTGGGCAGGATTGCGGAGCGCGATTACGCCTGTGATGAGGTCATAAGGGTGAGTGGCAATGATTAGCTGGAAAAAGAGTTTGATTTTAGAGTCTATGCCAATTTTAGAGGCTATTCGCAAGATTGATGTCAGTTCGCTGCAAATTGCGTTGGTAGTAGACGAGAATAACATCCTTAAAGGGACGATTACGGATGGTGATATTCGCCGTGCAATCTTAAAGGGTATTTCCCTTGAGGATACCGTGCAAAAGGTGATGAACAGTAATCCGACGACGGTACAGGCCAACGCCGACAGGGATACTATCTTAGACCAGATGAAACTAAAAAAGCTGCGCCAAATTCCGGTTATCGACGAGCAGGGTAAGGTCATCGGCTTAGAAATCTTGGATGAGATGCTCAGTTCGCGGGAACGGGACAATTGGGTTGTATTGATGGCCGGTGGCATGGGAACACGTTTGGGCAAGTTAACTAATGAATGTCCTAAGCCCTTGCTGAAGGTGGGCAGTAAACCTATTTTAGAAACTATTTTGGAGAACTTTATCGCCTATGGGTTTAGAAAGTTTTATTTTTCCGTCAACTATAAAGCTGAGATGATTGAAGCGTATTTTGGGGATGGGTCCAAATGGGGCATCCAAATTAAGTATATCTATGAAACCAAGCGTATGGGAACCGCCGGCGCTTTAGGACTACTGCCTGAGCAGCCTGACCAAGCTTTAATAATTATGAATGGGGATTTGCTGACAAAAGTCAACTTGGCCCAACTTTTGAACTTTCACACCGAACATACCGCTAAAGCGACGATGTGTGTACGGGAATATCAATTTCAAGTTCCCTTTGGGGTAGTTCAGGTGCAAAACCACCACTTGACCAGAGTGGAGGAAAAACCGATGCAGAAGTTCTTTGTCAACGCCGGTATTTATGTATTGGAACCGGAGGTACTTAAATTGATTCCTACCGACTTATTTTATGATATGCCGACCTTGTTTGAGCAACTTATCAGTCAACAGTATCAAACAGCGGCCTTTCCGATTCGGGAATACTGGCTCGATGTGGGGCAGATGAGCGATTTTGAAAAGGCCAACGGTGAGTATACGGAGGTATTCATGTGATTGACGGCAAGACCGTTTTGGCTGTTATTCCGGCGCGGGGCGGGTCCAAAGGTGTACCACGTAAGAATCTGCGAGACTTGGGTGGTAAACCATTGTTGGCTTGGACCATCGAGGCAGCTAAGCAATCCCAATATATTGACCGTTTGATCTTATCCTCGGATGATGCGGAAATTATCGCGCTCGCACAACGTTTGGGGTGTGAGATTCCGTTTGTCCGACCGGCTGAATTGGCCCGAGACGATACACCGGGAATTGCGCCTGTACTGCACGCTATCACTGCCGTGCCGGGGTATGATTATGTGGTACTGCTACAGCCGACCTCTCCTTTGCGGAGTGTGGATGATATTGACGGATGTATTGCGAAATGTGTTGGTGGCTCACATCCTGTATGTGTCTCCATTACCGAGGTAGCGGAAAACCCGTATTGGATGTATACCCAAAATACAGACGATAGACTGGTGCAACTGCTAAAACAAGAACAGGTTGGTGCCAGAAGGCAAGATTTGCCGGAGGTATATCGGCTCAACGGCGCAGTATATGTTGCGCATTGCGAGTGTCTGGCGCAGTGGAAAAGCTTTGTGAATGAAGCCACAGCGGGCTTTGTCATGCCACAGGAGCGCTCTTGCGATATTGACAGCGAATTTGATTTATTTATGGCAGATAATCTAGTGCAGTGGGTGAAGCATGGATAACCAAAAGGTATATGAACGTAATATGAATTTGAATCAAGGCATACTCGGTTCTTTGCGAGGTATGGTTTTAGAACTAAGAAACGGCACTGAACTGGGACTAAGGCTATTTAAACGCGATTTCTCTGCCAAGTACCGCCAATCGTTGTTTGGATTGGTATGGGTTGTATTGATGCCGCTATTTACGGTCAGCACCTTTGTCATACTTAATGCATCAGGGGTTTTAAACGTGGGAAACACAAAGATACCCTATATTGTTTACGCTCTGTTTGGCCTAACTCTATGGAATTTATTTACGGGGTTAACCATTAATGTTATGAACGCTGTCTCCAGTGTAGGACAGATGGTTAGCAAGATTAATTTCCCACGCATTTCTTTAGTTTTTTCGCCCGTTATTATGACTTTTGTTGACTTTTGCATTAGGATTTTGCTCCTTGCTGTAGTGATGCTTATGACTAAGACTGTACCAAATTTTACTAATATACCGATCGCATTTTTGGCTATATTGCCGCTTATATTGTTCGCTATTGGAGGCGGTCTGATGTTGTCAATTGTCAGTGTAGTTTTTAAGGATTTGACTAATATGGTGACCATCGCATTTAGTTTTTTAATGTTTGTTAGTCCAGTGATATATCCTACTGTAGGCAGAGGAGGAATTTTAGGCAGGATTGCCAAGGTTAACCCTTTGACAAGTCTACTGGACGTTCCACGAAGCCTGTTTTTTTTCGGTGCGAATGACAGCCCGGCCAATTTCTTGATTTTTGCAGCTATTAGTTTAATTATATTTTTGTTTGGTTGGCGCTTTTACACCATAGCTATAGCTAGAATAGTGGAGAAAATTTAGTATGGATAAAACTATTTTAAAAGTTGAAAATGCATCAAAGAAGTTTAGTAAGTCGCTAAAGCATGTGATGTTGCACGGAGCGGCGGATATTACACGCGATTTTTTTGGGGTAAAAACAAATAGTACCAAACTCAGGGACGGAGAGTTTTGGGCGGTTGATGACGTTAGCTTCGTGTTAAAGCAGGGAGAATCTATTGGTTTGATAGGTAGAAATGGTTCAGGAAAGAGTACCCTCTTAAAAGTCATTAACGGCATATACACTCCGGATAAAGGGCGGGTTAGAATCGACGGCCGTGTTGGAGCCCTGATTGAGGTTGGCGCCGGTTTTCACCCAATGCTCACTGGACGTGAAAATATTTATGTTAATGGCTCTATTTTAGGACTGAGTAAAAGGGAAATAGACCAAAAGTTTGATGCCATTTTGGATTTTTCGGGCATCGCTGATTTTATTGATACGCCAGTAAAACATTATTCTAGCGGCATGTATGTTCGCCTAGGGTTTGCTATTGCTATTAACTGTGTACCCGACTTACTCTTAATCGATGAGGTATTGGCAGTTGGAGATTACCAATTCCAGATTAAGTGTATGGACAAAATAAAGGAACTACAAAGAAACGGTGTTTCCATAGTTTTTGTGTCACATAGCGATTCGCATATTAAATCTGTGTGCAAACATGGTATTTGTTTGGATCAAAGTAAACCGATATTTTACGGCAATGTTGACGATGCATTATTGGCATATCATCAAGTGAGCAACGCGCATCAAAAGGATGCTTTGCAACACTATGGTCACGACCAGTCACATGTTAGGCGTGGTACTGGCCAGGCCAGATTTTCGACTGTAACCGTTACTGATATGAATGGTACCGCCATTGACCATGTTTCTTTCGGTACAAATCGTATCAAGATTATAGGTAGATATACTTGTAAAGAAAAAATTGAAAATCCTCGTTTTTTTGCTGCCCTGCGCGATGCGAGCAGAAGTGAAATGGTAATCGTGTTGTCAGCAACAACCTCAGTTGACCCTATTAGCTTTATTGAAGGCGAAGGGGAAATAGAATTCCAAATTGACGTAAATGATTTGGGCCCCAACTTATATGGAATTTATACTGGTATTACAGATAGTGTGATGTATGATATATGCTATGATATTTGGGACATTAATGGGGTTTTTTTAGAAATAACTCCCTCAGATCAATTGCCGCGCAATGAATTGGTTGTAAGTCGGCCCTACATTATTCCTTCATATACTTTTAAACACACTAGAATTTAGGTAGGTGAACATTTTGGAGTTAGTAGACAAGGTTGCTCGGACAATTAAACCAATGTTACCGAAACAATTAGTTGTCAAATTGAAAAAAATTGCATATGGCAAACCCATTGCATCTGGACAGGATAAATGGATGAAGTACATGCAAAAACTGATTAAACGGGATGTAGCGCCTTATATCCCGGATAACATAACTAAAAATCCGGATTTGGCTCTTTTCTGGGCTCCTCAAGTAGCCGCCCCTCACATCTATATCCAATTTTTATTGGGATTAGCAATGCAACTACGTGGTTGGCGGGTATTGTTTGCAGTGTGTGACCAACCATTGCCACACTGTCCATATGAACTTGCTCGCCATCCTAGACCAACATGTGATAAATGCAGACAAGCAACCGTAAACATGATGAAACAATTTAAGTTGCCATATATTAGACTTTCTGATTATGTGTCTACAGAAGAAATTGCTAGGGTTCACTCGGAAATAATGCGTACAGCTCATATGGATTTACTTGAGCTCCGAGAGAATAGTTATGAGGTTGGGCGTATTTCCAACGAATTACTTAAGTATTATTATTTCGGTGAGGTAGAATTTAATGCAACTACTTTTGATGTTTTTACGCGCATTCTCCAAGGTAATTTGTTAATATATAGATTTGCGGAACGTCTTTTGCTTGATTATGATCCTAAGGTTGTCGTAACAAATAATGGTCAGATGTTTCATACCCGGGCCGGCTATACCTGCTTCACATCGCATGGAATTAGAACAATTACTTGGGATGGTTATCCGCCATTTGAAGACTCATTTATTTTTTCTCAAGTAGAACCATCCGTACTTGGTTATGTAGACAAAGCCATTTGGGCGGCTGAAAAAGTAAACCCACTAACACATGAACAGGAATATAATGTTAACAATTTTTTAGCAGGGTGGCGTAAAGGAACCATAGGTGATATTAATTATCACCCAACACCTGAAACTTCGGCTGATGGGCTACGCCAGAGGCTGCATATCGCAGACCACAAAAAGACGTTTTTAGCGTTCACTAATGTTATATGGGACAGCTCCTGCTTGGATCGTGATGTAGGGTTTAACGGCATGATGGAATGGGTATATGCGCTGATAGATTGGTTTGTTAGAAATGAAGCAGATTCGCAGTTAGTAGTCCGGGTGCATCCGGCCGAAAAAAAATTACCTGAATGGGCGCATACTGTTTTTGGCGTGGAACAATGTATCCGACAAAAATATGAAACTTTACCTGACAATATCGTCATAGTTGGTCCCGAGGATGACGCCTACTCTTACACTTTGGCCAAGATAGCCGATGCTGTAGGAGTTTACACTACCTCCCTTGGATATGAACTTGCGGTACAAGGGAGAAAGGTTTGGGTTGCCGGGGAAGTTTACTACCGTGAACACGGCTTTACTCTGGATGTCGCCAATAGGCAACACATGTATGAATTGCTGGAAAAAACTTGGGACAGGGATTTAACTCCATCCGAACAAGAGTTAGCTGTCAAGTTTACTTACCTAAGGTTCTTCCGTCAAATTATCAGGATACCATTTTTACACAGGACAAAGATTGAGTATTTAACCAGGCCATATTTTAAAGACTTAAAGTTTTTATGGCCCCAGCGTGACCCTATGTTTGGGACTCTGGTGGATAGGGTAATTGACGGAAAACCATTTTTAGATATTCCTGCAGAAACAACTGCAGAGTGGACAGATGTCCCAATCTGAGTCGTGGAAGGCTTTAATACAATGAAAATATTGTTTGTCGCCATGCATAATAGTGTGCATACGGCACGTTGGATTAGTCAACTGGCTGATCAAGGCTGGGATATACACCTTTTTGCAGTTTATGATTATGATTTGCCACATGTAGATTTGTCCAATGTACAAGTTTACTTTGTTAATAATCCTAGTTTGCCGGCAAATCGCATGGCAGAAGCCTATAATTTATACCCATTGCGCCAGGGTACACGGTTGCGCAAGCTTGTCGCCAAGCTTTTGCCGTTTACGGAAAACCGTGCCTACTGGCTGGCGCGTTTAATTAAAAAGATTAAACCTGATGTTGTTCACTCACTAGAAATGCAGCATGCGGCATATCTGACCTATGAGGCTAAGGCATGGCTAAAAAGGTTACCGACTTGGATCTATTCCTGTTGGGGCAGTGACATTTACTATTTTCAATACCTGCCGGATCACATGGAGCGAATTAAGCAAGTCCTGGCAAACTGTGACTATTTATTTACTGACTGTCAGCGTGATGTGGAGCTTGCCCATAAATATGGCTTTACGGGTGAATTATTGGGGGTATTTCCCGGCGTCGGAGGCTTCAAAATCGACGACATGCTGCAGCTTACCTCCCGTGTGAGGCCCTCACAAAGACGCAGCATTGTGGTTAAGGGATATGACGGATGGGTTTATCGTCCGTTTACCATCATCCAAGCGCTTGCATTATGCGCCGCAGAATTACAAGGGTATAAGATCGTGATTTACTTGCCGGGAAGTCAAGAGCTTATCGATTTTGCCACCAAAACATTGCAAGCAATGCAAGTGGAGTTGGAAATTATGCCTTATAGTCCCCACGAGGCGATGCTAAAACTATTTGGCGAGGCACGAGTATCACTGGCGTCAAGCATTAGTGACGGGACACCTAATTCCATGCTCGAGGCCATGGTAATGGGTTCATTCCCCATTCAATCGGACACTGTGTCTACGGCAGAGTGGATTGAAGGGGGCGTGAACGGGTTTCTGGCGCAACCGGAAGATGCGGTAGGGTTTGCCAATGCACTGAAGCGTGCCCTGAATGATGACGAGCTTGTCGACCAAGCGGCTCAACATAACCTAGAAATGCTTAGGACGCGGATTGATTATCCGTTCGTGCAACCGCAAGTGATTGGGGCATATAAAAAGGTCTAAACATGAATCGTAAAATATTGCAAGAAATTGTTAAATGAAGAAGGATACACTATGGTGGAAACTGCGTTAAAAAAAATGGCCATACTATCACACGCATTGCCACCGGATCCATCCGGTCAGGCGATAGTATTATACCGTTTATTGCAAAAACTAAATTCGGCAGCATACTGTTTGATTTCATCGGTAAAGTATGATTGCTGTTCGAGCACAGAATCCAGCTGTCTCCCAGGAAACTATATTGTTTTTAAACCACCTTATCAATTATCTAGGCCAACACGCTGGAATTTATTCAAGCTTCGCAATGCGATAAATATGACAATAACTATAATTTCACGTGCTAAGCAACTTGTCGCGCTTATAAGGATGGAAAGATGTGAGGTTTTAGTGGCGTGTACAGGCGATTTTGCTGACCTCCCGGCTGCTTACTTGGCAACTAAATGGACCAAAATATTACTTATACCATATGTTTTTGATGATTATGCCTACCAGTGGATAGGTTTAGAGCGTACTGCAGCCAAGTTGCTTGAACCGAAAATAATAAAAGGCGCGCATACGGTTATTGTTCCCAATGAAAATATGCGGAACGAATACCTACTCCGCTACGGTGTTGACAGTGAAATTCTCAGAAATCCTACAATCCTACCTAATTTGTCAGAATTGGATCAAGAACCCAAGATATTTAATACAGGAGAAGTTAACATTGTTTATACTGGTTCCATTTACCATGCTCATTATGACGCATTTCGCAATATTATAGCTGCAATTCGTAATGTAGAACATAAGACGATAAAATTGCACCTTTATACCTCTCAGCCAAAGGCAAAACTTGTTGAAAACGGTGTTATTGGCGAGATGGTTGTATATCATGGACATATTGCGGGTGCAGAAGTACCTAAAGTACTCCGACAGGCAGACATTTTGTTTCTTCCTTTGGCTTTTAAATCAGCTATTAATGAGGTAATAAAAACGTCAGCACCTGGTAAAACAGGGGAATATCTTGCTATGGGCAAGCCCATCCTAGTGCACGCACCGCCTGATTCATTTTTAAGTTGGTTTTTTGAGAAAAACGAATGCGGGGTCGTTGTAAACGAGGATGATTCAACTGCAGTTCAGATTGCACTTGAGCGAATAATTTTAGATGATACATTGAAGGAGAATTTGGCACGGCGAGCGCGAGAAGTCGCGGAACAGGAATTTGATGTTAACATTGTTGCTCAACAATTTATCAAGTTGTTGAATAATAATTGAACGTGGTTCGGTAAGCAAAAGAGACTAGAGGAGTTTCGCAATGAAGATACTACTATTGACGGGAATGCCGCCGTGTAAAAACTATACAGCAGGATTAGTATTGGATCAGTTGTGCAGGTTTCTGCCGCAAGGGTCAGTAGCTTGTTTTGCTGTTGTTAATCCATATCTTAAGCCGCAGGTTTCGGATGATCTAGACTGGGTTCCGCTTGAATATTTTAATCGACCGAGGGAAACTTGGTTATTCTCTCCATCCATCTTAAGTACAGCAATATCTCTATTTATGGAAAATACCTATGCGAAAGTTGAACATAGAAAAATCGTTAATAAAGCTATCAAATTAGGTAAATCATTGGGAGTTGACATGGTTTGGTGTGTCCTTGAGGGACAGACTATGATCAGATTGGCGCGACCTGTTGCTAAAGGCTTAGGAGTTCCGTTGTTAACAGAAGTGTGGGATCCTCCCTATTGGTGGTTAAGGGAAAATGGCGTAGATAAATTCACCCAATCTCAAGTAGTACGTGAATTTGAACGAGCGATACGGCACAGTGCGACATGTGCTGCAGCCTCTTGGGCAATGGCCGAGAGATATCAACATGATTATGGTGTAAGGTCTATACCGCTAATTCCCAGTCTTAATACAAGTTTAGCCCTACAACCTGCCCAGGGACTTAATTGCGGTAAAGAATTTACCATTGGCATAGCGGGGCAAATATATGCCTCGGAAGAATGGATGGCATTGGTTGCGGCTCTTGATTCTGTCAATTGGAAAATAGAGGGTAAAAATATTAAAATAAGAATTTTAGGGCGAAGGCTTAACGTAGAAGCAAATGCCCTGATGAATGTTGAATTTCTAGGCTGGGCAACCCAACAGGACACAATTAAGTTGATGAGTGAGATGGATGTTTTATACTGTCCATATTGGTTTAGTAAGCAATTCGAAACGGAATCACGTTTGAGTTTTCCATCTAAATTAACTACATACTTAGCGGCGGGACGTCCTGTTTTTTTTCACGGCCCAGAATATGCATCGCCCGCTCGTTTCCTCAAAGAAAACAGAGCTGCAGTATGCTGTTGCTCGCTACAAAAGGAAGAAATCATAGCGAAACTCAGCTTGCTACTTAGTGACAACAATCTATATGTGAATGTTGCCTTTAAAGGGTCACAAGCGTTTGAAAAATATCTTTCCCTCTCTTCAATGCGACAAAGTTTAGCTGATTTTTTACAAGTTTCTGCTGATTTTCTAGTCCCGTTAAGTACAAATGAATAATGGAGTGAAAGTAATGCGGACTTTGCAACTAGGGTACACAGACTTAATGGGCACTAGATTTAATGGACATGACCTCCATAAACAACTTCTGTTACGTGGGATTGAGTCGCAAAACTGTGTGCTTAAAAAAGATTCAGATGACGAACTAACCTGGAAGTTAGCTGACGGTAAAGCCCGGCGACTAATATCAGGAGTTGCATCGCTTGCCGAGAACGCCATGTCTATTCAATCTTTACTTTACCCTTTTTCTTGGCAGTTACCGTTTAATAGACGGTTTAGGTCAGCAGATTTAGTTCATTATCATCTTATACATAGTGGTTATTTTAGTATTGCCAGTTTTCCGTGGTTGACTCATCTAAAACCCAGCGTATGGACTTTACATGATCCCTGGGCTCTTACCGGCCACTGTGTTCACCCTTTCAGTTGTGAAAAATGGAAGACAGGATGCGGTAAATGTCCCGATCTCAATACACTGTTTCCAATACGCAGGGATACCACAGCAGGCATGTGGCGGATGAAAAAATTCTTATATAAACATTCTCCGGTGGATATTGTGTTGGCATCGAAGTGGATGTTGAAACTAGCTCAGGCCAGCCCATTATTGGCGGAACACCGTTTACACCTTATACCTTTTGGTATCGATTTAAATAAGTTTAAACCAATGGACAATGAGGACGCTAAGCAAAGGTTGGGCATATTTCCAGGTAGCATTGTTGTAACGTTTAGAGCGGTAGAAGGTGAGTTTAAAGGTCTTTCTTTTATTAAAGAATGCCTACGTAAACTTGAAGTTAAGCAACCAGTTTGTCTGCTTACGTTCAATGTTCGTGGATTAGCTGACGAGTTTCGCGGCAAATATCAGATAATAGATTTGGGTTGGGTAAATGATGACGCATTGACTGTACAAGCGTATAATGCGAGTGATGTTTTCCTTATGCCTTCAATGGGAGAAGCCTTTGGCATGATGGCAATTGAGGCAATGGCGTGCGGTAAGCCCGTAATAACGTTTGAAGGAACTGCTTTGCCTGAGGTCACATTTGCTCCTGAGGGTGGAGTAGCAGTACCCAAAGGAGATGCGGCTGCCCTATGTGCTGAATTGGAAAATTTAATTAATAATCCTGACGCAAGAAGGCAAATCGGAGAACAGGCCCTCGCGTTAGCCCGCGAACATTACGATGTAAACACCCACGTCGATCGAATATTAGCGCTGTATACAGATGTTATTGCGCGCAGAAAGGCTGGTATCAATGGGAGATAGGATATTAATTCTCGGCGCCACCGGTATGTTGGGGCACACTTTGTTGGCGCGGCTTGCGGCGTCAGGGCATGAAGTTTATGCAACGGCGCGCAGTATGTCAGGCTTGGAGCAGTTTTTTGCGCCTGAACTTATGTCTAATATCATTGGTAATGTGGACGTGGACAATTTTGATACTGTTATTCGTGCTATCGCTGAAACTAAACCTGATGTTGTAATTAACTGCATCGGCATAATCAAGCAGTTGCCATCAGCCCAAGATCCCATTACCACTATTAACACTAACGCTTTACTGCCGCACCGCATAGCTAAGCTTTGTCAGGCTGCCGGAGCCAGGATGATTCACATTAGCACGGATTGTGTATTTGACGGAGTTAAGGGAAACTATACGGAAGCTGATGAGTCCAATGCTACCGACTTATACGGCAGGACAAAATTCTTAGGTGAGGTTGCTTATCCGCATACAATCACCTTGCGCACTTCGATTATAGGGCATGAATTAAAAAGCAGTTTTGGTTTAATCGACTGGTTTCTAGCACAGTCCGGTAAAATAAGGGGTTTTACCAAAGCAATTTACACCGGTTTTCCCACCGTGGAAATAGCAGCAATTATTGACCGGTATGTGCTGCCAAAACCGGAATTACACGGTTTGTGGCAAGTTTCCTCCGACCCGATTAACAAGTATGAACTCTTGAAAATAGTTGGTAATGTCTACGCTAAGAATATTGAGATCGAACCAGATGCTGATTTCTGTTTGGACCGTTCCCTAGACTCCAGTCGCTTTAGGGAAGCAACCGGCTATCACCCACCGTCTTGGCCGCAACTGGTTGCGGCTATGCATCAGGAGTTCTTAAGTTTTAACTACAAGCAAAAATAAAGAGACATAAACAAAGGGGGTAATCATATGTCGCTGTTTGACAATAAAGTAATCGTAGTTACCGGTGGGACCGGTTCTCTTGGCAAGGTGCTTACCAGACGCCTGCTGTCAGGTCAAATGGGCAACCCAAAAAAAATTATTATCTTCTCCCGCGATGAGGCTAAGCAACACTTTATGCGCATGGAGTATCAAGAAAAGTACAAGGCCACTGATGAACTTATTTATAACAATTTCCGGCGCTTACTGGAATTTCGAATTGGGGATGTGCGCGACTACCACTCGGTTTGTTCCGTCTTAAAAGGTGCCGATATCGTGATCAGTGCTGCGGCCCTAAAACAAGTCCCTTCTTGCGAATACTTCCCATATGAAGCAGTTCAAACTAACGTCACCGGGGCGGAAAATATCGTCCGAGCGATTCGTGAAAATGGTCTCGACATTGAAACTGTGGTGGGTGTTTCGACGGACAAAGCTTGTAAACCAGTAAATGTCATGGGTATGACCAAAGCCATGATGGAGCGGATCTTTATCGGGGCTAACATCAACGCACCACAGACTAGGTTCATTTGTGTGCGTTACGGTAACGTTTTAGCCTCCAGAGGCTCGGTTATTCCCTTGTTCCACGAACAAATTAAGCATGGCGGACCTGTAACCATTACGACTGAAGACATGACTCGCTTCTTGTTGCCGTTGGAATATGCGGTGGATACAATTTTTGCGGCGATTGAACATGCCAAACCCGGCGAAACGTTCGTGCCGCGTGTTCCGGCGTCGTGCATGATGGATGTTGCACGCGCCCTGATTGAAGATCGCGACATTGAGCTAGTTGTAACCGGTATTCGACCGGGGGAAAAGATACATGAAATCATGGTTTCGGACGAGGAAGCATGGCGCACCTATGATCGGGGTGACTATTATGCCATTAAAGCGATGCTGCCGGAGTTAGTGACGGAACATGAAGGCGACCCTGCTTTAACCAAGGAATACAGCTCTGCCGACTCCTTGATGACCTTGGAACAAACCTTCGACTACCTGCGCCGGTTTAATTTATTAATTGGTCAGGAACTAAAAGAAGAAGGTGAGTTTCTACGATGAAAATTATGACAGTCTTAGGTACTCGTCCGGAAATTATCCGCTTAAGCAGGATTATTCCTCTTCTGGACAATTTATGCGAACATGTGGTAGTGCACACCGGGCAAAACTATGACCGCACTTTAAATGAGATATTCTTTGAACAACTGCAACTACGGTTGCCCGATTACGTGTTGGAGAGTAAAGCAGATAGTTTAATGGGACAAGTGGGCAGAATCCTGGAAGAGTGCGAAAAGGTGATGCTTAAAGAAAGACCTGATCGCCTGCTGATTCTTGGGGATACCAACAGTGCTCTTTGTGCCATAGTTGCCAAGCGGATGGGCATTCCCGTATTCCATATGGAAGCCGGCAACCGCTGTTATGATGACCGTGTACCGGAGGAAGTTAACCGGCGTATTGTCGACCACAGCAGCGATATTTTACTGCCATATACAGAGCGCAGCCGGGCTAATCTTTTGGCAGAGGGTATTCCGGGTCGTCGGGTTTACGTCACAGGTAACCCCATCCTTGAAGTGCTTGAACACCATGCGCCGCAGATTGAACAAAGTGATATTTTGCATCAGTTGGGTGTGGATAGCAAGAAGTACTTGCTCATAACCTTGCATCGCGCAGAAAACGTGGATGTGGCAGAGCGGCTGACCAAGTTTATTGCGGCATTTAACAGGCTGTATCAAGCCTATAAAGTTCCTTTAATTTGCAGTCTTCACCCCCGTACCCGCTCCCAACTTAATAAACAAAGTAAAAGCATGGAAGGGGAAGGCATTAAAGCAATTGAGCCGGTTGGATTGTTCGACTTTGTAAAGTTAGAGCAAAATGCCCTCTGTGTTTTAAGCGACAGTGGTACGGTGCAAGAAGAATGCTGTATTTACGGCGTACCCAATGTTACCTTGCGCGATGTTACTGAACGACCGGAAACCTTGGAGGCCGGCAGTAACTTTATCGCCGGGTGCGAGCCGGATGCCATCTTGAATGCCGTCAAAGTTGCTCTCTTGCAAAATGGTCGCTGGCAGCCGCCACAGGAATATTTAGCGCATAACGTGAGTGACACCGTTGCTCGCATTGTGTTAGGAAATTGGTTGCGCTAATATGAGCTACCAACCTAAAGTCTCCATTATCATACCTGTCTTCAATGGATCAGCTTATGTGCGCGAAGCAATTGATAGTGCTCTGAACCAGACCTACCAGAATAAAGAAGTGATTGTGGTTAATGACGGGTCAAGCGATGGTGGCAGGACCGAAGCAATTGCGCTAAGCTACGGGGATAAGATTCGTTACTTTGCGAAGGAAAACGGCGGGGTATCCTCGGCTCTTAATCTAGGGATTAAACAGGCGGTCGGAGACTATATTTCTTGGCTAAGCCACGATGATGTGTATTTTCCTTACAAGCTGGAAGAACAGGTTAAACAGCTTGCCCAAACAGAAGCTCCTATTATTTTATATAGTGATTACGCCTGGATTGACGCTCACTCGCAATATTTGGGAATGTGCCGCGTGACTCATTCCGGCAATATCTTGTTGGATCTATTAACGGGCTTTCCTTTAAGCGGTTGCACGATGCTTATTCCCCAAAAGTGTTTTGCGGCGAGTGGGTTGTTCGATGAAAGGTTAAGAACTACGCAAGACTATGACATGTGGTTTAGATTGGTAAGAGGGTATGAGTTTCAGTATATGGACAAGCCCATGGCGAAGATCAGGCTGCATTCGCAACAGGGAACGATGACTGCCAATACCTACCGGGAAAGAAACGACTTGTACTTACGCGCGCTACAGGAATTCTCGTGTGAAGAGATTTTCGGACATTCGAGTAAATCTAAGTTCGAGTGCTATTTAACTTTGGCCTTGAAGCTTAAAATTATGGACGTTCCGGAGGCAGCAAAAAGCGCCCGAGGTTTGGCAAACAACTATGCTAATGAGGCAAAACTAAGCATTAAAACAATCTCTTTGGTAAACTATGCTAAGAATCTTGTTATTGGCATTTCCATTATGAAGCTAAAATCTTTATTAAAATCGACCCTAATCGGACGCAAACTTTATAACTTGGGAAGAAAGTTGCTAAGTGATGGTGAAAACTAGGGGTAATTTAATTCACTTGAAAATCATGACACCTTTACTAAATATGTCATTTTTGCCATTCATATTACAATATATTACATAAAAAAAATTTATGCGTCCACCAAAAATATGATAAAATGTAGGTAAGTAAAATTAATTTAAAGTTTTATGGCTCTTTGTGGTTGCTTGCAAAAGTGAACCAGTTCACAATGATAGCTCGGAGTTACCGACTGACGTTAAAAAGTTAGTGGAGGGAGCCATGCTGAAATTTTCGGGAGCGGCTACAAAGACAGTCAAGCCGTCTGTCGCCGTGGGTTTGTTGCTTGCGACTCTCGCTTTGGTAATCGGAATTGGCTTATCCGTCGGATATCTTTTCTTTTGGAACGTATATGACCATGAAAGCAAGGCTGCGCATGATTTAAGAGTAGCTGTGACGCAAGTTAAGGACAGTCCGGGCAGTGTAGACGCGCATTTAAATCTTGGTTGGCAGTATGTGAAAGACAATGATTATGTCCAGGCACTTGCTCAGTACCAAATGGTATTGCAGTTGGACCCGGGTAATGAGGTTGCCAGGTATAATATTGATCTGGTTAAAATTCAAACGGGTGATTTACAGGATGCTAAAACTGACTTGGAATCACTGCAACGGGTGGACCCCAAATACTGGTCTGTCAGAGCCACTTTGGGTGCTTTATATCGGCAATTGGGCGAAGACAAGTTAGCGGTGCAGGAGTTTGAACTGCTCAACACCTTTGAACCGGGACAGGTTGACATACTCTATCAATTGGGACAAGCCTATCAGGCTATGGGCAACAAGGCTAAAGCCAAAGCAGCGTATAATTCGGCCCTTAGTTTTAACCCCGCCGACCGGAGAGTCAAGCAAGCCCTGGCGACATTGAATTAACTTCTACTGTTTTGCGGCAAGGAGGACACCATGAAAGCAAGAAGGCTCTTAGGCATGATGGCATCTATTGTAATAGTAGGCATTGTATTTTTTGGCTATTTTTATTTTGTTAAACAAAGCCCATTGGCCTTCGCAACCTCTGATGACCCCGCGAATTATACTGTGCCGCCTAATTTTTTGTATGCTATTAATAATGACCCCGGGTACAGTTTGGATCGTCCGATGTCTGTCATTGTGGCCAACGATCAAATATATGTGGCAGATGCCGGTACGGGCAAGGTGGTAGTGTTTGATTACAATGGTAAATTCGAACACTATCTTAAACCGGGCAAAGCCAGTTTCGGTCGACCGTATGGTTTGGCTACTGAGGGTTCATACGTATTTGTCTCGGATACGGTAACAGGTAAGATTTATGTTTTTGATGCACTTGATCATTATGTGGGGTTGTTTCCGACACAAGTAGGCGTACTTGCTGCTCCGGCAGGCATTACTTTTGCCAATAATAATTTGTATGTAGCAGATGTTCAGCGCAATATGGTGTATGAATTCAACTCGAAAGGGAGCTTGCTGCAATCGTTTGGCGCCAATGGGGAGCAACAAGGCCAACTGACCTTCCCTAATTGTGTTGCCGTGGATAGCTTCGGTAAGGTTTTTGTGTCTGATTCAGGTAATAACAGGATCGTAGTATACAACTCCAAAGCTGTTGTAATCAGGTATATCGGCGTAAAAAGTTCCGGTCAAGGGGACATCCTGACACCGAGGGGATTAGCTTTTGATCAAAACGGTGATTTGTGGGTGGTTTCCGGTTTGGCTGACAGGATTCAGGTCTATGCGCCGAACGGGGAAGCACTGATGAAATTTGGTGTCACCGGGGATGCTTATGGTCAGTTCTCGTTGCCTAACGGCATTTTTATTGATCCCAATAACCGTATTTATGTAACAGAAACGGGGAATAGCCGGATATCTGTGCTTGCCCGCTAAACCTGCTAATTTAGCAGCGTTTTAAAGTAGGTCTAATTGCAGCGAAAAGGAGCTTCTATAATGGGGAAACTAGGCAAAATTCTAGGATTAGCAATAATACTGCTGTTGTGCTCCGGTGCAACGGCCTTGGCAGATAATGTCGGTCCCCACGGCAATTATACTGCTAACACCGCTGCTTGCGCGCAATGCCACCGCACGCACACTGCTAACGCGCCAAATTTGCTTGCCTTTACGACCAGTGGTAATCAAAATTATATTTATCGGACGTGCATATTTTGTCATGACGGCACAGGGTCAAAATATGACGAGGTTGACGGCCAAATTTTAGAGAGCAATGGTGATCGATATCCCACTCCTGCCGGGGGCTTTCAGAACATGGCTACAATTGGCGGCCCGCCAGGGGTTGCTGCTACGGCCCCAGTGACATCCTCACACATAGTAGACTCTCCGGACGGTTCAGGGGTTAATATTCCCGGCGGGAGCCAAGCTGCGAATGGAGCAATTGAACTGACCTGTGTCAATTGCCATGACCCGCATGGCGATACAGGTAACAGCCGCTTGTTGGTTCCTGTTGTTCCGGTGCTTAGCCCTGACGGGACTACTTGGGAAACCATCAGTACTACCAGTAGTACGCTTTATACCCCGACCAGTACAAGTGTTACAATTAACGTTACGGACACGACCACTGGTGAGAGCGTGACATACAACAGTGCTATCAGCAACTTTTGCGGCGCTTGTCATACGGATTACCTGCAAACAACTACCGGTCCGACCGGTGTTTATACGACAGGCTTATATCGGCATCCAGTAGCCGAAAACGGGTATAACTTGGCAGCGAGCGGAGCGACAGGCTATAATGGTACAAACTTTGCATTGCCTACGGCCTCTGGCAACGTTACGTGTCTGACGTGTCATTATGCCCATGGAACGACGGTAATGGTGGCAACGTCGACATATGATCCTCCGGCTCCTGTTAGGCCGGCAACTTTATTGAGGATGGATGAACGCGGCGTATGTGAAAACTGCCATAACCTGTCACCCAGCACTGTAGCACCGGTGCCAGAGTCAAGTCCTGATTCCTACTTAGTGGTAAATTCGCAGCAGAATGTAACTTATGCCATCTTGACGTTTAGCACCTACATGAACAGCGTGCAGGCGCAGAAGGTAAGTAATTATGCGTTGAGCGGGCAGTCGGGCTTGTCCGTCGTCAGCGCTTCGCTTGAACCGAATGGTTTGATGGGTAAACAGGTTTTGCTGCAAATAAACGGTACGGCTACTCTGCCGTTGACAATCACAGCCACTAATCTTAAAGACCTTAATGGCAATGCGCTGGCAGCAGGAGCTAACAGCTTTACTTTATCCCCATGAACATCTCCTTAAGCTAACGAATTATTTCACATATTGAGGATTAATGATAGTGCAAAAAAGAAATCTCACTTATGTGGCGACTAGTGCAGCCATTGTACTGATAATCGGTCTGGTTTGGCTGATAGTCAACATGCGTAATGCCCATTTGCCGCACAAACTAACCGATGTACCTAAACTCCTGTTTACAATTAATGGAGGCCTAGTGCAGCTCAATCACCCGATGGATACAGCAATCGCCGACAATGGCAGTATCTACGTGAGTGACTCTGGCAATAATCAAGTTCAGGTTTTTAACACCAAGGGCAAATTTCTGTTCTCGTTTGGGGAGCAGGAAAACTCGGGACTTGAACTTAAAACTCCGTATGGCTTGGCGATTTTGCCGAATGGAACAATTCTTGTCAGCGACATGCTAAATCATCGGATTGTGCAGTATAGCCTGCAGGGCAAATTTCTTAAGATTTTTCTGCCAGCTTCGCTAGGTATTAAACCAGGTATGTTGTTGGCCACAAAAAATGAGCTGTTTATTGCTGATTTAGCCGGGAACAGGGTGGTGGCGGCAAATTTCCAAGGCCAAATACTCCATAGTTATAACCCCGGCTTCAGTTTTCCGCAAGGTATGGCGATGATCAATGGTAAATTGGCGGTGGCAGATGCCGGGAACAACCTCGTCCGGCTTATAGATTTAGCAAGTGGTGCGGCCACCACTATTACTGGCACTGCCCAGAGCAATCGGTCTTTCAATATTCTACGCGGAATTGCCGTAGACAACCTTGATCGCTTACTCGTGGTCGACAGCGGTGCCTCACAAGTGCGGTTTATGACGGTTCAGGGTAAAAACTTATTTACTATCGGCGCACCGGGCAAGGGTGCGGCGCAACTGCAGTTTCCCTGCGGCATTACTGTAGGTGCACAGGGCCGAATCTATATTGCCGATTGGGCCAATAATAGGGTGCAAGTTTTAGGCTATGGCGGATAAAAGCTTAGCGTGGTTAGAGGTGATTTTATGCAACGACTAATAGCGACGGTAAAACGAAAAGGGATTTTCGCTTGGGTCAAATTTGCTTTGGCTTTAGCATTGCTGATTATTGCCGGTTGCGTGATTAGTTATCATCCTGCCAAGGCCGATGCTTTGGTCTTAACAGGTCAGCCCCAGTTGTCTTTCTTAGCAGATTCTTCCCTAAACGCAAGTTTGGATTATGTGCACAAGCAGGTTGATTTGAGTTGGCCGGATACTACGGGGATAACTGCCTATGAGGTTTACAGAAGCCCCGGTAATGATGATTATGTATTTTTGACCACCGCTCCTACTGTATCTTCAGGCCAACCACTAGCGTATGTTGACAGTAATGGTATGGTTTATGGTACGGCCTATAAATACTTTTTGATCGGCTACACCAATGACCTTCAAGTGGGGATATCCACAACTGCCACTGTGACGGTGTCTACCCCTCCTTCGGTAATTTCTGTTAGCCCGCCCAATGGTGAACAGACCGTAGGTACGGCTGAAACCAGTAGCGGGAATACGATTACGGTAAGATTTAATCAGGCTATGAATCAAGCCACCCTGCAAAATGGGATAACGGTGAATAACACCAGTCCGAGCAGTGTAAGTTATGACACTGCGACAAATACTGCGACGGTGCTTATGGGCACATCCCCTTATACCTATGCCCCCAATACGAAATACACTGTAACTGTTACTACAGGTGTGACAAGTTCATTAAACGTTGAGTTAGAAAAGGCGTATACATGGTCGTTCACTACGAGTGTATATGCAACTTCCAATCCCCATGGCAATTATATTGTAGCTACCGGTCAGTGCTCTACTTGTCACAATGCCCATAGCGCTAAGGGGCAAAATTTGCTGCAGCAAACGAGTGTACCGGACATGTGTGATGTCTGTCATAATGGCTCACAGGCAGCAGACACGGATTACTTTGGCGGCGGGACCAATAGTCCTTATACGCAAACAGGACATGGACAGAGTTCCTTTGCCACTCCACCTATCAGTTGTCAAAATTGCCATGATCCGCATAGCAATGCGGCAAGTAATCCTAATTTATTCTTAGCTAACGGTACGGGGCAGGATTTAGAGTATGCTACAACTACCGGTTCCGTGGCTTACAACCCGGCCAATTTCACAGTTTGTACCGCTTGCCATACTCAATTTAGCACTTACACTACGCAACAAACCACTCAACTTGCCGCCGGCAATGGTTTAAACAACGACAGCACCGACTTTTATACGACATCAACAAGCTCTACCATTCATGATCTGCACTACTTACATCTAGTTCAGGCCCAACAAGATGGCTACGGGAATGCCGTATGTTACGATTGTCACAGACCCCATGGGGTGGTGGCAGCCGAAAATCCGGACTTAGCAAATATGGTGGGCTTTCCGTCAGGGCAGGCGAGACCGGCAAGTACCACGTCAACTACCACCGGACCAATTTACTTTTCGGTAACAAGCAGTACTTGGGCCTGTACCTTGAGCTGTCACAGTTATAACCATGTAACTGAGTCTTATACGCCTTAGCCTGATGCCGAGCGACATCAAGAGAGAAACAGAGGGTGCTGGAAATTGTGAGTAAAGAAAAAGGTAAGAAAAAGTCCAAACACTTGTCCTTTTTGCTGATTGTACTCTTGGTAGTAGGCGGTTCTACGGCCATCTTTACCGACCTCAACCGGAGAGCGGATTACGCGAGCCCGGGGTCAGCGGTACAAGCCAATACCGAGGGCGATCAGAATGAGGTCAGCCCTTCAGTTAAAGTAGGCAATACTACTCCTGCAGATAACGAGAGACTTGTAGGTTTAAATGGACAGAGTACCGGCAACGATGACGTCTTGACCAAATTTGTCCCTGTGGTAAGAGCTGGGATTGATTACGCGGAACAACAGGGAAGCTTGTATGCGACGCAGGATATTAAACACGACGGCGCTTTGACCGTGGACAGTAATAATAACCTGACCTTGCTGATATTCCTTAAAAATAATTCACTGATAAATTTCACCCAGGGCGCAGATTTTATCCAAGGTGACAGCAATGTTGGCTTTTTGTGGAGCTGCATAATGGAAAAAATGCAAGCTGCCATGACTACGGATCAAAGCCTACAAACGGAGCATAATAAAGCATTGATTAATTCATTTAATATTACATATTTTAACACGAGCGGCGATAAGCTTAGCATTGCGATGCCGCAAGATACCCCGATAGACACATTTAACGGTCAGCTCGTGCAAAATACGGACGACATGCGCGAGAAGATTCAGCAATTTTTTGCCAATGAATTTTAATTGAAGCCTTTTAGATTTGTTCAGCTATTATACAGCTATTTACTACAGCTACTCTCTTTTCGTAGGCATATACAGGACAAGACCCGCATAAATCTAAGCATGGAGCTTGTGCTATATAGTAGCGGGGGGCGTGGAGAGGAGAGGTAGTAGTATGCGGCGGGTATATGTAGTTGACCGCAGAAAACTTGGTATTGTCGGTCTGGTGCTGGTGTTGGCGCTAGCCAGTTGGGCGACCTGGCAAGTATCAATGCACACAGTGAATAAGGCGGCGTTTTCTCAGAATGATATTCCGGAAATAAGTATTAATTCCATCGCTTTAAGCCCTAAAACAGTTACGCGCGATCTTACTTATGAGGGGATTCCCTTTTTGGCCCAGCAGTTGTTCCAAGGCAAAGATTTCACGGCCACGGTAAGCTTGCAAAATAACAGTGATAAAACTGTGCAAAATATTCCGGTTGAGGTAACGCTATATTTGGAAGGCCAAAATCCGGTAAAAAGAACAGGCATGCTCCGAGAGATAACGCCAGGCAGTGTAGTGAACTTAAATTTCGGTAGGTTTTCCGTATTGGGCGATGCCAATGGCAATAATGCTAACGCCGGTTTACATCAGCTCCAGGTGCGAATACTAGCTAATCCTCAGGGTGGTGTGAACTTGGGGAATGAGCGCTCGATGCTTTTCTTTGTGGATAGCAAAGTGAAATAGGTACTTTGCCACCTAAATAAAGTTCGATAAAAAAGTTCGATAAAATTACCGTCTCCTTGGGAGGTGGTAATTTTTCTATATTTGTTACTTACTGGTAGGCGCAGGGATAGTATATGGTAGTAAAGTGTGTAAGGGGGGAGAAGCGTGCAACAAGGTGTAGCACCGCCTGGTCTGGTTGCGGGCGGCCTGGCGCCGCCGGGAACGAAGCTTCCCTTCCCAACTATAGATCTCAATCTCCGTTTCATTTCGCCGGTAAGCTCGGCAGTTGGCTCTCCTACCTTGCACTTTAATCAAAAAATCACAGCG
>JAJXUE010000002.1:0-36614 GCA_021783135.1 Bacillota bacterium | reverse complement strand
TCCCTAATGCTGGTTTTTGGCTACTAGTTGTTAACACGATTATTCAGATTGTAGTTTGGCTGTGCGGCGAGGACAAGATAATCCAGCCCGATCCAGCCGCATTTCCCGGTTCAGAGCAAATGATTAGCATGAGTTTACCCCAGTTAGCGCAATTTTTGGCTCAACTTGGCGGGGGTAACTGGGATTTGCCACAAAGGAACAGCGCTGCCTTAAACAGCGGTGACGGAATAACGCGACCTGGGGTTCAAGTGTTGTCACCAGCCTACTTAACCTTGTTCCTTTTGGTCAATGCCACACCGACGGGTAGAGCCGGCACTCCAATTTTTAGTTTATTTGTTCCGCTGCTAAGCTTTGTTGGTATCAGCGGCGGGCTGCCAATCATTATTATGGGTTTGATCTCGACAATTCTTGTGCGCCATGTCGTCCCGCCGTCATCTTCGGGAACGGCACCAATGCCTGACCCTCCGGGCTTGGCGCAGCCCAGTATAGAACTAAAGCTGCAGGAATTGATGCAGCTGTTAAAAGGGTGGGGGCAGTTGTTTGATAAATAAAGGAGATCTCATTTTGTAAATGAGACCTCTTTTTATTTATGCGCACTTGCAAAAATATATAAATTTAAAAAAAGGATGTCGAATTACAGGAAAAATTACTTATTATATAGAATTGCGTTAAAGTAGTTTGTAAGTTATTTTCATGCAAGCTTACTGAAGTGGAGGATTTTATGAAGACTCTTATAATTATTCCTGCGTATAACGAAGAACTGTCAATTGGCAATGTCAGCAAGGAAATCATGCAAGCTTATCCGAATGCTTCAGTCCTAGTTGTAAATGATGGTTCCGAAGATAAAACGAGTATGATTGCCGGTAAAGCTGGGGCCAAGGTAATTAATTTGCCTGTAAATTTAGGAATTGGGGGAGCAGTTCAGACTGGCTATCGTTATGCAGCGCAGAACGATTATGATATTGCAGTTCAGTTGGATGCTGATGGGCAACATGACCCTAATGATTTGGAAATCTTGTTAAAACCAATTATCTGTGGTGAAGCTGATTTTGTTTTAGGATCCAGATTTGTTGAAAAAGGCAACTACCGTGCTCCAATCACTAGGAGATTGGGAATCGTTTTTTTTTCAATTGTAGTTTCAATTATTTGTGGAAAAACATTCAAAGATACTACATCAGGTTATAGAGCAGCTAGCAAAGAAATTATAAAGTTATTTGCCCATACGTATCCTACTGATTATCCTGAAGTAGAGTCCTTAGTTATGTTAAACCGCGAGGGATTTAGAATTAAAGAGGTAGCTGTCTCTATGCGGCACCGATCCACGGGGAGGTCATCTATAACACCGGTTAGGTCGGTATATTATATGGTAAAAGTGTTGCTAGCACTGCTAATGAGTATATCCCGTCCTAAACTCGGTGTGAAAGGAGACTTTAAAAGTGGGCGTTAACATCCAATACTTTTCCATCGGTTTTAGTTTCTTATTTCTAATTGGTATCTTGGAGCTTATTCGCAAAGGAAAACTTCTGGAACAATATTCCTTACTTTGGATATTGTCGGCAACTGTAATGATAATTTTTTCTACTTGGAGAGGTTTACTTGAAAGAGTATCTCGGTTAATGAATGTGTACTATCCGCCCTCATTGTTGTTCCTTATGACTCTGCTCTTTTCATTATTATTGACTCTCCACTTTTCAGTTATAGTTACCAAATTGAGTAATCAAAATATTAAGTTGGCACAAGATCTGGCGCTACTAGAAGACAAATTACAAAAGAATGAGGATGTCTCATGAGCAGTTATCTCTTACTTCTTTTCAATATTATTTTACTCGTAACTGGACAGACATTGTGGAAGATTGGACTTCAACTGGTAGGGGGTCTTAATTCTAAAACTGTAGTTCAAGTGTTGCTGTCGCCATATATTTGGGCGGGTCTTGTTTTATACGTTATTGCAACGGTTATTTGGTTATTAATACTTTCTCGTTTGAGTCTAAGTATTGCATACCCACTACAAAGTTATGCTTACGTACTAGGTGTTTTGGTTGCATGGTTGATTTTTAAAGAGTCAATTCCATTTACGCGATGGATAGGCGTGTGCGTTGTAATTTTAGGGGTCTACTTGATAGGCTTAAGATAAAAATGGATGGATAAAAAATGTGTAACAGAGAGGTGTTTCAGTGATATTACTGTTATTAATTTGCCTTCTGGGTTACTTCTTGTATATAGCTAAACGATTTACTTGGCCGGTTGAAGCAGCTGTAACATTTTCAGTGTCACTTATTATTTCTGTTTTATATCTTTTCTCATTGCTTGGCTTATTGCTTTTCGGCACATATGTACTAGCGATTGTCGGATTTGTATTGTTTTCATGGTTTATTTTTCAAAACCATAAAAATCTAAGAGATGTTGCCTACAATTTATTTACACCAGGACTGTTAATGTATGTAATTTCTTGTATATTCATCTACTTCCAATATCGCAATACTATATACACTGGCTGGGACGAGTTCTCACATTGGGGCCTAATTATTAAGGCAATGACTTATCGTAATAATTTGCCTGGTGTTAATACTGTCGTCACCTTCACAGATTATCCGCCGGGGACCGCTATATTTCAATACTTTGTGACAAAGATAATCGGTTATTCAGAAGGTACAACCTATGTTGCCCAGAACATTCTTTTTATATCCTTATTTTTAGGATTGTTACAAAGGCTACGTTGGAAACAGTTTGGTACGGCTGCGGCAATATTTATTGTAGCTTATTTAGTTGTACCATTTTTCAGCGCCACAAATGGATACAACGAGTTGTATGCAGATCCGGTCCTTGGCGCTTTCTTTGGCATAGCTTTAGGTCTTTACTATTTGTCAGATGAACAGGACATGGGTGCAATAATACGAATTCTCCCATTACTATTTGTCATACCGCTTATTAAACAAATAGGTATTGTTCTAGTAGCATTAGTTGTAGGTATAATAGTGCTAGATCAGTGTTTAAGGCGTTACTGGAGACATGGCACAAATGATATAAATATCAAGAAGGCATTAACAATATTATCGCTTGTCGCTGTGCCGTTTGTAGCATATGCCAGTTGGAATAGTAGGGTTTTGAGTTTAGGTTTCAAAAAATCTTATAAAACCAATTTCTCTATATCAGATATCTATAGGAGTTTTTCGGCTCGCGCCACCCTTCGAGATCGAGAAACTATTACGGCCTTTATGCATGCAGTGAAACATGAATTTATAGCACATGTAGGTTCAAATATGTTTGCTATTCCATTTTTGTTGTTTGCATTCACTATCGCCTATGGAGTAATCTATTTCTTTCAAAAAGACCACTATAAGCGAAAACAGATATTTGTTGTATATTTACTATTAGTTGCAGGGTTTTTTGCTTATCTTGGCGTTCATCTCTTGGTCTATTTATACTCATTTTCGGCATATGAAGGGGTTAGAGTAGCTTCATTTAGCAGGTACATGGGTATCTATTTTATTGGGTGGAGCTTTGTTACCATTGCTTTCATTATTATGGCATTTAGGAAATACTTGATAAGCCCTAAGGTTTCCGTCCCCATAGTTTTGATTCTGCTTTTAGTCCTATTAATTCCGGGTCATGCTGTACATAGACAGATATTTTTTGAACCTTCTCAGAAGATTATTGCGACTCGCAAGGTCATAAAGCAGGACATGATTCATGTTAATAATGTAGTTGGCGTCACCCAAAAGGTATATATCGTTTGGCAAGATACAACTGGATTTGAATTCTATGTTTTAAAGTATGAACTTGCACCGAGAAAAACAAATCTTGGCTATACGGACAATGCTGCATGGAGCATTGGACCTCCTTATTATGCCGGAGACGTCTGGACCCGAAATATTTCCGCATTACAATGGGCACAGACACTGAAAAGCTACGATTATGTTCTTATTGGACATGCTGATGTCGGTTTTTGGAATAGGTACGGAAGTCTTTTTGTTGGCAGAGATAAACATTCTTTCTTGTTTAAAGTTGTGAATAGTAACAGTTCCGTGCATCTTTTGGCCCAATAAATTTAGTTGTAAGTACTTGGTGAAATATTGGGATTAAATTATGTTGACGTTTCGGACCTTTAGAACGAGATTTAGTAGATTAAAAGTTAACATCATTTTTAATGTATAATGGAGCGAAGAACATTGAAATTATCCAAAGATAAAACTGTAATCATCGTTGTTTATATTTTGGCCTACGGTAGCACGTTATTAAATAATGGGCTTTACTGGGATGACTGGACACTGTACCATGTACCTGCCGCTACAATTATTAAAACTTTCATGCAGAATGGGTCTTATTGGCCGGGTCCACTACATGTGGCGTTATTGGCTTTGCCATACAATATAATGATTTATAGAATAATTGTTCTTTTGGCATTTCTTGCGTGCACATTTCTCGTGTACGAACTTTTAAGAACAATAAAACAGATAGACTCATTCTCCAGGATGGTAATAACTACTCTTTTCGCAATCTATCCTGTTAATGCCGCCAGAGAACTCTTAATCACATTGCCATACGCGCTGTGCAACTTAGCGTTTTTTATAGGGTTCTGGCTACTAGCATGCTACATGATATATGGTAAGATCAGGACAAGAGTATTGGCCCTACTATGTTTTTTATTTGCATTTTTCACTAACTCTATTTTAGTGTTTTATAGTATTGTATTAATTTACATATACTACATTGAAAGGCAAAATCCCAAGCCTAAATCTTTACTCGGCATGATAAAAGCATACCTCGATTTTTTAATTATACCAGTACTTTTTGGTATAATTAAACTGGTTTTTTTAAAGCCATATGGTATTTATAAGGGATATGACAGTGTTAACTTGCATGGCTTTCTTGCTCTAAATAGGACTTTGCTAACTGGTGTCTATAATTCATTTCCTGCAGTAATACACGACTCAATGTCAAATCTATCTTTAATTACTCTGTTTTTTTGGTTAGCTATTGCCATAGGCTTATTTAAACTTTTGGGGAAGAGTAAAGCATCCCTAAATTGGCCCTTTGTCATATTTGGTATATTTGCCTTAATAATTGGCATTCTGCCTTATTGCGTGGTAAATAAATTACCTAGCCCAATAGGATGGGAAACTAGAAATGAGCTTTTGGTGCCATTGGGCGCAAGCTTTATTATTTACTACATTATTAAGATGATTTTGGACAAAGTTAAGGCAAAAACCTATATTGCCATAGCCGTATATGCCTTAATAATCGCTGTTTTTGTTGGCGCAAATATTCATAATGCAGACACCTATCAAAGAGATTGGTATAAGCAACTGGCATTAATAGAAAATTTCAAACACAGTAGTGTCATTAGGGACAACACAACATTTTTATTTGACGATCATACTCCCAATTTATCTGTACCAGGTACCTCGATAGGCTTTTACGAGTATAACGGCATGATGAAATTAGCTTTTGGTGATCAAACTCGGTTTGGCGAAAGAATTACAATGCAATTTAAAGACTTACGTGATTATGCAAGATTTATCCCTTACGAAGAATATAATATGAAAGATTATAAGATACGGCCTGCTCAATTTATAGTCACAGTTTTACCAGGCAACTACAACATAAGCAGCTATCGGAGTTTATTTAAATTAGAGTATTTACAGTTTTTTAATCCAATTGAATTTAAAAAAGATATAAGGGAATTGGTTAAACTGCAGTATGTAAAACTGTAGTGATTATTTGAAAGGGCCGTTAAATTCGGCCTTTTTGTATTTAAGGGTTTTTAAGCCAACAACCTTACCCACGTCCAGAACAACATTTGTGCCAATTTATACATGTGAAAACAATAACTGATTCCACTGCAAAAACCCCTGTTTAAGTTACTCTAAATAGAAGGAAATCTATCTCCAGAAGTTGAATTATTCAGTATAGAGAAGAAATTGGCTGAACGATGGAGATAAATTGACCTTACGGGGGTTTTGCGAATGTTCCGTGAAAATAAAGAGCATCTACAAGGTAATTTATTTAATAGCCTTTATGGTATGGACTCGCGGCTAGCTCAAAAACTTCAGAACTCTTGGGCTGCGCTATTCTATGAGCATGTCTTTTGTCAGATTGATGAATGCCTATTTGCTCCTTTATACTCCAATGACAATGGGCGTCCTAACTTTCCCGTTAATATTTTTATGGGTCTCGATTTAATCAAGGAAATCCGAGAGTACACTGATGAAGTCCTTCTGGATGAATTTGCATTTAACTACCAAATTTCCTTCGCCTTAGGCCTTCGCACTTTAGGAGAGCGCTATTTTGCACCGCGAACTCTGTATGAATTCCGTGCTAGGCTTTATCATTATTCTCTTGAACATCCGGAGGAAGCGGATCTCATTTATGCTCAGTTTGAAAAGCTTACGGATCACTTCATCAACGTTGCGAGACTCACTACGGATGAAGTACGCATGGATTCAACTCTGATTATGTCTAATATTAAACTGGCTGGCCGTCTCTCCCTAACCTATGATGTCTTAGTCCAAGGAATTAAGGTTCTCCCGGAAAATCTCCTCAAAGATTCCTTGAAGATTTTTCTTAAATCGGATTACAAGACACATTTACTGTATCAACTCAAAGGGAAGGATATTCTCTCCCGAATTCAGAGTTTGATCAACCATTGTGCGGAAGTCCTTCAACAGGTCGAAGAACACCCTGAGCTAAAAACCGAAACTGAAATCCTACGTTTAGAACGTTTTCTAAAAGAGCAAGCGGCCTTCAGTGAAGAAGAGAAACGTTGGATTGCCAAAGGATCTCGGGAGATTTCATCAAAATCTCTTCAATCCGCTTATGATGCAGATGCGACCTACCGAAATAAAAACGGTAAGAAGCATGTAGGCTATGCCCTAAACTTATCCGAAACCTGCGCCGATGAAAATCCAGTTCAAATCGTGACGCATTATAACCTTGCACCAAATACGACCAGTGATATCGAGTTGCTTAAAACGTCCCTCCCAAATCTTTCGGAACATGGGATCAAAGATGTGTATACTGATGGTGGCTATTATAGCCCGGACATGACCGAAGAGGCCCAAGCCCAAGGGATTAAAGTTCACTACACAGATATGACCGGTCGCAAAACGTCGAGCCAAAAACTTCACTATAGTGATTTCGAGATTAAGAATAACCAAAAGGTTCTTCGTTGCCCCGCCAATCAGGAACCCATTCGGACAGCTTTTGATGAAAAAGAGAAAACCTTAAGTGCTCACTTTAATCGAGAGATCTGCGAACAATGTCCCAAGAAAGAGAATTGCCGAGTTAAGTTCCAGAAGAAAGATACTGTTCTGCGGGTAAGCCAAAAGGCACTGTATGCCGAAGAGACGCGTCTCAAAATTGAGGATCGAGGGCTACGAAAAGAAGCTACGAGCAAACGAGCTGCTATCGAAGGAACAAATTCAGCGTTAAAGCGGGCACATGGTGCGGGAAAACTCAATGTAAGAGGAATCATCAAATGTAAGCTCGTCGTGGGAGCCAAAATAATTGCCCATAACTTTCGCCAATTAAATAGATTTTTAAAAGGGTATGATCGAAGAAAATTACCTAAGTCAAACCAAGGGATACCTGTCGCTATTTGACAAGGAAAGGGCTAAAGCGTGAATAAGATATGAGGATTCAAACCCTAGATAAGCCGCAATTTGAATCGTATTGAGAGATTCACGTTAAGAACATCCTCATTTTTCCATATTGGGTAGTTGAAGGGCGAAATATTACTGCTATCAGCAGTTGAATCATAACTTAATTTATCTAAAAATTATAAACAACAACGGCAGGAATAAGGAAAAAACTGTCGAACATTCTAATAAATAAAAAAATCGCAAAGGTGACTAGTGAATTAATTTCTAGCATTTAGACAAAATGAGATTTGTCCAGTAGTTGGACAAAATAATTATGCATTGGAGGTGAACGAATGTGAGTAAAGTGCAAGTGGCGATAATTGGGGCGGGCAACGGAGGCAGCTCCGTCTATCGGACGCTCCAATCTATCGATAACATTGCTATAGCAGGCATGGCTGACATCAATCCCAACGCACCTGGGTTGATTCTAGCAAGAAGCGCGGGAATTTTCACCACGGACTCGATTGCTGAGATATGTAAGCTGCCGGAGTTGAAAATTATTATTGAGGCTACGGGCTTGAGCGAAGTACAAGCTGAGATCAGGCGTTTAAAACGTACGGAGACTTCGCTGATGGAAGCGGAGGTTGCCAATATCGTGATGAGTGTGATTGAGGAAAAGGAACGCCTCGTCGAGATTAAGCGGCTAAAAGGTGAACTTGATGCAGTGTTTGATTCGGTGCAGGAAGCTATTGAGGTTGCCGATCGCGAGGGAACAATAACCTATGTCAATCCTGCTTTTACTAGGGTCACCGGTATTTTGGCGCGGGAGCGGGTCGGACAAAACGTTTTGCAGGTTTCACCTAACGGGGCGTTAGCTAAGACTTTGCGCACGCATCAAGCAGTCTTCGGGCATCGCTCTGAAGTCGGTGGGTCCACGGCCGAAGTCGTCTCTAATTCTGCGCCAATTGTGGTCGAAGGGAAAATGGAGGGGGGCGTAGTTGTCTTCCAACCGCTTAACGATATTTTTAAGCTTTGGGAACAGCTACAACAAAGCACTTCAATTATCGCGGGTCTCAATGATCGAATCGGGCAGATTTCTGCCAGTAATTATACGTTTGATGATATAATTGGCAGTCAGCCAGAGTTCGCTCGGGTGATGAATTTGGCGCGTAAAGCTGCACTTTCCGATTCCTCGGTTTTAATTTTGGGGGAAAGCGGTACAGGTAAAGAGGTATTTGCCAATGCCCTGCATGCCGCCAGTAAGCGTAGCGCCCTGCCGTTTATTAAGGTAAGCTGTGCTTCTATTCCGCCGACATTGCTTGAGAGTGAACTTTTCGGGCAAGAGAAAATAGAAGGGAGCACTCTTAAAGCTAAGCTGGGTAAACTTGAGCTAGCGGAAGGCGGAACGATTTTCCTGGATGAGATTGGCGACATTAATCTGCACACTCAGGCTAAACTCTTGCGGGTTTTACAGGATCGGGAATTCGAACGCATTGGCAGCAGCGAATTGCGCCAAGTTAATGTCAGGGTAGTGGCTACGTCCAATCGCAATTTGAAAGAGATGGTGCAGCGCGGTGAATTTCGTCAGGATTTGTATTACCGGATTAATGTAGTCGAATTGCGACTACCGCCCTTGCGTCAACACCCGGACGATATCCCGGCCTATGTTCAACACTTAGTCGCGGGACTTAACCGTAAGCTGGGCAAAAAGATTAAGGGTGTGACCACGGAAGGGGAGGAATTGTTAAAAACCTATCATTGGCCGGGCAATGTGCGGGAATTACAAAACGTCCTGGAACGGGCTATGATTACGGCAGAGGATGACGTGATTACGTATGCCCACCTCCTAGCGTTGATCGAACAGCCAAAGCAGGTTTCCGGCCTGCAGGTAGGGGATATTATGCCACTGTCGCAAATGGAAAATATCCTGATAAAACAAGCTCTAGCTCGTTATGGCGATTCTGTGGAGGGAAAGAAGAAGGCCGCCCAGATGTTAAATATCTCGCTGGCGACTTTATATAACAAAATCAAGAGTTCAAGTTAAATTAAACGGCTAAACGGAAAGGAGTATTAAGGTATGAGCAATTCCAATCATTTCCTCGTGCGCAGGGTGCATTCCTTGCTAGGCCTCATCCCCATCGGTATTTTCTTGCTCTTCCACCTGACCTTAAACATTATCGCCACTACCAATCCGGCACGGTATGCCGCTGTAATTAAAACCATGCGTGATACCCCGGGCATCTTTATTGTTGAGCTTATCGTCATTTTTTTGCCCATTTTGTTTCACGCCATTTATGGCTTGATTGTGGTTTATGGCAGCGGGGTAAATACCTTGCGCTACAAGTATTACCGCAACTGGTTTTACGTGCTGCAACGGCTTACCGGTCTACTTACCTTGATCTTTATCGCTTATCATGTGTTTGCCCTAAGGTTCTCGGGTTTGAGTCCGGTGGACACCGTGCAATCCTTAGTAGCTTTCGTCAAAACGCCTTTTGGACTTATCTTCTATGTAGTTGGCGTGCTTTCCGCCATCTTTCACTTCGCCAATGGTCTATGGGCTTTCTTCATTACGTGGGGCATTACCATCGGTCCGCGCTCGCAAAAAATCGCCACTTACTTCTGCAGTGCTGTCTTTATCGTGCTCGCAGTGGTTGGCATGACAAGTCTTGCCCATTTGGTAGCTTAATCCAGTAGCTTAATCCAGTCGGAAAGGAAGGGAAAAGATGAGTAAGATTGTAATTGTAGGCGGCGGTCTGGCCGGGCTAATGGCGACTATCAAAGCTGCTGAGGCCGGCGCTTCCGTCGACTTGATTAGTTTAGTTCCGGTTAAACGCTCTCACTCCGTGTGCGCGCAAGGCGGCATTAACGGGGCGGTTAATACTAAGGGTGAAGGGGACTCACCTTGGATTCATTTTGACGACAGTATCTATGGGGGAGACTTTCTCGCTAATCAAACTCAGGTCTTAAAAATGTGTGAAGCGGCTCCCGGTATTATTCACTTAATGGATCGCATGGGTGTCATGTTTAATCGTACGCCGGAGGGTCTGCTCGATTTTCGTCGCTTTGGCGGGACCAAACACCACCGCACCGCCTTTGCGGGAGCTACAACCGGGCAACAACTATTGTATGCCTTGGACGAGCAGGTGCGCCGCTTTGAAACTGAGGGCTTGGTGCAAAAATACGAGGGCTGGGACTTTTTGAGTGCGGTAATGGACGATGCAGGTGTGTGCCGCGGTGTTGTGGCTCAGGACTTAAAAAGCATGGAAATCCGCGCTTTTGCCGGGGATGCCGTAATCATGGCGACCGGTGGTCCGGGCATAGTCTTTGGCAAAAGCACCAACTCAACCATTAACACCGGTACTGCAGCCTCTGAGCTTTACCAGCAAGGTGTGTATTACGCTAACGGTGAGTTTGTGCAGATCCACCCCACGGCCATCCCGGGCGAGGACAAGCTGCGCTTGATGTCGGAGTCAGCCCGGGGTGAAGGTGGGAGGATTTGGACCTATAAGGATGGCAAACCGTGGTATTTCCTGGAAGAGAAATATCCGGCCTATGGCAATTTGGTGCCCCGCGATATCGCTACCCGCGAGATTTTCCACGTTTGCGTCGACTTAAAGCTAGGTATTGACGGGCAAAATATGGTGTACCTGGACCTGTCACATATCGATGCGCATATGTTAGACGTTAAATTGGGTGGTATTCTGGAAATTTATGAAAAGTTTGTCGGCGATGACCCCCGCAAAGTTCCGATGAAAATTTTCCCGGCGGTGCACTACTCCATGGGTGGCATGTGGGTTGATCTCGACCAGATGACCAATATACCGGGTTTGTTTGCGGCCGGTGAGTGTGAATATCAATACCACGGTGCCAATCGTTTAGGCGCGAACTCTTTATTGTCGGCAATCTACGGTGGGATGGTGTCCGGGCCCAATGCGGTCAAATATACCGAGGGCTTGAAAACAGCGACCTCTGATTTGCCTCAGGGCATCTTTGCGGCCGAAATCAAACGCCAACAGGATAAGTTTGCCGCTATCGGCAAAATGCAGGGTACGGAAAATCCCTATGTGCTGCACAAGGAATTAGGCGAAGTGATGACGGAAAATGTCACTGTGGTGCGCTATAACGATAAGCTAAAGCAAACCGACGCCAAGATTCTGGAGCTGATGGACCGCTACAAAAACATCAACGTCAATGATGAGGTTGTCTGGAGCAGCCAGGCTCTGCAGTTTACCCGTCACCTGTGGAATATGCTAGAGCTGGCACGTGTTATTACCTTGGGTGCCCTAAACCGGAATGAGAGCCGTGGTGCGCATTACAAACCGGACTTCCCGGAGCGGGATGATGCCAACTGGTTGAAAACCACCAAGGCTAAGTGGACGCCGAGCGGACCGGAATTTTCGTATGAAGATGTCGATGTATCTCTGATTAAGCCACGTGCCCGCAAATATGACGTGGACAAGGAGGTAAGTAAGTAATGGCTGAATTCATTAATTTACGCGTCAAGCGTCAAGATGGACCGAACCAGCCCGTGCGCTGGGAAAACTTCAAAGTCCCTTACCTACCGAAGATGAATGTTATCTCCGTGTTAATGGAAATTCAACGCAATCCGGTTACTGCTGAGGGGACCAAGACCACCCCGGTAGTATGGGAATGTAACTGCTTAGAAGAAGTGTGCGGCGCCTGTTCGATGAACATTAACGGTACCGCCCGCCAAGCCTGCACTGCGTTAATTGATCAACTGCAGCAGCCTATTGTGCTGGAACCGTTGACTAAGTTTCCGTTGGTGCGCGATTTAATGGTGGATCGCCAAGTGATGTTTGATAATCTCAAAAAAGTTAAGGCCTGGATTCCGATTGACGGCACCTATGATTTAGGCCCGGGGCCCCGTATGGCGGAGGAAACACGTCAATGGGCCTATGAACTTTCCAAATGTATGACGTGCGGTTGCTGCGCTGAAGCGTGCCCGCAATTTAATTCCCGCGCTAATTTCATCGGTCCTGCGGCCATATCGCAGGCACGCTTGTTCAACACTCACCCTACCGGCAACATGAACAAGCATGAGCGGTTGGCAGCGCTAATGGATAAGGGCGGCATCAGTGATTGCGGTAATGCGCAAAACTGTGTGCAGGCTTGCCCTAAGGCTATTCCGCTGACGACTTCAATTGCCGACTTGAACCGTGAAGTTAATAAATTTGCCGTGGGCAGGTGGCTAAGGAAGTAGAGCATGCATAGGCATATTTAGGAAGCTTGCACAATTGCATGGTGTCAACGTTATATGATTCGGCAATAAAAATCGGGTAAAAGTTTCGTTTAAAAGTTTCGGTTATAAAGAAAGGATTGGTGTTTTTTATGTCTCTGCGTGAGGAAGCGCTCAAATTACATCGTGAGCATCAAGGTAAAATAGTTGTAGAAAGTAAAGTGCCTGTGCGCGATGCGCACGATTTAAGCTTGGCCTATTCCCCGGGAGTAGCGGAGCCGTGCAAGGAAATTGCCCGTGAGCAAGACCTGGTGGATGTCTATACCAACCGCGGCAACATGGTGGCGGTAGTCTCGAATGGAACTGCTGTGCTGGGTTTAGGTGATATCGGTGCCTATGCCGCAATGCCGGTAATGGAAGGCAAAGCGGTCTTGTTTAAAGCCTTTGCCGGCGTGGATGCCTTCCCGATTTGTCTGAACACCAAGAGTGTGGACGAAATAGTTGCCGCTACTAGGTTGCTTGAGCCTACCTTCGGCGGGATTAACTTAGAAGATATTGGTGCGCCGGATTGCTTCGAAGTGGAGGAACGGTTAAAAGAAGTTATGCAAATCCCGGTGTTCCACGATGACCAACATGGTACGGCTATAGTCACCATGGCCGGCTTGATTAACGCTCTCAAGCTGATTAAAAAAGACATTCACAACATCAAAGTTGTCACCAGCGGCGCAGGTGCGGCGGGCACAGCCATCATCAAGCTGTTGATGAGTATGGGTGTAGAAAATGTGATTATGTGTGACAGCAAGGGCGCGATTTATGAGGGGCGTCCGCGCGGCATGAATAAATATAAGGATGAAATTGCGCTAAAGACCAACCGCGGCATGGTAAAAGGCGATTTGGCGGAGGCGCTCCAAGGGGCGGATGTATTTATTGGTGTGTCGGTCGCTGACGCAGTGACGCCGGAGATGGTTAAATCGATGGCCAAAGACCCGATCATCTTTGCCATGGCTAACCCGGTACCGGAAATTATGCCGGATGCCGCTAAGGCCGCCGGTGCAGCTGTCGTAGGAACCGGGCGTTCCGATTTCCCCAATCAAGTCAATAATGTTGCAGCCTTCCCTGGTATCTTCCGCGGCGCCTTAGATGTGAAGGCGACTACGATCAATGAAGCAATGAAGGTCGCTGCGGCTTATGCCATCGCGAGCTTAGTGTCGGATGCGGAATTGACGGCCGATTACGTCATGCCTAAGGCCTTTGACCCCCGGTTGGCTCCGACCGTTGCAGCTGCTGTAGCTAAAGCGGCTATGGATAGTGGTGTGGCGCGGGTCCAGAAGGACCCGGAAAGCGTGGCACAGCATGTACGGGATTTGGTAGGGAAATAGGTTCTTAAACAAATAATAAGGGCAGCCGCGAGGCTGCCCTTATTATTTGAGCAACAAACTGAGCAACTAAGTAGGATTATATGAGACTTCAGGCAATTGATGTCATGTGTCAATGTTGTTTTAAGTTTTCAGAGGATTTATTTGGTACAAATAAACCCATGTATGGCTCCGACTTAGAATCAACCAAATTAAAGTCGTATTCATCGATTAATTTCATTCCCAAATCATCTAATGATTTTTTAGCATTTGGTCGATCATAGGAAATTGAGTAGGTGGCTAACCCATTGTCAAATACTTTTCTGAATAAACTATTATATTCGGTTAAAACAGGCAGGTATACGTATGGATTTAAAACTGGTATGGATGTATTATATAGCCTAACCCCATATGACAAACTGCCGGCAACTATTTTACCGTTAATTTTATTGCTAAGTGAAATCATTGCGTTCCGGTACATGTAAGTAGGGTTTGCGTAAACATATTTTATATCCATGAATGAGCTTGGCACAATGATGGTTAAAAGCAAGACAAATATCATTAAACTTTGGCCCATAGCCAATTTAAAACGAAATAATAGAAGAATCGCAAAAAATACTATACAAAAGACGCCTAAGTTTATATAGTTATATTTACTGATAATGGGATATATAAATGAACGGTTGGTTGTTACCAAATACTGATAGAATGAAAAAGTTCCAGCACCTAGTATGTATATTATTCCAATCCATTTAAGGTATTCGTTTTTTTCTATCCAGTCTCTAAAATCGGACATGTAGTCCCATGAAGCTACAAGTATTATCGTAATTAACGGTATGAATATAACTAGCTTTCTGAATGAATAATCATTGACAAACCAGGATTGGACTACTAGAGAGCAAAATAAGTTCAGTACCAGAATTAAAAGATTATCATGTTTTTTACATACTCTTATAATGAATACAGGTAGAGACACTAAAGTAAGAAACAGTACAGATATATTAAATCTAAAAATATTCGTGGTAAAGATAAAGCTTAAATTGTCAATTATGTTTAGACTTGCAAGCCCGTCGTGGTGGAAAATATACCGGAAATAAGTTTCGAGTAAATTCATGTGATAGTAGTATGAAACAAAAATATCGTAAGTTATTAAAGATGATATTCCACCTAAGATGAAGGCTGACAATTGTTTAAAGACATTAACCTTTCCACCTGCATATGACCAAAAAATAATAGTGCTAAACATACCTAAAGCTATAAATGCATTGTAAATATATACATAAAGCACCGCCGAAACCGACAGAAAACCAAGCAAATAAGATAAGAGTGGAGATTTTAAAATGCTGTTAAAACCTTTTAACGATCCGATATAGATTACTAATGCCAAAGCAAGCATTCGAAATATGGTAGGTTCTGCAACTCGTCCAGACATTAAAAATGAGAAGTCAAATGTCATATATAGCAAAGCTAATACTATAGAAATGTTATAGCTTTTTCTATTTCGACCAACTAGAATTTTTTTCAATGTAAGGTATACCAACAGGAGGGTGAGAAGTGAGCAAATTACTGATGCCATGCGAAGCCCAAAATAGTTGTTGCCAAATGATTTAAGAGTAGCAGCAGTCATAATAGTTTCCAGCATATCAAGAGGGTTACCATCATCTGGAATGAATGAAACTACCTTATGGGAAATTTGGCCATAATGGTAAATGTTAAAGGCTGAAATCGTATAGTAAAATTCGTCGATTGGTTGGTAGTTTGTGACTTGCCAAGGAGGAAGGTCTCGATCCAGAAAAGTTACGCGTGAGATGCAGAAGAGTACTATGATGATGATGAGCATAATTGCCAAAAGGTAATTCTTCGACCTGATTGTCTTCAAATGTTACAGCTCCTTTAAACAAACTTTGAATTGTAGAAATTTACACCTAGTTTAAATAAAAATATCGTTGTATGGACGATTAGAGTTAGGTGACAAATTTTATTACATTAAGTAAAATTATACAAATTGTAGAAAATTCCTGCTAGTATAGGAGTCTTCGTGTATAATCTTGCAAATTAATAATTTGGGAGATGGAGTTGAATGCATAAATAGAATTAGCTACTTTTAAAATAATTAGATGGTTTTGACTTGCAAATAATTATTTTAAACAGCTTTTCCGCATGAATTAAAGGATTTTGACGATTTTATATAGAAATCAAAGTTAACACAACAACAGTGAATCGAATCAAGCAATTTTTTAAGGTCAGGTGTAGCATGAATATACCTTTTAATCGGACATTCCAAAGCGGCAGCGAACTAGGCTATATTCAAGATGTGTTAACTCGAAACCACGTCTCAGGTGACGGGCACTATACGAAACTTGTCAATCGGTTTATGGAAGAAAAGTTTGCGGTTAGCAAGGCTTTGTTGACAACTTCATGCACACATGCTTTGGAACTGGCTGCACTACTGATTAATCTACAACCTGGTGATGAGGTCATATTGCCTTCCTATACGTTCGTTTCTACAGTTAATGCTATCATGTTGCGGGGCAGTATCCCTATATTTGCCGATATTGACCCCAAAACTTTAAATATTGATCCCCAGTCCATCAAGGCCAAAATAACGCCTCGGACCAAGGCAATCTTTGTCGTACACTACGCCGGAGTTGGCTGTGAGATGGACGCTATTATGGCCATGTCCCTAAAACACAATTTATATGTGGTTGAAGACGCTGCCCAGGGTGTAAATGCTAAATATAACGGCAAATACTTGGGCAGTATCGGGCATATTGGCTGTTATAGTTTTCATGCAACGAAAAACTATTCATGTGGTGAGGGCGGAGCCATCACCATTAACTTTGCTAACCAAGAGTTGGCTGAACGTGCGGAAATAGTTCGTGAAAAAGGCACCAACCGCAGTAAGTTTTTGCGCGGTCAAGTCGATAAATATACCTGGGTGGATGTAGGCTCGAGTTTCTTACCGTCCGATGTCCTGGCCGCCATGTTGTATGCGCAGCTTGAGTGTTTAGATGAAATAAATAAGCTGCGTCGACAGGTGTATGAACGTTACTATACCAAATTGGCGCATTTTGCTGATCGCGGTGTAATTACCTTGCCCTATATTCCGGCAGACAGAGAGAGTAATTATCATATGTTTTATGTGCTGCTGCCGAATGAGACCATGCGTGATAATATGCTAGCCGAACTAAAGGATAAAGGTATTAATGCAACATTTCATTATGTCCCGCTCCACACGGCGCCCATGGGCCTGAAGCTTGGCTGGCAGTCAGGTGATCTGCCAGCAACGGAAGAACTCAGTGGACGTTTGCTCAGACTACCGATGTATGCAGGTTTAACTATGCCGGAGCAAGACTATGTCATAGATAATTTTACGCATATATTGACTGAGCTAATAAGTAAAACCTCTGGGTTAGTGGGAGATTAACATGACGCTAGAAATTTCCGTAGTTATTCCTGTGTACAAAAGTGAAGCTAGCCTGGACGAGCTGTATGAGCGTTTAACGAGGTCACTGCAGCAATTAACCAATTCCTATGAAATAATTCTGGTTAACGATTGCAGTCCCGATAAAAGCTGGGCGAAATTGAAAGAACTGTCGCAGCGCGATAATCGGGTTAAGACTATCAGCCTCATGCGCAATTTTGGTCAACATAACGCCATTATGTGTGGCTTTAATTACGCTCAAGGCGATTATGTACTTACTATGGACGATGACTTACAAAACCCACCGGAAGAAATCCAGAAGCTAGTTGCCAAGATGGCAGGGGGATATGATGCGGTAATCGGCAGGCCATATGTCAAAAAACATGCTGCCTATCGCAACTTCGGTAGCTACATAATCGGCAAAAGCTTAGAAGGAATTTTTGGCAAACCTAAAGATATTAAAATGTCCAGCTTCAGACTGCTGCGCAAGTCCTTGGTGCAGGCGGTAATCTCGGTTAAAACGCCAAATCCGATGATTGATGCGCTGATTTTAAGCAACACGTTAAACATTGCTAATGTTGAAGTAACGCACGATGCCCGGAAATACGGCAAAACCAATTATTCTCTCTATAAAAGTTCCAAACTCGCCTACGATTTGCTGGTGAACTATTCTACTATTCCACTGCGTTTTATCAGTATTAACGGTTTTGTGTTTGCTGCTTTAGGCTTGTTAATCGGGGCTTACGTTATTGTCGGCAGGATGTTGGGGAGCTTTGCCATTGCCGGTTGGGCTTCGACTATTGCCTTATTAAGTATATTTTCCGGCTTAATTCTCGTCTCCTTTGGTGTAGTGGGGGAGTATTTAAGCCGAATTATTAGTGAAGTAGCTTATTTCCGCCAGTATGTAATTCGGGAATCGTCCTATGCCGAGGAACTGCCTGCTCAAACGGTGGAAAAAGCAAAAAAATGGGGGATGGGGAGATGAAGGGAATTATTTTGGCAGGCGGCAGCGGTACGCGCCTGTACCCGGTGACGAAGTGTGTTTCGAAACAATTACTGCCAATTTACGATAAGCCGATGATCTACTACCCATTGTCGGTCTTAATGTTGGCCGGAATCCGCGAAATTCTCATCATTTCAACCCCGGAAGATACGCCGCGCTTTGCTAGCTTGTTGGGTACTGGGGCAGAGCTGGGCTTGCAATTGTCCTATGCGGTACAGCCTGCACCGGAGGGTTTGGCCCAGGCTTTTATCATTGGGGAAGAATTTATCGGTCAGGACAACGTTGCCCTGATTTTGGGCGACAATATATTTTATGGCCAAGGCTTTACGCCGTTATTGCACAAAACCGTGCAAAGAGCAGAGGGCGCTACAGTTTTTGGCTATCGGGTCAAGAATCCGAGCCGCTTTGGTGTGGTTGAATTTGACGCCGATTATCAAGTCCTGTCATTAGAGGAAAAGCCACTAGAGCCTAAATCCGATTACGCGATTACCGGGCTTTATTTCTACGATAACCAAGTAATTGAGATTGCTAAGTCGCTTAAACCTTCGCACCGAGGTGAACTGGAGATTACCGATGTGAACAGGGCTTATTTGCACATGGGTAAGCTTAATGTGGAAATTTTGGGGCGGGGTTTTGCTTGGCTAGATACCGGCACGCACGAATCACTGCTGGAAGCGTCGCAATTTATTGAAACGATTGAGCAGCGGCAGGGTCTGAAGGTGGCTTGTCTGGAGGAAGTGGCTTATAACATGGGATATATCAATCAGGCGCAGTTACTCGAATTAATTAAACCGCTGGGTAATACGCAGTATGGCCAGTATTTACGTGATTTATTAGATGGATTGGCCTCTGCGGAAGCTGCGAAATGAGTTAAAGGTGGACGTAAATAGTGGAAAGTGGGACTGGGCTGACAACTATCTTGGTAACCGGTGGAGCAGGCTTTATTGGGTCTAACTTCGTACCTTATTGGCTTAACAAGTATGACAACTACCGCATAGTTAACCTGGACAAGTTGACCTATGCTGGTAATCTAGCCAATTTAGAAGAAGTGGCACACAACCCGCGTTACAAGTTTATTGCGGGTGATATTTGTAATCGCGACTTGGTGGAGTTTATCTTTCGCGAATGGGACGTGCAAGGTGTTATTCATTTTGCGGCGGAATCCCACGTTGATAATTCGATTCTAGGCCCCGACGTGTTCATTAAGACCAATATTAGCGGTACGTTTACCCTGCTTGATGTTGCCCGTAAGTTTTGGCTTCAGGGACCCCATCAACCGCGTCACGGTTATGCGCATTGTCGGTTTCATCATGTGTCGACCGATGAAGTATATGGCTCATTAGGCCCAGAAGGATTGTTTACCGAGGAAACCCGCTTAGCCCCAAATAGCCCCTACAGCGCCAGTAAGGCCAGCTCGGACATGTTGGTGCGCAGTTATTTTCATACTTACGGCTTAAATGTAGTTACAACCAATTGCTCCAATAATTACGGGCCCAAGCAACATGCTGAAAAACTGATACCCACTATCATAAGGAAAGCTATGGCGCTGGAAACAATTCCAATTTATGGCGATGGAAAAAATATTCGCGATTGGCTTTATGTTTTGGATCACTGTCGCGGGGTTGATACAGCGTTTCATAATGGCAGAAGTGGTGAGACCTACAATCTTGGCGGAAAGAACGAGCTGCAAAACATCTATATTGCGGGACTAATCTGCGATTTGCTCGATGAGCGCGTTCCAGAAAGATTGTCCGGACTCAAAAGCTTTAAAGAATTAATAAAATTTGTCACGGACAGGCCAGGCCATGACCGGCGCTACGCGATTGATGCAACTAAAGTGGAGCGTGAGCTTGGTTGGGAACCGCAGGAAACCTTTGAGAGTGGAATAGTCAAAACAGTAGATTGGTATGTAAACACATGGAAGTAAAAAAGTGATTTTCTCATAGGAATTACTAAAGTCGTTTATCATAGGTGGAGGAAATCTAATGAATCAATTTACTAGCCGAAGTGAAGATGCAAAGTTTCAACTTGCTGAAAGAATTCAATTTGGAACTAATATTGTTTTTGGTCCTAGTTGCAAAAATATAACCATAGGATATGGTTGTTTTCTCGGAAATGATTTGTATATTGATGTGCCGGAGTTAGTCATCGGCGATTATACTACAATCCATAAAGGCACGACCATACATGGCTATCGAACGTGCACTATAGGCCACAACTGTTGGATTGGACAGCAGTCAATAATAGACTCTATTGCCGGGACTTCGATCGGGAATAATGTTGGGATCGGCGCTTCAAGTCAATTGTGGTCCCATGCAAAATTCGGCGATTCATTAGAAGGATGCCAATGGAACAAATCAAAGCCGTTAATGATAGAGGATGATGTGTGGTTTGCAGGGCATTGTATTGTATCGCCTATTGTAGCAAAAAAGAAGGCTATGCTACTGGTCGGTGGCGTGATTACGAAAGATATGGAAGAAAATCACGTTTATGCCGGCGTACCAGCAAAAGACATCACGGAATTAGTCGGACCTCAATTCATAGAAGTACCTCTTGAAAGTAAAATTAATACTTTTTTGAAACTGTACAATGAGTTTTTAAACTTAAATAACCTGTGCACAAAGGATTTTTCCATTATGATAACAGACAATGACAATTTTGACCAACTTAAAAGTGCTAAAGAACAAACGGTTTTTAGTATTAAAGATAGAACTTATATACCAACCAGGTCGGATTACGAGTATAGGTTTATGAAGTTCCTACTATACGATAGAGCTAAGTTTATACCTAAGGTAAGTCAATTGTTATAGGCTGGAGTCCTTGATGTATTTTGCTAGGGATGCATCTCTGGTTTGGAAATAGCGAGGTAAAAATATGAATAGTTCTTTTATCACAATTACCATAACAATTGCTGCAACTGTCGCCGGGCAATTGCTTACCAAAAAAGGAATGTCACTCGCTGGGCCTATGCCGGCAGATAAAGGCTCTATTTTGGTCTTTTTACTTAGGACGATGTTGCTAAATCCCTACGTACTGGCTGGTTTACTTATGGCCGTTTTGGCAGCAATGAGTTGGATGGCAACACTTTCGAAGACAGAGTTAAGTTATGCTTATCCATTTATGAGCCTCGCGTTCCCCTTAGTGTTATTGCTGTCGAGTCTTATTTTTCATGAGAGTTTCTCACTAGCTAGGTGGTTAGGGATTACTGTAATCATTGCGGGCGTAATAATAGTGGCTAAAGGTTAGCAGAATGGTCACCATCGGAATAGCCAGGTTTAGAGTCTATTTGTATTATGGGATTTGTTAGTTAGTATTGGTGCAATAGTATAATCACACCAATTAAGTTCTTGGGGGCTAGCGGAATGGTGTCAATATTAGATGGGATAATAAAGGAAGAATTGTATTTTAGTGATGGTATTTGGTATTCCGATAGTAAAATCGAGTTATCATACCCAGATGATGGCTATGATATTTGCTTCCAAGTGGAAGACAATAGTTTTTGGTTTAACCATCGAAATAAATGCATAGCAGAAATGATCACTCACTTTTCACCTGACGCAACAATCTTTGATGTTGGGGGTGGCAATGGATATGTTTCATTGGGGTTAGCGAACGCTGGTTTCGATGTTGTATTAATTGAACCAAGCATCAAGGGAGCCTTAAATGCCAAGAAAAGAGGCTTAAAAAAAATTATTTGTTCGACTTTGGAAAATTCAATACAAAGTGTTAAGCAAATCCCTTCAATCGGGCTCTTTGATGTACTCGAGCACATTGAGGATGATAATAAATTCTTGCGTGATATTAAAAGTTTCTTAACAGATGATGGAATGCTGTACATTTCAGTTCCTGCCTATAACGCGTTGTGGTCTTTAGAAGACATAGACGCGGGACACTTTAGGAGATATACGCTTGAAAATTTGATCAGTAAGCTTACGAAGGCGGGGTTTAATGTTGAATACGCGACATATATTTTCGCGATTCTGCCTGTGCCCATTTTTTTATTTCGCAAGATACCTTCGTCTTTAGGAATAAAGCACGCGAGAAAGTCAGCGGGCAAGGACCATTCGTACAACAGCAATAGTAATGTAAGTAAGTTATTAGACAAGCTTTGGACGTGGGAATTAAAGAATATTAAGCAAAGGAAAAGGATACCTATTGGCGGAAGCTGTTTAATAGCGGCCAGGGTAAAGTAGCTTAGGCAAGCCAACATATTCTGTGCTAAAATTGCCTTTAAGTATAAATCCCCCCCGTCGCTCAAATACTGACTATGGAGCGTGTTAAGTTTTCAGAATAAAGGGAAACCTTGTGTTAAATGTAAATTTGGTGTAAAATAGGGAACTGTGGTAAATGTGTCGAAAGGGTAGTGGTTAAAATTTCCAAACCGACCTTATGGACTAAAACCAACCGTGAGTCAATACTGGGTGCTCTAGTCGTAGGTTTTGTACTTTTAGCGCTGTTATGTTCGGTCGTAATTGCCGGCTTAACTGTTAATGTCGCCAACATTACTGCAAGTAACGATTTTCACTATGTCGTACAAGCTAATGGCAAGAGTTATAATCTCGTACCTTCTGATATATTGCGCGTTGACCGTTCGTCCACCAAACAGGGCTTTGCCGGACAGCAAATCGATATGCTCAAAATATATACCACACATGGGTTTATCTTTGCGTCTACCAAAGACTCTTATTATCAGGCAGCGCTGAAGATGGTTAATTCGGTAGATTTTTATGGGTTGCAAACCTATGTCCAACCTGGAGTTACATTGGATGAAGTGCAAGACGAGTCTTATGCTATTGGTACTTCTGTTACGGCTAGGTCGGTGGTTTTTGCCCTGATTGGCATCCAAAACTTGATCGTGGTGGCAGTTGCCTTTACCCTACTTATTTTGATTTTCCCGTTGCGTCCGGAAAAAGAACAGGAGTCTGCGCGGGTCATCAGCAGAATGGAACAGCCTGCGTAAACTTGGTAGTCAGTTTTCTTTTTGGCAAAGTATACAGCTTTAGTTAAATTGTCTACTTAAAAAAAGGTTCGTCTTAGCTTGAATGAGACGGACCTTTTTTTGGTATAGTATGCCATAGCCGAAAAATCACGTTCCAGCGGGTTGCCTGTGGGCAGCCTGCTTTTTTTTGTGTCTAATTTTTTACGGTGTTGCGGCATATCTATCTTAGGAGGGAAACTCATACCATACCTCGGGCAGGGCGAGAGAAACGAGGTGTTTCGGCTTGTTAACAAATTTTGAGTATGCAAAACCGATAACTCTAACGCATGCTGTGCAGTGCCTGGCAGAGAAGGAACGGGAGGTGAAAATTCTCTCCGGCGGGACCGATTTGCTGGTGGCACTGCGGCGTAAACAGGTACAGCCGGCTTTGGTTATCGACATCAAGGGTCTCAAGGAACTTACTGCCTTAACTTACACTCCGGGACAGGGGTTATCTATTGGTGCGGCGGTTTGTGTCAATAGGCTGGCCGAGGCGGATGTGGTGCGACAATACTTTCCAGCGCTTGCGGCTGCGGCGCGGGTGTTAGCTTCCTATCAACTGCGCAATCGGGCGACCGTGGGCGGCAATATCTGTAATGCTTCACCGGCCGCGGATTTGGTTCCCCCGCTTTTGGTATATGAGGGTGTGCTAGAGGTGGTATCGCAACGTGGTAGCCGCCGCATCCCATTGCAGGATTTCTTTACCGGGGTTAAGCAGCATGTTTTAGAGCGTGATGAATTGTTACAGGGCGTATTTCTGCCCGATACGACGGATGCGACAGGTGCGACGGGTGCGACGGGTGCGACAGGTGCGACGAGTGCGACGGGTATGACGAACGTGACGGATGTTGGCGGTTTGTACTTAAAACAAGGCAGGCTTAAGGGGCATGATTTAAGCATTATCGGTCTGGCGGCGAGGCTTAATGCGGCTAAGCAGTTTCGCTTTGCCGTAGCTGCGGCCGCTCCTACACCTTTGCGCTTGTTCGCTCTGGAGGAGCTGCTTAATGCCCAGCCGTTTACCCCTGCCTTAGCAGAGCTTGCTGCGCAAGCGATTAATCTGTATATCCACCCTATTAGCGATGTGCGTGCTACAGCGGAATATCGGCGGCATATGGCGGCGGTGTTCGTTCGGCGGGCGGTAAGTTCATTGGTCACGGCAGGAGGAAAACAGGATGGCTAAACACGTGATTACCTGCGGTATAAATGGGGCAGCAATTAGTGCTGAGGTGGACTCAGGCCAGACTTTGTTGGAATTTCTCCGCGGTGAACTCAGTCTGTTTGGGGCGAAGGAAGGGTGCGGTGAGGGAGAATGCGGCGCTTGCACGGTTATGGTCAACGGGCGGGCGGTAAATTCTTGCCTGATGCTCGCGGTCGAAGCGGATGGGTGTGAGGTGAAAACGGTAGAAGGCTTGGCTCAAGGCGGCAAGCTTGCTATTTTGCAGGAGGAATTTGTACAGCATGACGCCTTGCAGTGCGGTTTTTGCACTCCCGGCATGCTAATGTCGGCGCGGGCGTTGTTGGATCGCACTTCAGACCCCGGTGAGGAGGAAATTAAAGTAGCGATTGCGGGCAACCTGTGCCGTTGTACTGGGTATTTACCCATTGTCAGTGCCATTCAGGCGGCAGCTAAGCGGGAAAGGGAGGAGACGGCAAGTGAGTGACCATTACACTGTTGTCGGAACAGCTCAAACACGCAGCGAAGCCTGGCAGAAGGTGACCGGTCAGGCCGTTTATGTGCATGATTTTTCCCTGCCCGGGATGCTGCATACCAAAATTCTGCATTCACCGCACGCGCATGCCTTAATAGTAGCTATCGATGTTACCGCAGCTAAAGCCTTGCCCGGTGTAAAAGCAATACTCACGGGGGCAGATTTGCCCTACTTGTTAGGGTTATACATGGTAGATAAGCCCATTCTGGCGCGACATAAGGTGCGCTATCAAGGTGAGCCTGTTGCAGCTGTAGCAGCAGTGGACGAGGTCACCGCAGAGCGGGCGGTAGGCTTAATCAAGGTCACCTACAGTGAGCTGCCGGCGGTGTTATCTGTAGATGCAGCACTGGCGGGTCAAACTCTCGTACATGAGGATATTAATGAACTGGAATATATCAAAGGTGCTTTTTTCCCGCAGCCTGACTCCAACATTGCCAGCTGGCACCAAACCCGGCGCGGTGATGTGCAGCAGGGATTTGCCGCAGCGGATTTTGTGTTTGAGGATGAACTTAGTCTGCCCCAGGTCGCGCATGCACCGCTGGAAACCCACGTATCAATTGCCCAAGCGCATCCTGCCTCGAACCGCGTGACCATTTGGACCTCGGCCCAATCACCCTTTTCCGTGCGTAATTTGCTGGCTAAGGCTTTTGGCTTGGCGCGTGCTGATATTAAGGTGGTAGTACCCTTTATCGGCGGCGGGTTTGGCGGGAAGGCCGGGATTCATCTGGAGCCTTTGGCCTTAGCGCTCTCACGTGCTTGTAACGGCATTCCGGTGCGGGTTAAAGCCAGTCGAGAAGAAGAATATAACCAATTGCCGTGCCGGGAGGGACTGCGGGGACGCGTTAAAACCGGTATTACTAAGGGTGGCAAAATTACGGCTATGCAGCTGTATTTCGACTGGGACGGTGGCGCTTATGCAGATTACTCCGTTAATGTGGGCCGGGCTGCCGGTTATGCCGGGGCAGGACCGTATGCGCTGGACAATATTGAACTGCACTCGCGCACCCTTTATACCAATAAAGTCTTCGGTACTGCCTATCGCGGCTTTGGGCATCTCGAGACACATTGGGTGATCGAGCGCCATATGGACCTATTAGCGCAACGCTTGCAAATTGACCCGTATGAATTGCGGCAGCAAAATTTGCTGCGCGAGGGTTCGCTCACTATCAGCGGCGAGCGAATTAACGCTAATTCCGGGCGGGTTGATCAGTGCTTAAGTGCAGTGGCAAGTGAAATCGGCTGGTGCGGTTATCGGTCTGCGGCTGAACGCGCGGCTGGAATTGCGCGTGGTAAGGCGCGCGGTAAGGGACTGGCGGTATTGCATAAAGCACCCGCCATGCCGGCCAATACTGCAACCGGCGCGATTATGCAACTTAATGAGGACGGCTCTGTCATTATGCTGCTGGGTGCCACCGATATGGGGCAAGGTGCTTACACCGTGATGGCGCAAATTGCCGCTGAGATCTTGGCTATGCCACTCGACAAAATTAAAGTGAGTGGGGAAGTGGACACCGATCATAGCCCCTATGACTGGCAAACTGTGGCCTCGAAGTATTCGTTTATGGGCGGCAATGCGGTAATTCGCTGTGCGCAGGATGTGCTGCGCCAGTTAAAGGCCACAGCGGCGCAGGTGCTGCGGATCCCGGTGGACGAACTGGCCCATGCCAATGAACGGATTTACCATGTCCAGCATCCGGAACAGTTTGTCACTTATCAGGCCTTGGCCATGGGCTACACCTACCGAAACGGCAATGCAATCGGCGGACCGATTATCGGACGGGGTACGTATCTGGCGCCGGGGCTGACTAATTTGGATGATAACGGACAAGGCTTGCCGGCACTGGATTGGACTTACGGGGCGCATGGGGCTGAAATTGAGGTTGATATAGAAACAGGTGAAGTCACTGTCCTCAAAATTGCCTCTGCCTTTGATGTCGGTCAAGTGCTTAATCCCAAGCTGTGTAAAGGGCAAGTAATCGGGGGGGTTATGCAGGGGCTAGGCTCGGCCTTGTGTGAGGAGTACAAATATAGTCCGGACGGTAAATTGTTAAACCCTTCGTTTACCGACAATAAAATTCCTACGGCTCAGGATACTCCGCGGGAAATCGTGCCAATCCTGCTGGAAAACCCGCAGGCGGACGGGCCGTTTGGGGCGCGGGGCGTGGGGGAACACCCGATGATATCCGTTCCATCTGTTATTGGCAATGCGCTGTACGATGCGTTGGGCATCAACTTTTATGAGTTACCTCTGACACCGGAAAAAATTGCCCTGGCAGTGGCAAAGTTAGCTAGACCTTAGCTGCGCAGGAGGTGGTGCTGATGCTGACGTTTGAGGGTAAAGCATGGGGACGGGACTTTGCCGCGCGTATGGGGTGTGAGCAATTTAAGGTACACTCTGTGTTTCGCAGCGTGTGTAATTTGCAGGCGACCTCCGCTCGACCGTTGTTAGCTTTAGTGAATAACGCAGCTACAATGGGACCAAACGCCCTGTGGGTGGAGCATATTGACTTTGCGGAGTATCTTGAGCCGGGCTGGATTGTCTTGTTTAACGGCAAAATTTTGCGTGTTGGCCGGGTTGTGATTGATTGCCGTAAGCTTAATTATCGTGTGTTTAATTATCGTGTGCATGAAGATTCTTTAAGTGATATAGGTGCAAGCCCACTCGCCTTAAGTAAGTGGCAGCCGCGGCAGGTTGAGCTTTGCTGGCAACGGGTGCATAGCTGGGCGGAATTGCAGTTTCCGGGCTTAGCTACGCAGCATGGGGAGCAAGCACAGCACCTGCAACTGGGTCTACTGACGCAACGGCTAGATTTGGTGGCAGCCTCACTAAACGCCTTAGTTGGAGTCGGTCCCGGCTTAACGCCGAGTGGGGACGATTTTGTGGCAGGAGTGTTGCTCGCATATGTCCGCGGTGAAGGTAGCAGTGAAGGTAACGCAAACGCCGGCTGTGTCAACGACGATGGTTGTGATGCAGCGTTTGAGACTGATCTGGCAGCTCTTGTGAATAAGCTCAGCGCGCGCACTAATGCTATCAGCCAGACAATGCTCTGGTATGCTGTGCGGGGTGAAGGTACGTCACGCCTTGTGGCGATGGTCGATGCTATCTACGGCAACAGTCCGGATGTCTTTGCCACGGCTTTGAGTGTGCTGCAAGTAGGGGCGAGTTCGGGCCGTTACCTTTTGGCCGGCATTATCCTGGGCTGCGAAATTCGTATAAGGGAGCATGACGGGAATGGAATCAAACCAGCAAAACCAAAGAATCTTGGTGAAGTTCAATACTTATTATGACTCTGTTACTTTGTTGGCCGTATCACAGCGGCTGCAAAGTATGCGCGGCGTGGAGGCGGCTTTAGTCGCCATGGCTACTCCGCTCAACCTGGCGGTGCTGGAAAGCTTGGAATTTGCGTCGAATGTGCAGGCAGGCAGTAACGATTTGCTGCTGGCAGTGCGGGGTAGTGATGTGCTGAGTGTGGAAAATGCCTTGGAACAAGCGGAAACGATGCTTCGGGGGGGCGTAAAGCAACCCTTGAACGGTCAAGTCGCCGGTCAAGCCGCCGGTCAGGTGACAGGTCAGGCCCTACCTAAGTCACTTGGTCGTGCGCTGGCAGAAAATGTTGCCAACCTGGCTCTAATCTCAGTACCGGGGCAATTTGCCGCGCGTGAGGCCAGGCAGGCTCTAGCTAAGGGCTTACATGTGCTGCTTTTTAGCGACAATGTGGCCTTGGCCGATGAGGTGGCGCTTAAGCAGTACGCTCACAAACAGGGCTTGCTGCTGATGGGGCCGGACTGTGGTACGGCTATTATCAACGGTGTACCCTTAGCTTTTGCTAATGCAGTAAGGCGTGGCAGCATTGGCATTGTCGGAGCCTCCGGGACCGGAATTCAGGAAGTGAGCGTACAAATCGACCGCTTAGGCCAAGGGATATCGCAGGCGCTTGGCACAGGCGGGCGCGATCTGTCGCGTGAGGTAGGCGGAATCATGCTCTTAGACGGGATCGAGGCTTTGCGCAATGATCCTGATACAACTGTGCTTGTGGTCATCTCCAAACCGGCTGCGCCGGAGGTGGCGGCAAAGGTCCTGACGGCCTTAGAGCGGTGCGGTAAGCCCGCAGTGTACTGTGTGCTTGGGGATGATGTGGAGGCTCCCAGCCACGCAACAGTGCGGCGCGCTAAAACTTTACTGGCAGCGGCGCAAATGGCTGTCGAGGCTGCCGGCGGTGCGCTGGAGGGTGAGAGTAGGGAAGATGGTTTAGCGCTAAAGAGCATCAAAGGGTTAAGCTATGGACCGAAATATGTGCGGGGACTGTTTTCCGGCGGGACTTTAGGTGATGAGGCCATGCTGATTCTGGGCGAGCAATTGGGCCTTATCTACTCGAATACCCCTTTGGCACCTGAGGCCAAGTTAGGCGACCCGGGTAAGAGCAGGGAGCATACTGTGTTGGATTTGGGTGATGATTATTTCACGCAGGGGCGGGCGCACCCGATGCTTGACTGCACCTTGCGCCGTGCCCGCATTGTGCAGGAGGCGCGTGATCCGCAGACGGCTGTAATCCTGCTGGATGTGGTGCTAGGTTATGGCTCGCACCCGGACCCGGCGGAAGAGTTGGCCCCGGCAATCCGCAAGGCGCGTGAAATAGCTCTTAATGACGGACGTAAAATTATTTTTGTGGCGTATGTCTGCGGTACGCAGCGTGATCCCCAGGATTATGCTCGCCAGGTAAATACCCTGCAGCAAGCTGGTGCAGCCGTATTTGCGTCCAATGTGGCGGCCGCCCAGTTTGCGGCGCAAGTAGCCAAGGCGTTACAGGGGGGTGCGAGGTAATGGGCATAAACGAGCTGTTTCAACAAGAGCTTGCGGTTATTAACGTCGGTATTCCGCCGTTTGCGGCAGATTTGCGTCGCCAGGGCTGCCGGGTTGTTGAGGTGGAATGGACGCCACCGGCGGGCGGGGATAGCGAATTGTTGCACGCGCTTGACCGGCTTAGCGCGGTGCAGGAACAAGTCGAAGCGGGTAATAAGTTGGCCTGGCAGAGAATGAGCGAGGCCCAGCCCTTTTTGGAGGGAGTGGGAACAGCTTTGGCAGTGATTCCGGGTATGGGCGAGCGCATGTTACTGCATGCCGGACCGCCAATTACCTGGGAACGCATGAGCGGACCGCTGCGCGGTGCCGTTATCGGGGCCATCTTGTATGAGGGCTGGGTGGACGGGGCAGCCGAAGCCGAGCAACTCGCTGCTTCCGGTGCGATTGAGTTTGCGCCCTGTCATGAGCATAACAGCGTTGGGCCGATGGCTGGGGTGGTTTCGCCCTCCATGCCGGTGTTTATCGTGCATAACCGCACGCACGGTAATTATGCCTACTGCACGCTCAACGAAGGCTTGGGCAAAGTGCTGCGTTATGGAGCATACAGCGCGGAGGTGCTTGAACGGCTCAAATGGCTGGAACATGAACTGGCTCCGACCCTGCACGCGGCAGTGCAGTTGTCAGGAGGGATTGATTTACGCAGTATCTTGGCTCAAATGCTGCACATGGGAGACGAAGGGCATAATCGCAACAAAGCCGGAACCTCGCTGTTGCTAAGGGTTTTGGCGCCACTCCTGCTCCAGACTGAAGCAGCCCGGGGAGTGATCAGCCGCTGCTTAAACTTTATTAATGGTAATGACCATTTCTTTCTCAACCTTTCGATGCCGGCTTGTAAGGCCGTCTTAGATGCGGCAGGCCATGTGCCGTATTCGACCTTGGTAACGGCAATGAGCCGCAACGGGACAGATTTTGGCATCAGGGTGTGCGGTACAGGGGAGCATTGGTTTACTGCTCCGGCGCTGCCGGTAGAGGGATTATACTTCCCGGGTTACAGCGCCAAAGACGCTAATTTGGATATTGGGGATAGTGCCATTACCGAAACGGCAGGTATTGGCGGCTTTGCCATGGCTGCGGCCCCGGCTATTGTCCAGTTCGTCGGCGGTAGTGCAGCCGATGCCTTGGAGTACAGCAACTTGATGTACCAGATCACCTATGGTGAGAACGCTTTGTGCACCATTCCGGCGTTAAACTTCCGCGGCACTCCTACCGGCATTGATGTGCGCAAAGTGGTGGAGACGGGCATTTTGCCGAACATCAATACTGGGATTGCGCATAAAAAACCCGGCATCGGCCAAGTCGGGGCCGGCTTGGTCAAACCGCCTTGGGCCTGTTTTACGCAAGCCTTGCTGGAGTTAGCACAATAGGAAAAAAGACCTACTGCAACGGATCTACTGCAACTAACGCGACAGCGTGGAAAAAGAGATAATAGGTACTTTCTAGCAAGAAGGGAGAAATTGCCCTATGCTTAAGCACTGGCCAAATGTGCAAATGTACGACCTGACCCAAAAACTCAGTCACCTTACCCCACCTTGGCCGACTTACGAGCCGCTGCAGATCAAGTTCTTTAAGCGGCTAAGCTCCAATGGTGCCAATGGGCAAGTAATTACAACTTCCAATCACGTGGGTACGCATCTAGACGGTTCACTCCATTTTTGCACCCATGGGCGAGACATCGCGGCCATTCCGCTAAATGAATTGATTGGGGAAGGGGTGGTGGTCGATCTTAGTGACCTCGCAGAAGACTATGGCATCTACACCGCGAAAGACATTACCGACCGTGTGGAAGTAAAAAAAGGCGATATTCTGGTGATCAATACTGGCTATCACCGCTATGCCTGGGATCAACCGGAAGCGGATGAAGTACGCTACATGGTCAAACACCCCGGGCCGACCCGCGAGTTTGCGGCGTGGTGCCGTAAGCTGGAGTTGAAATGGATTGGGGTTGATTGCGGTTCCGCCGACCACCCTATGAACACCAAAATCCGGGAATGGGCACCGAGGCAGGCCGCCGAATGTGAGCAGTATTTCCAAGCTAAATTCGGCAAATCAATTGATGTGGTGTTTCCGCCTGATCACTACCAACTGATGCACGTGGATTTGTTTCCGTATGATATTGTGCACGCGGAAAATTTAGGCGGGGAAATTGACAAAGTTCTCAATAAGCGGCTGATTATCGGTTGCTATCCCTGGCGGTTTGAGGGCGGCGAATCCTCGATTTGCCGTATTGTCGCCTATGACGCAAAATAAGACGGTTGTTATTGCCTTTGGCGGTAACGCCATTACCACTGAGCACCAAAAGGGCACTTTTGCCGAGCAGTTGGCCAACATTGAGCACAGCTGCCGCGACGTGGTGGAGTTAGCCCAAGCTGGGTACAAAATAGTCATTACGCACGGGAATGGACCGCAGGTCGGGAACATTTTGCTCAAAAACGAACTCACTAAACATCTGTTGCCGCCGATGCCGCTCGACGTGTGTGTCGCCAATACGCAAGGTTCGCTGGGTTTTGCGATTGCGCAAACTCTGCAAAACCTGTTGCGGCACAAAGCAATTACCCGTGAAGTTGCCGCGCTTGTTACTCGGGTGGAGGTGGACCCGCGCGACGCAGCCTTCGCCAAACCCAGTAAGCCCATCGGGCCTTTTTATACTGAGGCCGAAGCCCGGGAGTTAATGACTAACAAGAATTACGTGCTACAAGAGGACAGTGGACGCGGCTACCGTCGGGTAGTCCCGTCGCCCCGTCCGTGTGCCATTTTGGAAAGCGGGGTAATTAAACAACTGGTTGCTGGGGGAGTAATCGTGGTGGCTGCAGGGGGAGGCGGTATCCCTGTGGTCAAGGGCAGGGACGGCTATGTGGGAATTGAGGCGGTGGTCGATAAGGATTATGCCGCTGTTAGTTTGGCCAGATCCATCGGGGCGGAAGTCTTGGTGATTTTGACCGGAGTACCGCAGGTATATGTGGACTATCACCTGCCCACGCAAAGAGCGCTCGGCCATATCCCGGTGCCCTTGGCTCAAGCCTACTTGGCGACGGGCCAATTCCCGCCCGGCAGCATGGGTCCGAAAATCGAAGCTGCGGTTGAATTTGTCACGTCTACCGGGGGGAAGGCCATCATCACTGACTTTAATAACCTGCAGGCGGCGCTACAGGGGGAACGGGGTACGCTGCTTCTCCCCGGCTGAGCGGTGGAATAACTTATCGGTTAGTCTGAAAGCATCTGTACTTTAAAAAATATGGTGAGTCCGAAAGCATCTGTACTTTAAAAAATATGGACAGTCTGAGAACATCTATATCCTAAAAAATCGGTTAGTGTTTAAGGTTTGGTGTCACGGCCAAACTGAAGCTTGAAGGAGGTCTGCTTGATGCAAATCGATAAACTTGAACAATCGCTGCGGCCCGCCGAGCGAGAAAAGCCGCCATATCCTGCCAAGTACATAACCATGGCCAACGGGCAAAAACTCGTCGTACACCAGGCCGTGCGCGAAGATGTTCCCGTTTTATTGGAGGCTGTGCGTCCCCTGATTGGGGTTGCCAAGGACTTTTACGACATTGTCGCCGCGCGACTCTACGCCGAACTCTTGGGGTGGTATCGCTTTCGCGTGAAAGACGAGTATTGCTTGGTTGGCACGATTGACGGCGAAATTGTTGGAATTGTTAACGGGCGTGAAGTTAATGCAGATGTAGGCATGTCCTATCACACTATGGCCATTCGGCAGGGCTTGCGTATCGGTGCGCAGCTTTTTGCGGCCAAAATGGAATACCACTTAGACTTTCTCGGGGAACAGGAGGTCTGGATTGTCGCGGAGAGCCCCAATGGGTTTAAACGTTGGATGATTGAGTATGAGTTGGAAGCACGGCCGCAGACCTGGCATGAACTGGGCGGTGTGCCAACCTATGTGCTCACCCAAGCATTATGGCAAAAGCATAAGGGAGCCAAATGCGGCGGGCGTCGCCCTGTTTCCGACGAACTCTTACAAACGGCCCGCCAAATGATTCTGCCCCAAACCTACGCCCAGCTGCCGGGGTGGCGGCGATGAGAGAAGTAGGCATAGTTGGCGTCGGACATACCAAATTTGGCAAGTCCGGGGTCCCGTTTGGGCACCTGCTCAGCCTTGCGGCAGTGGAGGCGCTTGACGACGCCGGCATCATACCGGGCGAGGGTCATGGGGTGGATCAGGTAATTGTCGCTAGTATGGGAGCTGGGATGATTAACCGCCAGCATGGTGTGGCCTCAGCCTTGGTTGACAGCTTAAACTTGCGCCCTGCGATGGCGGAGACGGTGGAGAACGGTCCTGCCTCCGGTGCCTCAGCAGTTAAACTGGCCTTTATGGCCATTGCCAGCGGAATGGCAGATGTCGCTTTGGTAGTAGGCGGTGAAATGATGCGCGTCGTAAGCGGTTGGGAAGCAACGGATTTCGTAGCTACGATGCTGCACCCGGAGGCCGAGTATAATTATGGCTTGACGCTACCGGCCTTGGCCGGCATGTTTACCCGATTGTGCATGGAGAAGTATGGCATTGCGGAAACTGACCTCGCCAGGGTTGCCGTGAAAAACCACGCTAATGCTATGCATAACCCGGTTGCGCATATTCAACTCGTACCGGACTTAGCGGCGATTACCACTGACGAGGACGCTTTGATTATTAATCCTTACGTGGCTGAACCGCTCCATGTGTATGATGTGTGCCCAGTATCAGACGGGTCTGCGGCGCTGGTGCTGTGTGCGCTGGATATTGCGGCACGTTTTAAACACAAACCGATAAAAATTGCCGGAATTGGGCAGGCCACCGATACCCACGCTGTGGCGGAAAGGGCCGTACCGACAGATTTGTTGGCAGTCCGCTTGGCCGCGGCCAAGGCTTATGCGATGGCAGGCTTACAACCGGAGGATGTGGACGTGGCTGAACTGCACGATGCGTTTGCCATACTGGAGATTGTGGAAGCGGAGGAGGTGGGTTTTTTCCCGCGCGGACAGGGCCATCTGGCAGTGCGCAGCGGTGCCACGGAAATCGGCGGCAAAATACCCATTAATACCTCCGGTGGGCTTAAGGCCAAAGGTCATCCCTTAGGAGCTACCGGCGTATCCCAGCTGGTGGAGTTGACGCGTCAACTGCGCGGCGAAGCAGGCGGACGTCAGGTGGTGGGAGCTAAAACCGGCTTAGCCGTCAATTTTGGCGGCTTTGGCAATAATGTCGTGGCCACAATTTTGACCAAGGGAGAGGAATAGTTATGCCCATCGAGATGAGTGCGTACAAATGCACCAACTGCGGTCAACTCCATCACCCCGCCCACTTTGTATGTGTTAAATGCGGCGGACGCGAATTCGAGCCGATCCCGTTAGACGAAGAAGCCACCTTGGTAACCTACACCAGGGTGTACAACCTGCCGGAAGGGTATATGAAACCGTTTATCAGTTTTGGTATTGCTCGCTTTAACAACGGTTTGTGCATTGCAGGTCAGTTAGAAACGGAACATCCCGCCGCCGGCATGAAGCTTAGAGCCACAGTCGGCACGGTCAAAGAAGGGATTGGTCAAGATTATCTCGGGCTGATCTTTCACGCGATTGACTAACAGCTACGCATTGAGAAAGAGACTTTGCGAAACGCTATTTAAGATGTTTAAGATGTTTAAGATGTTTAAACGGTACGGTGCTGTTCCGGTCTAGACTTACACGCGAGATTCTTGGGCAGATTGCTTTGATGATTTAGGTAATGCGGCGGTATTGGGGGAAGAAGGTGATGCCTATGACCTGATGGATTGCTGCTCCAAGTGCTGTCACGCTGTTTTAGTTACGAGGACTGTCCTTACAGGGGCTTGTCCCGACAAGGAGGTTTGGCAATGGAGTTCAAGAAGATTTATGATATTGAACAAGTGCCTCCGCTCAGTAAAGCGATTCCTTTGTCGTTTCAGCACGTATTTGCCATGTTTGGCGCTACAATTTTAGTGCCGCTGTTGACCGGGCTTGATCCATCCGTCACCTTGTTTTGCTCTGGCTTAGGCACCTTAATTTTCCATCTGGTAACGCAGGGGAAAGTACCGGCTTACTTGGGTTCTTCGTTTGCCTTTATCGCGCCAATCATTGCCGCGTCCAAAGCGTATGGAGTACAAGGAGCTATGACCGGCATGATGGTGGCAGGGATTGTCTATGCGGTAGTTTTTGGCATTATTGCCGTCGCAGGCCTAAATTGGATTCCCAAGGTGCTGCCGCCCGTGGTCGTGGGGCCGGTGGTGATGATTATCGGGTTAAGTTTAACTCCTGTTGCCATCCAACAAGCGGAAAAAGGATTAATAACTGCATTTATTACGGCTGGCATAGTGATTGCGTTTAGCATCTTCGCCAAAGGATTTTTGAAGATTATTCCGATTTTGTTGGGTACGGTTGGGGGCTACATTGTGGCCGTGGCCCAAGGGCAAGTTAATTTTGACGCCATTAACCAAGCGGCTTGGCTGGCCTTGCCCAATTTAAGCATCGTGACCGGTCACCTGCCGACCATTACTTGGGGCGCGG
>JAJXUE010000020.1 GCA_021783135.1 Bacillota bacterium | reverse complement strand
AAAATTTCTTCCAAGGAAAACAGACTTTCTTGGCGAATACTAAACATTGGGAGTTCTCCTTTCCACCTCTCGGTGTTTGTTTGGACACTTACACTTTCGAGATTTTGGGGAGGTACTCCTTTTTTTGGGGGTAAAAAATCCGCCTATATCAAGGGTTATGAGTTATGAAACTAACTCACTTCTAAAAAATATTATTTATAATAGTGTTTAGGCGCTAGTTTTGGCCTCACAAATACGAGGAGGTATTGCCTTTGAGCAAGTTCAAACGTTATATATTTTTCGGTATTGTTGGTGTAGTGCTTATTTTGGCCTTTTCCCTGCATGTTGCCCCTGCTACACACCCGGAGGTCGGTTATACCGCACCTGACTTCACTTTACAAACCCTGAGTGGCAAGACCGTAACTCTCAGTGACTTGCGCGGCAAGCCGGTCTACCTTAATTTTTGGGCCAGTTGGTGTCCGCCTTGTCAGGCAGAGATCCCGGAAATTGAAAAGTTCTATCAAACCTACAACCCTAACGTTACTGTGCTCGCGGTCAACCTTACCACTCAGGACAAAATGACGGATATAGAGAATATTATCAACCAAGATAAGGTTACCTTCCCGGTATTACTGGACCGCAGCAACACTAGTTCGGTTGCTGACCTTTATCAAGTTGACGGCATTCCGGCCAGCTTCTTTATTGATAAAAACGGTATTATCCGCGATCAAGTTGTTGGCGGAATGACCTATGCTATGATGCAAACCAGTATTGGCAAAACAAACTATTAAATTGCGCACTACGAGAAAAGGCTCTGCGTCTAATGCCGCAAAGCCTTTTTCTTGTTTTTTAGTAACCGCCACCTGGAGGGATTGGGGTCCCGCCTTGGAGTTGTCTTTCAGCTAATTGAATCATTCTTTTGGTCATTTCTCCGCCAACGCGGCCGTTTTCACGGCTGGTGCGGTCACCGCCCAGCGTAACGCCAAATTCAGAAGCGATTTCATACTTGAATTGATCCAAAGCTTTTTCTGCACCAGGTACCGCTGCTTGATTGGTATTGCGTTCTCCTGCCATATCAGAAACACCTCCTTTGGGTCAGTTATCAAGGTTCATTTATAGCATGGCTTTTATCGCCAAGTATATGTGCACAAGTTGTTTCCAGCCCTACCAGAGCTTGGTAGCACGACTAATGCCTGCTTACTCATACGCACCATAAAATGTTGGTATAATACCGCGCCAAAAGTGGGATTATTACACTATAGTCTAAGTGGAAGGGCCTTAGTGCTGTGGGTATAATAACACGTTCTTTTGGATCTTTTTTATTTGCAACCGCTCTTGTGCGAGCAATCGGGCGTAAGTCTTTAGCTCAATTTAGCTATCTCGATTTTATCACCGCCAATTTTGCGGGCAATATGATAGGGTACTTCGCAGCCGGCCAAGAGAAAGGCCCTAAGCTCTTGCTGGCCCCGGTAGTAATTATTGCTTCCACGCTGGCTGCGGAATATACTGCGGTGAAAAACCGCACGGTACGCAACTTACTGGAAGGCAAACCGGTAGTATTAATTCAAAACGGCAAAATTTTAGAAGCTACGCTCAAAAAATCTCTTTACAATATCAATGAGCTGTTGTTATCACTGCGTCAGCGCGGCATATTTGATTTACAGGAAATAGAGTATGCCATCTTGGAAACCAACGGCAAAATCAGTGTCCTAAAAAAATCCCAAAATCGCCCCATCAGCCCCGCCGACCTCAATCTAACTACCAAATACGCCGGACTGGCTTCCGTTTTGATTAGTGACGGTGACATCTTACAGGAAAATCTCACCCGCAATAACCTGGACTTGGCTTGGCTCAACCAACAGCTCAGCCGCCAAGGAATTACCGATAAAAACAAAGTCTTTTTAGCCGTTTTAGCTTCAGATCATTCCCTGTACATAGACTTAAAAAATGACAAATTGCCTCTCGCGTAGCATAGCATTAATTTACGTTACTTTAGCCAAATCCGCTTAAACGAAATGAAGCTAAGTAAATTAAGGCCGGATTCATGGGATCTCCGCTTGACAGTGGTAACCACCTCGCGAATAAAGCCTTCCCAAATTGCAATTACACCTTGTTTTTGGTTGGTGTGTAACAGAGGCAAGCTAATATTTAACGCTTCTTTGAGTAAACCTAACGCTTGCGTCATCTTGACCCTTATTTCCGAAGTAGCATCTTGCTGCATAATAATCAACCTCCATACGACAGATACTCTATTAATTCCATTGCGCTCGCTTTATTATGCAAGAACTTTACCCCACTCCAAGTATATTTACTGTTATTTGGTACAAACTTAATTTAGATTTGCAACAAGAGGTGATAACCAGTGGAATTTTACCGGCGAGACTTGGTAGAAAGTGTAAAACAAGCAGTGCTAGCTGATTTGCCCAACTACGAATTGCGGCAGGCAGACCCCTATCGCGACATTGCCAGTACCCTAGTAGCAAATTCCCGCCAACCATCTAACTCAACCTGGGTGCCTCCATCTCTACCCCCAACCGGCGAACCCGGTATAACTGCGCGCCTGGCAAATGCTCTGAACAACGGTCAATTCAAAGGGGTTTTATATGGTCTTGGCGCCGTAGCCGTAGGTGCTTTGATTTTACCCTCAGTCAACCTTAAGCTGCGCAAACTGGTAAATAGAACAGTGACAGATGGGTCAGAAATTGTCGATAGAGCAAAATCCATGCTAGTGCGTACTAAAGAAGGCATGGAAGACATCGTGGCTGAAGCGAGTTTTAATCGCTGGCAGAAAGAATTCATGGACCCGGAACAAACTCACCAACCAGAGCCGCCGCGCCCATGATGCACATTGTGCATCATCTACCAGGACGTTTACGTCTGGAAGTGCCAGAACTGTACCACCGACCTGATTTGGCTTCCCGTCTGGTCAAAGAACTCACCGCTAGCAGCGTCATTAGCGATGTCCAAGTGGATTGTCGGAGCGCACGTCTTCTGTTGAAATACCCGCCCCAATTGTTAACCCTGCCCAATGTCATCAAGCAGGTTAAGAGTTGTCTGGTAGTTTTGCGTCCGCAACATGCCGTACCTGACACTGTGTTAGAGCTGGAGAGTCTGCCCATTGTCCGTCAGCTGTTTTGGACACTAGCCTCAGGACTATTATTTGTATATTCCGGTAGCAAACACTCAGTTAAAAAGTATAGCACAACCTATAACGCCCAACCCCTCCGTCGCGCCAACACTGCCCTGACCATCTTGAGCGGTTATCCTATCTTTAAAACTGCGACAGACCACCTGCTCAAAAAAGGACATCTGAGTACAGAGTTGCTCTCCGGCATCGCTTCTTTAGGCTCACTAACTATCGAGGCAAACAGTCTCAGCGCCTTCATCCATTTTCTTACCTACTTAAGTGCCTTATTACGCACTATTGCCGCAGAACATGCCCGTGACAAAATTGCGTTCTTATTAGCTGGAAGGCAACGTTATGTTAGGTTATTCGCACCGCAGGGGCCCATTATTATCTCGCGCCACAAATTAACCCACGGTCAAACCGTTATTGTCCACACAGGGGAAAACATTCCGGTTGACGGGCATGTGGCGAGCGGCACCGCCATAATTAAGCCCTACCCCTTGAGAGGTCAAGCCATACCTGAAAAAGTCGCAGCCGGGTCTGCTGTTTTTGCCGGCAGTACCCTCCAGCAAGGGCAGCTTAACATTGTTGCAGAACGCATCGGGCAAAGAACATATACCGGGCGCATCCTTAGCATGCTCCGGCGCCACCCTAAATCAGCACACTTAGACCATCAAATAAGCGTCCTAATGCATCGTATATCCTTAGCATCGCTCACGACAGCAATCGGTGTCTTTCTGTTAACAGGTGATACGCGGCGAGCAATTATGCTGTTGGTAGTGGGCGCACCGGGAGCAGCGGGGATGGCGACATCCCTAGCCTTAGGTACCGCTGCAAGCAAAGCAGCTTGTCATGGCGTATTAATTAAAGATGATATTCATGTCGAAACGATAAGTAAAGCAAACTCCTTCGTGTTTACCCAACTTGATCTGCTTCCGCCACACCACAACTACGACGTAAGCATGGTACGCGCATTACGCTTAGCTAAAGTATCCCACATTGCTTTAGTTACCGACGCAGATGCTGCCCAAACGCAAACAACCGCTCGACGGCTGAGGATCAGCGATTGTCAACCTAACTGCACCGCTGACAAAAAAGTAGCCATGGTTCGCCAATTGCAATGCGACGGTCATAAAGTGGCTGTAATTGGCGACGCCACCGGCGATGCTCCGGCATTAGCTGCAGCAGATGTAGGTATTACAGCTGGTTCAAGTGAAAATTTAAACCTTGAGTCTGCCAACATCATCATCATCGGGCAGGACCCCCGCACCCTAGCTTGGCTTAGATCCCTAGCCCAAGCCGGTATGCATATTGCGCTGCAAAATACCACTCTTAGCTTGGGGTCGAACATCATCGGGCTGGCACTTGGCCTAAGCAACACGCTTACCCCGCTAGGAATGGCTGTACTGCAAAACATCAGCACGTTGGGGATCTTGTTTAATTCCGGCCGCCTGTTGCTGCCGCCATTTACGCCCCGTCACTAAACGGTTGAAACTTGTGTCCGCTAGAAAACCCAGACTTGACCACCCTAAAACAGAATACCAGTGTTGAAGACGCAGCGGCCTAGTATGCAGCCATGGCGCAAGGCCCGGCAGATAAGTTGCACCCAATAATGCACTTACCATGGACAAGCCACCGCGAGCTAAGTATTTATTGACAGCCTTGTCCCCTTGGCGGCGGTAAAAATCGCTCACATGCAGCAACCGTCCCACCCCCAACGCGGCCATAGTTTGCGTGCGTGTCAGATCAATATTTTCTCCTGCAGCGATTGAATGACTATAGGTCATGAAGGCACTTATACCTAAGCACACGCTGCGGGATAAGATTTTCCTTCCTAATCCGAGCGCAAAAATACCAACGTCAGCTTTACGCGGCGGTTCCGCCATCGCGGTGCTGCTCGGGGGAAAATTAGCTAGGGACCAAGATACATAGGGATCACTGGTAGCGTTTAACCACAATAACTGCAGGGGAGTCAGCGGTATAGGGCGGCCCATAATTGCGGCAAGTAAAATTACGATACCGTCACCAAAATTGGTAGTAATCATATAGCGCAGTGTTCTGCGAATATTCGCATACACATTGCGGCCCTCTTTAATCGCCTCTACCAAACCGCCAATGTTATCGTCAGTCAGCGCAATCGCAGCGCTTTCGCGTGCTACTGCCGTGCCCCCCGTTGCCATCGCAACTCCCAAATGCGCTTCTTTGATGGCAGGCACATCATTGACGCCGTCACCCACCATGGTTACCACTTCACCTTGTTCTTTTAACGCCCGCACTATGTACTGCTTTTGGTCGGGAGAGGTACGAGCGTATATTCTCGCTTTTTGCACCACTCGCGCCAACTCCTCCGGGTCCATACTCGCTAGTTCTTTGCCCGTTACGACTTGAGCCTCACTGGCAGTAATACCGATTATGCTCCCAAGGGCTAAGGCTGTGTCTCGGTGGTCACCGGTTAGCATTACTACCCGCACACCTGCCCTGTGACAACTTGCAACAAAACCTGCCGCTTCGGGCCGCGGTGGATCAATGATGCCTACTAACCCGCCAAAACATAGCTCAGTTGCTTCACCCTCACCTTGTTGCCAAGGTTTAAAAGCTAGCGCTAACACCCTAAGGGCACGCCCGGACATGGCGCGAATTTCAGCTAAACATTCTGCCCTGTAGTCGCTGTGCATGGGGATAATATTATGACCGCGTTTAAGCGAAGTACACCTAGCCAAAATTATGTCAGGTGCACCTTTAACTAGAGACCACACCCTCCCTTGGCTGTCTCTAACTATTACTGCCATATACATGTTATCTGAACTAAATGGGATTTCCATCAGACGCGTCAACACTTCATTGTCGCGCCGCTCCCCGAGTCCTGCCCAGCGAGCCCCCAGTAGTAAAGCTACTTCAGTGCTGTCGCCTGTGCCGCTAAGGCCTCCGACACCGTCCTCCGTGAGCCGCGCATTATTACATGTTGCAGCGATTAGGAACAGCTCACGCAACGACTCACTTGGTATCTCACTTGGTATCTCGGTCGATATTTCGCTTGGATTTACCGTCTCGCGCGCCACGAATTTCCCCGCATTAACCTGCCAGTGCATCCCCGGGCAATACACTTCCTGCACTTGCATTTTATTACACGTCAACGTTCCGGTCTTATCACAACAAATTACTGTAGTACAGCCTAAGGTATCCACGGCAGGCATCTGACGCAGCGCGACCTGTTGCTTTAACAAGCGCATCGCGCCTAACGCCGTGGCCAACGTGATAATAGGTGCCAACCCATCGGGAATAAACGATACCGCCAGTCCGGTCGCACTTTCAATAATGTTTCCGACGGATTGCCTGTGCCACAATCCAGCCATAACGGCAACACCGCTAATAACCAGTGCGCCATTGACTAAACTGACAAATACTTCGTCCAGGCGCTGATAAAACGGAGTACGGCTGGGTGACATAATCATAGTACGTGAAATACGTCCAATTTCCGTGTTTTGACCTGTGCTCACCACCACTGCTTTGGCCCTGCCACTGAGTATACCGGTGCCCATATAGATGGAGCGCGCTTTCTGCTTGCCAGCTGCATCCTTGGTTACCGGAATGGATTCCCCAGTCAATGAAGCCTCTTCCACCACCAACTGTGTCGCTGTTAACAAGCAGGCATCTGCCGGGACCTTATCGCCGGCCTCTAATGTAATAATGTCCCCCGGAACCAATTTGCTTGCTTCCAGCTCCATACTCTGTCCATCTCTAACCACGCTGGTCTTGGTATGAACTAACTCTTTTAACATGTCCAAGGAGTTTTGGGTACGGTGTTCTTGCACAACAGCCATCGTTGTATTGGCGATTAACACGCCGATACTCATCATAGCATTGGTCTGTTTGCCCATTATCAGGGCAAACGCGCCCAGACCCAATAAAACTTTGCTCATATAACTTTCGGTTAGCGTTCGGATAAAAATATGCACTATGGTGGGCTGTGCCGTACTCGGCAATAAATTTGCCCCATACTGCTCAAAGCGCTGCCTAGCTTCACTTGCAGTCAAGCCGTCAAGAGTATCAGTTTGCAGCGTGGCCACAATTTCCGTCGGTTGTGTCGACGGCATACTGCCCGATTCATCTATTGCCAGCATCTGCTCACTTGCGACCGCAATTTCGACCTGCTGCTTAAACTCCAACTTCACGCTTACAAGGCATTGTTCGATGTACTTTTGCACAGTGTGGCAATTTACTTGACTGGGAAAATATTCAATTAGTATTCTGGCCGATACCTGATTTACCTGTACTGCGCCTATACCAGTAACTTGTCTTAACTCGCGCTGTAAGCACCTTGCTAGTGCAGTATCATGCCGTAATGCACTTATTTCCACCCGCAACCTTCCTGGCAAATAGTGGATAACCCGCAAACCTAGCCCTCCCTTCCCAACCCATACATAATTCATTCCGTAGATTTCCCGCCTAAATCGAGATTATACCACTTGCTTTTTACACACAATAACCCTACTAAGTGTCATTGGGGAGGTATTTGATGTCGATAAAAGTTCAAGCGGAAGGCGACAAATCATATATCCACTTATTGCCAGGACGTCTGCGTGTGAGCGTTCCCGGCCTGCAGGGCAACCAAACCATGGCCCGCGGTCTCGCTTACCGTCTGAGCAAGCTATCCGGTATCAAGGTAGGTTATGTTAACCCGGTTTCCGGCCGGATTTTGCTATATTACGAGCGTGATAAAGTCAACATCGCCATGCTCTTAGGCGAAATGTGGGGTTTGCCTGTAAACCGAAAAACCAGGCGTACCCAGCTTAAGCCTGCTCCCACAGCAGCTTGCGCAGTAACCCCTCCCGTTGCCACGCCAGGCAAAATACCCTGGCATGCACTGGATACGCCACAAGTGCTTAGACGTCTGCAAGCTAACGAAGAACTGGGCTTGACAACTGCAGCAGCCGTACAGAGATTACGCCTCTACGGCTATAATCAATTGGCTGTAAAACCTAAATCATCCCTGGGGCAAATGCTCCTGGAGCCACTGCGAGGTTTTATGCCGAAACTACTGTTACTTGCAGCCGGGGTATCCTTAATCGTTGGGGAATTTTCGGATGCGCTGGTAATCGTAGTAATAGTTGGCCTCCAGGCAGTAATTGAGACTGTTCAGGGTTACCGGGCGGAAAAGTCACTGGCAGCCTTACAAGAGCTAAGCGCCCCGACTGCAAATGCCCTCAGATCCGGCAAACTTAATAAATTGGCTGCCAAATTTCTGGTGCCCGGTGACATTATCTCTCTCGAAGCCGGCGACAGGGTTCCGGCCGACGCCAGATTACTACAGGCTGTCAACCTCACCGCTAATGAATCGTGTTTAACAGGGGAGTCCCTTGCCGTCGCCAAAAGCACTACGATTTGCACCCACCGGAGTCAATCAATTGGGGATATCGAAAATATGGTTTTTGCCGGCACCATGGTAACCGGCGGTCGTTGCATGGCAGTAGTAATTTATACCGGCATGCAAACAGAGATGGGCAAGATCGCCAGTCTGTTGAAAAACGTCACGCCAGAACCTACAGTACTCCAAAAACAAATGGAAGCACTGGGCAAGAGTATCTCCGCCGTAGTTGCCGCCTCTGTCAGTGTTATCGCCATACTCAACCTCATCCAAGGCCGGCCGATTTTAGAAATACTGCGCACCGGAGTAAGTCTGGCCGTTGGTGCAATTCCCGAGGGACTACCGGCAGTAGTGACAGTGGCCCTAGCCGCCGGTGTCCAAAGAATGGTCAAGCGCAACGCTGTCGTACGTCGCCTGCCGGCTGTGGAAACGCTTGGTTCTACCACCATTATCTGCACCGACAAAACTGGGACCTTGACCCAAAATGCAATGACAGTCACGGAAATATTCACGCCGTCCGCCACCTTCGAAGTAAGCGGTGAGGGCTATCAACCCCAAGGAAAATTACTCTACCACCAACAAGTTATCCGACCGGAGGCATTTCCAGACTTAATAACAACTCTGACCATCGGCACTCTGTGCAACAACTCTGAATTACGCCGCGGCGCCAACGGCCTTTGGGAAATGATCGGCGATCCCACCGAAGGAGCTTTGGTGGCAGCTGCCGCCAAAGCCGGGCTGTGGTGGGAAGACCTGCGCCGGGAGCATTGCCGCGAGCATGAAACTGCCTTTGATTCAACCTTGCGCATGATGAGTGTGGTTTGCCGCGATGCTAGCGGAACAAATTACATTTATGTGAAAGGTGCTGTAGACACCGTGTTGGAACGTTGCAGTTATATTTGGTCCAGTGACGGCTTAATTCCGTTAGACATCAAAACCCGACGCAATATTTTGTTAAATAACGATTCTATGGCTGGTAAGGCTCTGCGTGTCATCTCTACCGCCTGGAAGGTTTTACCGCCTGATACAGATTCCGCTGCTTGTGACCTAACAGGCTTGGTATTTGCCGGTTTATTAGGGATGGTTGATCCGCCGCGTCCAGGCGTTAAATACGCCATCAGCAAGTGTCATCGCGCCGGAATTAAAGTTGTGATGATAACGGGCGACCATCACAAAACCGCAGAGGCAGTTGCCGCCAAATTAGGTATATTGGCTACCGGGGCGAGCATAACCGGGACGGACCTTAATCAACTTTCTGAAGCAGCTTTGCAGGCTCAAGTCGATAAGATCGTGGTGTACTCCCGCACCTCACCCGATCAAAAATTACGCATTGTCCAAGCACTTAAACACCGCGGCCACATTGTAGCTATGACCGGCGACGGCGTCAACGACGCTCCGGCGGTTAAAGAAGCCGATATCGGGGTCGCCATGGGCATAGCCGGAACTGATGTTACACGGGAGGCCGCCGGCATAACACTTAGTGATGACAATTTTTCCACTATTGTCGCCGGGATCGAGGAAGGCCGGACAGTTGGGGAGAACCTGACTAAGTCGGTACGCTACGTCCTATCCGGCAGCGTAGGCCAAGTCCTCGCAGTCTTTTTGGCTGCGGTTGTAGGATTGCCGACACCCTTACTCCCACCGCAAATATTGTGGATAAATCTGGTCACAGAGGGAGTTCCCGCAATGGCCTTAACGGGTGATCCCCCCCACCCGGAGTGCATGAATCGTCCGCCGCTAAAACCGCAACAAAGATTTTCCGCGCAAAATAAAAAAGAAATTATCCGCAAAGGAATTTTGACAGGCTTAACTACCTTTGGAGTTTATGCCGGTGGATTAGCTTACGGTTGGGTTCCCATGAAGGCCAGAACCATGGCCTTTTCCCACTTGGTCATGGGCAGGGTTTTCAGTCTGTTTGACACCCGCCGCACCCAACTTCGCTTAGCTTCAACCGCCGTTAACCCTTATATTTTGCCGGCCGCCGGTTTATCCACCGGCATGTTGTTACTGACCATGTACGTACCGGTAATTCGTCCCTTGTTCTCTACCATCCCCATGGGTCTTGCCGATTGGGCCTTAATCGGCTTTACATCCAGTTTTGTCAGCAGACTCGATACCTGGTTCGCCAAGCTGGAATCAACTAGGGGGCAACGCAGGCTGCCAGGACCCGCTCAACCAGTTGCCCTCTTAGGTCAAGGGCCTGAGGCTTAACCTCAGGCCTTTAGCCTAACTTCATTCACAGCATGATGTATAAAAAAGGGAATTTGCCTAAAAACTATATACGATTGTTAAGCCTGCAGCTACATATCGGACTTAACCGGGAAGGCTGGTGATAGCGCGAGCGAACTTGGCACGTAAGCCATTGGTGATTAATTTTATTTTCGGAGGTATGTTATGCACAAGAATGCAACTCGTCAATCTTTAGCCCAAGACGTCAAACACGAGGTTTTGGCTGAACTGCAACAACAAAGTCGGTCCTATGGAGTAACAAACTATCCTGCACAGACAAGCAGTTCGTACGGTGACAATGCTTTATTGTCCATGGTTAAACAAGAAGTCCTCTGGGAATTGCAGCAGGAAAACTCTGAACACCTCTACCGCCAACAGTTCCAACCAGCGCCAAGACAAATATACCCCCAATCTATTGCCCCCAACTTTCATCCGTATCATGCAACTCCGGCGTATCCGGACCGCGCATTAGTCGAAGCTATTAAACAAGACGTGCTGGCCCAGCTGGAGGCAGAACAAGAAAGCCACGCCAACCGGCCACATTCTAGGTATGATTATCAAACCCGTTATTATAGTGATCCAACCATGGTCCAAGCAATCAAGCAGGAGGTGATGTTCGACCTTCAGCGGCAGCCGCAGCAAATCCAAAAAGACTAGGAGTGAGTATCATTGCAGAACACCAAAGCAGCTCTCAAACAAGATGTTAAACGCGAAATCTTGCGCGAACTGCAAAACGGAAACTCGTCATATGGCTATACGCCAAATTACACCCGCCCTAACGGCAGTTGGAATTATCGAACCTGGCCTGATTATAACGATTTAAATCAGGTCAAACAAGAAGTGATGTTTGAACTAGGCGAAGAGCTCTATGGCAATAACTATGGCAACCCCTACTCCACCGTCGCCCCATACAATCGCACCATTGTTGACAGTATCAAGCAAGAACTAATGGCCGAAATTGAGGCTCAGAGAGCAACTAAATTCGCCCAAGCAGCGGGTTATGGCCAAGTCCTTGCCGATCCAAACCTTAACCGTATGGTAGATGAGCGTTATCGCACTTTAGACAACATCCGCGGCGATTTACGCCGCGAGTTGCAAGCTATCCACAGCGCCCAAAGCAGAGCTCCCGTGACTGACCCCCAGACCAGAGCCATCGCGGAGTCCATCGCCCTTGAGGCCAATCAACAGGGTGTACCGTTGAAAGATGTCATCCAACGCATCGAGGCCAAACCCGGCAACACAACAGGGGTATGGGGGCGGATGTCAAGCATGCTGAATGTCGGTCAGCGCAAAGGGTTTCTTTGGGGCATTGGCGCATCCGCTGTAGCTTTCTTGCTCTGGCCGTCAGCCCGCAACAACCTCCACTCCGTAGCTGTGCGTTCAGTTGAAGGGGGCATGTCCTGGGCAGATCGCGCGCGGTCCTTCGTGAGTGGCAACGGCAATGATGCCCCCTATCAAAGCCCCGACCCAGCTGACCCCAATAAACCTGACATTGATATATTGCAGTAACCACAAAAAAAGACCGGCTCAAGCATATCAAAATGCCTGCCGGTCTTTTCCCGTTTTTAAGCTTCTAGCGGTTGGGCAAAATAGGTCATAGCTCTGAGCCACACAGCGATAACTACGGCGCTGCCGGTAAACCAATACAGCATTTGCAGCCAGGCAAGGTTTCGATCCGTTCCCAGCAATATCCCATGTCCGAGTGCCAGGAAAAAAGCAGGATAAGCGAGTAAATGCAGCAGCCTGACAACCGCTTGGTGTTTGCGCATGGTGAAGAATCCCACGCCCAGAACCACCATGGCATACAGGGCGAATTTACCGATTTCCAAGCCCACGCTCCCCACATTTTCTACGTGGCTCATGGCCGGCCAGAGCATTTGGCCTACTTGACTCCCAACCGTGCTATCGAAATACAAAACTGTGATGTGAAATACCACAAAATAAAATCCCAAACGCGCGCTGGCATTATGGGCGGAATTAACTTCCGCCGCTATTCCCAGCTTTTTTACGAACTTAGTTTTCAGTAATATGCCCGTAAATACACAACTCCAGATAAAAACGTAAGCTACAATTCCGGCAGCCCGAGAAAAATACCAATAATTAGCCGGCGATATGAACTGCCATGGCAAAGCTAGCGTCTGTGACACTGGTAATCCCCTCCATTTGCCGATTAATTATTATTTGCCCATTGTTTAAGATGGATAAGGCCGCCCACCCGGTTTGACGGTCGAGCAACGCAAAGCCTTCCTCCACACCGAGGATACACAAAGTCTTACTCCACACCTCAGCTTCCATAGCCGTCGGACCAATTACAGTTGCCGCCACAATGTTGCTCTCAGACGGCTGTCCTGTCCGCGGGTCAATTATATGGTGTTTGTAGCTCCCGCCAGACCACCAACGCCGCTTTAATACTGAAGATGTAGCTACGGCACCTGCTTGTAGACAAGCTACAGCAAGATCCTTAGTAAGATCAAAGGGGTTTTGAATATCAATCTGCCAAGCTTCGCCGCCTTTTGGCAAATACAGACGCAAATCTCCTCCCGCATTAACGCAGATTTCCGCATCTTTACCCAAGGCGAGCAAATTAGTCAAGCATTGATCTACAGCCCAACCTTTGGCAATCCCGCCAAAATCAAGTCCCACTTCCGGCGGCAGGGTAACTGTTCCCTGCTCTACATCTACTTTTATAGCTTCACAATCCGTTAAAAGTCTATTTTGCGACTCGGCAACAGGCTGATGCACGCTTAGAATCTTCCTGCCCGAGGATTTCCCGGAGATTGCCCCGAATGATTTTTTATACCCGGAGTTGACGAGACAGTCGACAATGGTGGGATTAAATATCCCGCCGGTATGACGTGCCGCCTGAAGCGATTGTTCCATCAGGGTGAGAAATATAGGGGATACTGCAAAGGTGCCTCCGTTGGCTTGGTTCACCTGACTTAATTCAGTGCCGGGTTTGAACCGGCTGACTGAGTCTTCTACCTGCGCAAACCATTGCGGCGTCTGCTGCAATGCGGCTTTAAATTCCTCACTGTGGCGATCAGCGATGGCGCGAACTTCCACTAAGGTGTCCATACTATGAAAGCTAAGACCAATTACTTCTTTACTCATCATAATCTCCTAAGATGCCCGCGTTTGGAAGCCACGCGGATTAGCATAAGAATTAGCAGACTGATACTGATAATATCCGTTAAGACTATTATCATAATTCGCGGCCGAACTCGGTTGCACTTGATATGTTTGTTGGCTGGCGGCGGAGACCTGTTGCGTTGGCAGCGGAGCTTGTTTTAATGCGCCTAAAACAGCTACAAACGCAATCACCCCACCTGTTTTTAATACTATGTCTACCCATGCACCTTTCTTAGCCATGAGTTCATTCCCCCTTAATTTGGTTTAGTGGTATGGTTTAGCGGAACTAGCTGAGGTAACCCATCTGTTTGCAAAACCAAATCTGACGCGTGGAGTTCTGTCTCTGCCAGAGTGTAGTAACCCTGTAAACCCTGCAAACTAATCTTTTGGCCTGTTTTGCGATCGTAGGCTGAACCGTCGGCAAAATTACCGTCCCAATTGGCGATATAAAATACGTCATTAGTGGCAAAAGAACCATCCGGAGCCCACACCCGAAAGGCAGAAAACCCCTCTTTGGCATTTAGCAAATCCTGACCAAAGTAATACTGATCCTTGTTGTTAATTCCCAAGAGATTTAGTAAGGTCGGGTACAAATCCATTTGTCCGCCGGATATATGATCGACCCGGGCAGCCTGATTACCCGGCAGATGAATTATAAGCGGAACCTTATTCAGTTCATCAAGATTATAGTTATTGAGACTTTTACCGGCTCCCAAAAACTTAGTGAGATCTTGATTGGTAAAGCCGCTGCCATAGTGATCACCATACACAACTAATACCGAATTATCTAAAATGCCCTGCTGTTTAAGTTGATTTATAAAGTCTCCTAACGCTTGATCGGCATAGTGTTGGGCCTGCAAATAGTTGGTAAACGTCTCGCTGTACTGTCCTTGCGGAATTTTTAATGTTTGCTTCTCACTGGGAATAGTGTATGGGTAGTGCCCGGAGAGGGTAATAACGAAGGAAAAATACGGCTGCTGCAGCTGTTTGAGTTGAGGAATAACTTGATTGAACATGGATTCGTCCGATAGTCCCATGCCGACGGTGTCGTTTTGCTTGAAGAAGTTATCGGCATTGTAGAACTGGTTAAATCCTTCCGCCTGGTACATTTTGGCCCTGTTCCAAAAATCAGGTAGGTAAGCATGAAAGGCATAACTCCCCTGATAACCGGCGGCGTCAAGTACCCAAGGTAGAGATTGAAAAGTATTATTGCTTTTCATCACATAGTTAGAACCACTGGAGGCAGGGTAAAGTGAATTTAGGGTCATGAATTCAGCATCAGATGTATTCCCTTGTCCAATCTGGGTAAAGTAATTATCAAAATAAATGCTGTTTTGAGCCAAACTGTTGAGATTAGGGGTAATCACTTGCCCGTCGACCGACTGACCAACCACAAAATTCTGCATGGCTTCCAGCTGAACTATAATAACGTTCTTACCCTTGGCAATACCGGTTAAGTTGGTGCCGCCTTGCTGGCGATGGGTGTTCATCCATGCCTTCAGCTCCGGTACGGCGCTGCTGAGCGATTGCTTGGTACCATTTTGTTTGATATAGCTGTACACGTCCAGCAAGTGAAAGTTCACAACCCCCAAATCTCGCAGAACGGTTTGGTTCCAGGTCTGTCCCGTATACTCACTTAGCGTAAATTGGGCCTGAACATTCTTCGTCGTAAAATTAAGTACCAGCCCACAAATGACCAACATGAGGGCAATTTGGCCTAAGCGACGGAAAAATCGGCGTGGTTGCGGTTTGTACCGCTTGTTCAAATAAACGAAATAGGGCACCAATACTAATAAATCGGCAAACAGCAAGCTGTCCAATGGATGAAACAAGGTCATTACACTGGAAGATACCCCTTCCACCTGACTGGCTTCAAACAAAACCGGCACGGTAATTACACTATGGAAAAAGCGAAAAAAGAGTAGATCTGCCAACATTCCCACCGAAATAATAAGATCAAACACCAATAACAACGAAGTTCGCGCCTTATATGGCAGTAGGATAAAGCCTGAGGTCAATACCAGTAAAATCGCCACCGAGGAAATAATCAGCTCGGCGGAACTAAACTTAGGTCCTATTTCCACACTGAACAAAATAATCTTTAGCAGTATCGCAACGGTTACCAGGAGGAAATCCTGATTATTCCCCACTGACTTCCCAATTTTTTTCGCATACAAGTTTATTCGCAACACTAATCTTATCCCTTCTCATTTTCATTTAATTTGTGACAATTAGTTTTGCAGTTAACCTCCTTGTTAACTAAAGTATAGGAAGGCACCATTAAAATTCCATTAAAAAACATTGAACAGATTGTTAAAGTTAAAGCCGCGCAGAATTCTTTCTGCACGGCTCACAGTAGTTGCAATGCACTAATTAAGCTTGCAGAAATCCAAGGGTATCATTACTATCGATTTACCTTTCGGATAACTTGCAATAATCGCGTCGAACCGCGACACTTTTGTATGCGGGACGGATGATTTTTCCCGCATTAACGATCTCCTCAATCCGGTGTGCACTCCAACCAGCCATGCGCGATATCGCGAAGATGGGTGTAAACATTTCATCCGGCAGGTTCAGCATGCGATAGACGAGGCCCGAATAAAAATCAACGTTAGCACTTACCCCTTTGTACATTTTGCTCACCTTGGCAATTACTTGCGGAGCTAGCTGCTCGACCTTTACATAAAGATTATACTCATCTGCCAAACCTTTTTCCTGTGCCAGTTGTTCCGCATAAGCTTTTAAAATAACCGCTCTGGGGTCTGAGATGGAGTACACTGCATGCCCAATGCCATAAATTAAACCTGCCCGATCAAAGGCTTGCTTGTTAAGTATTTTTAAGAGGTAGTCCTCTATTGCCGCCAAATCATCCCAGTCCCGCAGGTTTTCCTTAATGTCCTCAAACATTTGGACAACCTTGATATTGGCGCCGCCATGCTTAGGTCCTTTGAGCGCTCCCAGGGCCGCGGCAATCGTAGCATAGGTATCAGTCCCAGTTGAGGTAACCACGTGCGTCACGAACGACGAATTATTCCCACCACCATGTTCAGCATGCAACACGAGAGCCAAATCGAGCAGTTTGGCTTCCAGTTGGGTATACTTACTGTCCGGTCTTAACATATACAAGATATTTTCCGCTGTACTTAAATCAAGACGAGGGCTGTGAATATAGAGGCTCTTGTTGCCATGATAATGGGACAAAGCTTGATAACCATATACAGCTAACGCCGGAAAGCATGCTATCAGCCGGATACTTTGATTTAATACGTTTTTTATGGAGGTATCGTCCGGATTAGCGTCAAAGCTGTATAAACCCAAGACGCTGCGCGCCAGAAGATTCATGATATCCTTGCTAGGAGCCTTTAAAATCATGTCTCGGACAAAATCGTCCGGCAGCTTGCGATAATGAGATAAAATCTGTTCAAACTCCTTCAGCTCATCCTGGTTGGGCAGACTGCCAAACAGCAACAAATAGCACGTTTCTTCAAATCCAAACCGTTCTTCCCCGCCAAAACCGTTAACTATATCACTGATATCAATACCGCGATAGATTAATCTACCCGGTACAGGAATCATTTCATTTTCATCCAGAATGTAAGAGTGAACTTCACCAATTTTCGTTAGCCCGACCAGAACACCCTTGCCATCCAAATCACGCAGCCCACGCTTAACTTGATATTTACCAAACAACTCAGACCGGATCAAGCTGCTCGTTTCAGCTAGGGTACTAAGTCGTTCCAGCTGTTCAGCCGTAAAATTATCGGTTTTTTTTACCATACTCCTACCTCCTTTGTCTTTCCCTACGTCTATTTTACAACATGCGTTAATTATTAAGTGGTATAAATTAATTTTTTTATATAATGTAGCGGCTAGGCAGCTGCAACTTGATTACGGCCGTTGCGCTTAGCTTCATATAATGCTGCATCGGCCTTATCAACTATTTGCGACGGTTCCATACCACCGGTTGGAATAATTGAAGTTACGCCAAAACTCAGCGTCACCTGTGCACTGATTGAAGAGTATGCATGCGGAATTGCGGCGGCATTAACACTAGCGCTTAGTTCGTTGGCAACCTGAAACACCCCAGCTAACGGCACTCCCGGCAAAATTACAGCAAATTCTTCCCCACCATAACGGGCTAGCAAGTCCGACTCACGTTTCACGCCATTTCTCAGGGCCTGCGCCACCAGTTTCAGGCACTGGTCTCCCTCTAGGTGGCCGTAATTATCATTATAACTCTTGAAAAAGTCGATATCGCACATAATAAAGCCAATCGGCTCACTCAGGCGAGCAGCGTGTGCCACTGTAGCAGTCAAAGCTTCATTAAAGTACCTGCGGTTGGCTAGTCCGGTGAGCTCGTCCCTTCTCGATAACCCGTCCAATTCCTGATTGGCCTTTTGCAGCCTATCGCTTTCCAACTCCAGCGATTTGGTCAAAGGTCGAAAAACAAATATGGCTTCACCCAAAATGGTGCACAAGATAATGACCAGAAACACTTTCTCTACAAATTCCATAGCCGCGATTCTTGCTTCACTTTCTAGCTGGTAATTATTTACTGTCGCATCAAGGTTCGTGAGGATTTTGGGGCTGAGCGTGAGAATTGCAGCGAGATGGCTATTATTCGCTTGCAGCTTGGCGACGTTTGAATTGGCTAACGCATTGGCTTGACTGACAAACTCGTTCAATTCTTGCTCTAACGCGGCCTGCTGCACCAAACTCGCACTGCGCAAATCGGCCGGAAGGTATTTAGTCAAATTTTTGCTGGCACTTGTCCCTAGTAGCCAAGAATGTCCTTGCTTCAAGCGATCAATAGCTGAGTGCAGTTGCGCCTGATAGAAGCTGCGGGTTTTCATATTAGGGCTATTTACCATTGCCTCCACGAAAAAAGCCATCTCCTGCGACAGCATGCGTTGACGTCCACTGACGTTAATAACTTTCGCACCCGTTTGATCATTCCGCATGGCGTTGTTAGTAGTTATAAAGGCAAGGCTAGAGATAACCGCAACAAGACTCAGGCCGATAACATAGGCTCGTTTCATATAGTTAATAAAGCGATGTTGCATGAACCTATATCTCCTTACAGCTTACTCTAAGTATTACTACAACTACCTCGCTATTATATCACACGCTTAAAAAGTCAGAAATCTAAATCCTTCTGGATATTATAAAGCATACAGTTCATAAATCACAATACATTACTGCACACTAAAGGTATTGGAGGTGATAAGTGTGCGTAACAATAAAAAGACCGCTCTACCTCTGCCGGTCGAACGGCATGATACAGCAGCCTGGCGCGGACATACCAAACAAGTGCAACCCACATCAAATGTAGGTATTCCGTGTGCAATACAAGTTAGGGACGCCAAAGAATGGGTGGACAGTAATCAAAAATAACTCCCACAAATTAAAGAGGGTGCGTTCCAGTGCACCCTCCTTTTACCGCGCTTAACTTTGCTCGGCAAACCGGCGATACGTTGCATACCGATCCTGCGCATTTTGGGCAGCTTGCTCAAACAGTTTGGGGGCAGCTTCAGGGAATACATTCATTAGCTGTGAATAACGTACTTCACCCTGAATGAAATCCTTAAACGGTGCGACCGGTGGCTTGGAATCAAGCACAAAGGGGTTTTGTCCTGCCGCCTTGAGCTCAGGATTAAACCTGTAAAGGTGCCAATAACCTGCCTCGACCGCCTTTTTTTCTTCCGCGATACTCGTTCCCATACCGGTTTTGATGCCATGGCTGATACAGGGTGAATACGCAATTATTAACGATGGACCTTTGTACCTTTCCGCTTCCACGATAGCTTTAATGGTTTGATTCATGTTGGCACCCATCGCGATTTGCGCCACGTAAACATACCCGTAGGCCATCGCCATCATGCCCAAATCCTTCTTGCGCATCCTTTTACCTGAAGCCGCGAACTTGACCACTGCAGCAGTCGGTGTGGACTTCGAGGCCTGTCCGCCCGTATTGGAATATAGCTCTGTATCCATCACAAAAAGATTGACGTCATCTCCCGTTGCCAGAACCTGATCCACTCCTCCATATCCAATATCGTAGGCCCAGCCATCACCGCCAATTATCCAGTGCGACTTTTTAATTAGATAGTCGCGCCGTGCCATAATTTCTTGCCCAAGTGCGCTACTAGCGAGTTCAGGTGCTCGGAGGACGCCAAGCAGCCTGGCGGTGGCAATTTTGGAGGCTTCAGCGTCCTGCGCTCCATCCAACCACGCTCTAAAAGCCATTTGCAGAGTATCGGGGATATCCGTGGTCAGGGCCTGCCGCATCACGTCGCCAATTTTATCCCTTAGATGCGTAACCCCCAGGTACATGCCATAGCCAAATTCTGCATTGTCCTCAAACAAGGAGTTGGCCCATGCCGGGCCTTTGCCGGCCGCGTTAGTCGCATAGGCAATGGAAGGTGCACTCGCCCCCCAAATCGAAGAGCAACCCGTAGCGTTAGCAATCATCATCCTATCGCCAAACAATTGCGTCAGCAATTTGATATAAGGAGTTTCACCACACCCCGGACACGCGCCGTTAAACTCCAGCAACGGGCGTACGAATTGACTGCCCTTCAAACTTTTAGGATCTGTCAGGCTATCCTTGGGACTTAGCCCAACGGCAAATTCCCAATTCGCCGCCTCGCGGGCAATTTCCGGTTCCGCCGGGTGCATGACGAGCGCCTTGCCCGGGGCGGGACAGACATCGGCACAGTTGCCGCACCCGGTACAATCCAGTGGCGCGATTTGGATCCGAAATTGGAACTGCTTAAGATCTTTGCCTACCGCAACCTTGGTCTTAAAGGCTGCCGGGGCCTGCTGCCGTTCTGCCTCTGTGACCAGATAGGGGCGAATGGTGGCGTGTGGACACACATAGGAACACTGCCCACATTGGATACATTTTTCCTCCTGCCACTGTGGCAACCAAACCGCAATCCCTCTCTTTTCATAAGCCGTGGTTCCCAAGGGATAAGTGCCGTCTTCCATACCGACAAAGGTACTTACAGGAAGCTCATCCCCTTCTTGCCGCGCCATAGGACGTTGAACTTTGGCCACGAATTCCGGCACTTGTTCAAGCGGCGAAACAGCGTCAACTGCAGTTGCCCATTCCGCCGGTACCACAACCTGCTGTAAAGCCTCAATGGCCCGATCTACCGCCTGCTTGTTTTGTTCCACTATAGCCTGCCCTTTTTTACCATAGGTCTTTTCAATCGACGCTTTCAGGTAATTGGCTGCCGTCGCAAAAGGAATAACTGCCGCGAGTTTGAAGAACACCGCCTGCATCACCATGTTGATTCTGCCACCTAGGCCCAGCGACTCCGCAATCGCCACAGCATCAATCACATAAAAGTTAATCGCGTTGACCGCGATATATCGCTGCAAATCAGCCGGCAAATGCTCTGCCAATTCCGCTTGTTGCCACGGACAGTTGAGCACGAAGGTACCGTTCTTTTTTAGTCCTTTGACTAAATCGTAATTGTTCAGGAACGATTTATTGTGACAGGCCACATAATCCGCATGTTGAATGAGGTAAGACGATTTAATCGGTTTTGTGCCAAACCGCAGGTGCGAAATTGTGGTGCCGCCGGACTTCTTGCTGTCATACGCAAAATAGGCCTGAGCGTAGAGGTCTGTATTGTCCCCGATGATTTTGACCGCGGACTTGTTAGCACCCACAGTACCATCCGAGCCCAAACCCCAAAATTTGCAATTTATTGTTCCGGCAGGAGTAGTATCGTTTATTTCCTCTTCCGGCAGCGAAGTATGCGTGACATCGTCAACGATGCCGATGGTAAAATTATTTTTCGGCTGAGCTTGGCGCAAATTCTTGAACACGGCGAGAATTTGCCCCGGTCTGGTGTCCTTCGAGCCCAGTCCATATCGCCCTCCAATTATGCTGGGGTGGAGTGAACTTTGCTGCAACACATGCATCACATCCAGGCAGAGCGGCTCTGCCGGGGCTCCAGGCTCCTTCGTGCGGTCAAGTACGGCAATTCTTTGCGTTGTTTGCGGCAATACTTTCAGAAAATATGCTGCTGAAAAGGGTCGATAAAGATGTACCTTGACCACCCCAACCTTGGCACCTTGAGCAGTGAGGTAATCAACCGTTTCTTCAATTGTGTCACACACTGACCCCATGGCTATGATTACATCTTCGGCATCCGCTGCACCATAATAATCAAACGGATGATGCTCGCGCCCCGTAAGTTTAGCCATTTCCTGCATATAGCCTTCCACTATATCGGGTACAGCAAGATAGAAGGGATTACTCACTTCTCTGCTTTGAAAATACACATCCGGATTTTGCGCAGTACCTCGGGCCACCGGATGCTCCGGATTGAGCGCGTTGGCTCGAAAGGCGGCGATTGCTCGCCGGTCAACAAGTTCGGCTACTTTATCGGTCTCGATTAGCGCAATTTTTTGGTATTCATGCGAAGTCCTAAACCCGTCAAAAAAATGCAAGCACGGCAACCGGGCTTTAAGCGCAACTAAGTGCGCTACATAACCTAAGTCCAGCGCTTCTTGCACACTGGATGACGCCAAGAGGACAAATCCGGTCTGGCGACAGGCCATTACGTCTTGGTGATCCCCGAAAATAGACAAGGCATGGGTGGCCAAAGCCCGCGCGGAGACATGAAAAACTGCCGGCAGGAGTTCACCGGCCATTTTATACATATTGGGAATCATTAATAGTAGACCCTGGGAAGCAGTATAGGTCGTTGTCAACGCACCGGCCTGCAGCGAACCATGTACAGCACCGGCGGCTCCGGCTTCTGATTGCATCTCCACTACCTTTACCGGTTGATCAAACAAATTCTTTTTCCCAAACGCAGCCCACTCATCCACTCCTTCAGCCATGGGGGTTGACGGGGTGATTGGAAAGATTGCCGCTACTTCAGTCAGCAAATACGATGCGGTTGCAGCCGCTTCATTACCATCCATTGTTTTCATTAGCTTAACCATGCGATTTCTCCTTCCGCCATTCTGACAATGTCTTTAGTATTACGGATGAAAAACTTATTAATACATTTATGCCAAATACCGAATAAGTAAAACAGAGGCGTAACCCTGTGCAGGTATACGCCTCTGCTTTACTTATTCGGGTATAGTAATTTCACTGTCGGCCACAAAGTTATTAATTTTCCAGACCCCGTTTTGCTTAAGCATGTTCAGTTTATACGGCTGTTCATATAAGACATTGCGGTCAAGCAGCTTACCGTCCCTGCCTTTATTTAATGTCTTAAAAAATTTATCAGTCGCCTCACTGACCACAATCTTAATCGAGTATATTATCTCCGCTTCATCCCGACTACGGTTAAACGCAATTGAAGTTAACGTGCAACCCATACAGCGGCTTTTAATTTTTTGTTTTTTAAAATGGCTGATGGTGTTCGCTTCGTCTTTCGCCGCCTCCAGTTCTTTGCGATAATTTTCTGTGTACAGATGATACTCAACTTTACCGTCAAGGGATAGATAGTCTCGGTTATTAAGAAGTTGCGCAAACTCTCCCGCTGTCAGACTTACCGCAATGACGTCAGGATGTTTGTCGGTAAGATAAACTTTAGTAGTAAGATCATCAATCCAATATTGGGTGACTTGTTCCGCTGGCGCTACCCCTTTACTGCCGGCAAATTGAGAAAACAGATTGGCAAAGGCTTTTTCCCACCGCTGCTTAGTCATTTCTGTTCCTCACTTTTCAGCTCAATTTATGATATTATACGTTCCACACCAGCTGTGTGCTATGTGGCTTTACAATTGTTTAATCCCTATGTAACAATATATTAACAATTAGCGAGTATACTTTAACCAGTAGATATAGGGGGTGCATTGTGAGAAAAATATATGTCGTAGACACCAGTGTTCTGTTACACGATCCAAACGCGCTATTTTCCTTCGCCGACAATGTAGTGATCATCCCTGCCGTCGTCGTTGAAGAAATTGACGGTAAAAAACATTACCAAGATGCCGTAGGCCGCAACGCGCGCGAAGTGGCCCGCCTGCTAGACAGTTTACGTCCGCACGGCTTCCTGCACGATGGGATCGCATTGTCGAACGGCGGTTTGTTAAAAGTTGAACTCAACAATAAAAGCATGGACCTACTCCGCAGCAACTTTAGCGAAGCAAGTAATGACAATCGCATTTTAGCCGTTACACTCAACTACTTTAAGCAACAAGCTGATACACCTAACCCTCAGCCGGTAATCTTAGTGAGTAAAGATGTCATCATGCGAGTAAAGGCCGATGCCTTGGGCATTCCGGCCCAAGACTACCTTACGGACAAGCTTGTCAACCCGGATGAGTTATTCACCGGTTATAGTGAAGTTTTTGTCCATCCATCGTTAATTGATAACTTTTACCTTGAACAACACTTAAACCCTGCGGATTTGACCGACGCCGTCGAATTATTGCCGAATCAGTTTGTCTTGCTCAAAGACCAATTAGGCACCTCAAAATCTGCCCTAGCCCGTTATTATCAAGCCCAAAACAGCCTAATTTACTTACACGGGCAAAGCGATTCAGTATGGGGCATCCAGCCCCGTAATTCTCAGCAAAAAATGGCCTTGGATCTGCTGCTTAATGACGAGATCAAGCTAGTTACCATGACCGGCAAGGCAGGCACCGGTAAAACTCTGCTGGCCTTAGCGGCCGGATTATTATTGACTGAAGAAGAAAATAAATATCAAAAAATGCTTGTAGCGCGTCCGGTAATTCCCATGGGCAAAGACATCGGCTACCTTCCTGGCGATAAAGATGAAAAACTACGTCCTTGGATTCAACCAATTTATGACAACCTGGAATTCCTTTTTGCTAATCGCAAAAATCGTAGAATTGAAGATGTCATGGCTGGGCTTAAGCATATAGAAGTGGAAGTGCTCACCTACATTCGAGGCCGCAGCATACCCCAGCAATTCATCATCATCGACGAGGCCCAAAACCTCACTAAACATGAAATAAAAACCATAGTGTCCCGCGTGGGCGAAGGGAGCAAACTCGTTTTGATGGGTGACCCGGCCCAAATTGACCACCCTTATCTAGACTCCGCCAACAACGGTTTAACTTACGTCGTAGAGAAATTCAAATCAGAACCTATAGCAGGACATGTTTCCCTCATCAAAGGTGAACGGTCCCTTTTAGCCCAATTGGCTGCTGATTTGTTATAACAAAATTGCTTTAACCCAGACTATCTGTCTACGTTTGTTGACAGATGCGCACAGGTAAATGTCCATATCTGTTGACAGTGTCACCGTTTGACCGGTGGCACTTTTTTTATTTCTCTTCATACCTTGCGTGCATAAAACCACAGGACTTTAAGCCGCAGTTAGTAATTCAGTTCTATTTTTTGATTTTTTTGAAAAGTGGCATAGTTTTTGCTACTTAGAAAACTATCGATTTCAGGTCGCAAAATATTTTACAGAGGGGGAATGTCCATGCCTAACTTTGGTAAGCAGTATCAAAGTAAGCTTGTGACTCCGGCACAAGCAGTGCAAGTAGTCAGATCAGGCGACTGGGTTGATTACGGCGCTTTTGCCGGTCAGAATGTTGTCTTAGACCAAGCCCTAGCGGCTCGCAAACATGAATTGCGCGATGTGAAGGTTCGTTCCATGATGCGCTTTAGTAAACCGGCGATACTGGAAGTCGATCCGCTGGGTGAGCACTTCACATATAGCAGCTGGCATCTAAGCGGGGTCGAACGTAGACTAGCCGATCAAGGTCTGTGTTATTATGACCCCATGCTCTTTCATGAGCTACCGAGCTATTATGAAAACTTACTTAACGTTGATGTGGCGATGCTGCAAGTCACACCCATGAATGAACACGGCTATTTTAATTTTGGGCCACAAGCGTCCCACTGTGACGCCCTATGTGCAAAGGCCAAGACCGTAATTGTCGAGGTCAATCCTAACCAACCCTGGTGTTTAGGGGGACGTGGTGAAACTATCCATATTTCCCAAGTGGACTACGTTGTTGAAGCCAATACCCCCATACCCCAAATCCCATCTGCTGAGCCCACTGAGCTAGACCAAAAAATAGCCGCTATGATTATGGAAGAAATCCATGATGGCAGCTGCCTGCAGTTGGGAGTCGGAGGTATGCCTAATGCCATCGGCATGATGATTGCCAAGTCCGACCTGAAAGACCTCGGAATTCACACCGAGATGTTCGTCGATTCTATGGTTGATATGATCGAGTCCGGACGGGTAAACGGTACGCGCAAGCAGATTGACAAAGGTAAGATCGTGTATACCTTTGCCGTGGGCACGCCAAAGACCTATGATTTCTTAAATAATAATCCCATGACAGCCATCAGTTCCGTCGATTATGTCAACGATCCCTGCGTAATTGCCCAAAATGATAATTTTGTGGCGATTAATAATTGCGTAGAGGTGGATCTTTTTGGGCAGGTTTGCTCCGAGTCTAGCGGAACCAGGCAAATCAGCGGCACCGGCGGGCAAGTATGCTACATCTACGGCAGCTACCGTTCCAAGGGTGGCAAACCTTTCATTTGTATGACATCCTCATTTGAGAAAAAAGGTGATTTGATTAGCCGCGTTAAACCCATATTAACTCCCGGTGCCACCGTAACTACGCCACGTACAATGGCGTCATACCTTGTCACTGAGCAGGGTATAGTCAATTTAAAAGGGAAATCGACGTGGGAACGAGCTGAAGCAATTATCTCTCTGGCTCATCCAGCCTTCCGGGAGGAATTAATTCACAGCGCCGAGAATATGGGAATTTGGCGGCGCCACAATAAACGCGAGTCATTAGCAGGGTAAGCCTAAGTAAAACAAACATATAGGAGGAATATACCAATGGATTTTTTACTTAATGAGGAACAAGAAATGATGCGCAAGGTCGTGCGCGATTTCGCCCTAAACGAGGTAGAACCCGGTGCCGCGGAACGCGATGAAACCGAACACTTCGACCGTAGCCTATACGCACAAATGGCGGAAATGGGTTTGACCGGTATTCCTTGGCCCGAAGCGTATGGTGGCGCTGGATCCGACAATTTAAGTTATGCCATTACCGTCGAGGAACTGTCCCGTGTGGACGCCTCCTTGGGTGTTACTCTTTCCGCGCACGTCTCGCTGGGGAGCTATCCAATTTACGGCTATGGCTCTGAGGCCCAGAAACAAAAATTCCTTCGTCCGCTGGCGGAAGGAACGAAAATGGGCGCCTTTGGCCTCACCGAACCCTATGCCGGTTCCGATGCCGGCGGCACCAGAACAACCGCTGTATTGAACGGCAACGAGTGGGTAATAAACGGAAATAAAATTTTTATCACCAACGGCGGCGAAGCTGAAATCTATGTCGTTTTTGCTGCTACCGACAAATCTAAGGGTCATAAAGGCATTAGTGCCTTCATTATTGAAAAGGGCACCCCCGGCTTTAGCTTCGGTAAAAAAGAAAAAAAACTCGGCATTCGTTCTTCAACTACCTATGAACTGGTATTCGAAGACTGCCGGATTCCTGCCGAAAATCTGCTGGGTGAAGTAGGACAAGGCTTTAAAATTGCCATGTCTACCTTGGATGGCGGACGAGTGGGGATTGCGGCTCAAGCTTTAGGCATTGCTCAAGGCGCCTATGACAAAGCCTTGGAATATGCGCAACAGCGCGTCCAATTTGGCAAATCTCTGGCCGAGATGCAAGCAATTCAATTTAAGTTGGCAGATATGGCCACCAAAATCGAAGCGGCCCGGCTCCTCACCTACCAAGCAGCTTTCCGTAAAGATAAAGGGTTGCCCTATGGTAAATTCTCGGCCATGGCCAAGCTCTATGCTTCCGATACGGCCATGGAGGTTACAACTGACGCGGTGCAAATCTTCGGCGGCTATGGTTATACCCGTGATTTCCCGGTAGAACGCATGATGCGCGATGCCAAAATCACGCAAATTTATGAAGGCACCAACGAGATTCAGCGCGTCGTAATTGCCGGTAACATTCTCAAAGGCAAATAAGACAATATTTCCAGGAGAAGGAGGAAATTAACATGCGAATCGTAGTCTGCATGAAACAGACCTTTGATACCGAGGCTAAGATTGCCTTAACCGCCGATGGCTTAATTGATTCCACCGGGGTGACCCTAGTAGTTGACCCCTACAGCGAATTCGCGGTAGAAAAAGGGATTCAGTTCAAAGAGAAATTTGGCGGTGAAGTGGTTATCGTCTGTATTGGGGACACCCAAGCTGAAACAGCAATTCGTCAGTGCATGGCCATGGGTGCAGATAGGGCCGTAATCGTAACCGATCCGGCCATGGACGGCTCAGACCAATCCGCCACAGCCAGAGTGCTGGCCAAAGCTGTTATCTCCCAGGAACCCGACATTATTTTAGGTGGTTTTAAATCAGTGGACAGCGGTTCGGCCCAAGTCATGCTGCGTCTGGCGGAAATTCTCAACCTTCCTCACGTTAACGTAGTTACCAATATTGAAATTGGCGAAGGTAAGGCCATTGCCACCCGTGAGTTAGACGATGGAGTAGAATTGGTTGAAGTCAGCCTTCCCGCAATCTTCACAGCCCAACAGGGCTTAGCTGAACCTCGTTACCCCAGCGTCAAGGGAATTATGCAAGCGAAGAAAAAGGAACTAAAACGTCTAACGCTGGCCGATTTAGACATCGACCCCACCTCTGTCGGCCCAGCAAATGCCAAAGTAAAGATTCACGGGCTCACCCTGCCGGCACCGCGCAAGGGTGGAAGAATAATCGGTGGCGAAATTCCCGAGGCTACCGCTGATTTAGTTAAAGCCCTACGCGATGAAGCTAAAGTAATTTAGAGCTAAGGAGGTAAACACAATGGCAGGAGTTTGGGTATTTGCGGAAGCGAAAGATGGCAAGTTTCGCCGTGTAATTTTAGAGATGCTGGGCGAGGCCCGTAAATTTGCCGACCACCTGGGGGAAGAGCTCTGGGCAGTTTTAGTTGGCAGTAACGTTGCAGAGTTAAGTTCACTCTTAGGTGAACACGGAGCGGATAAAGTTCTCGTCATGGACAACCCTAATCTAGCTGCTTACACTACAGACGTTTATGCCGGTGTGACGCTGGGATTAATCAACACCTATCAGCCCACAGCCGTATTGTTTGCCAATTCCAACATGGGCCGCGATTTAGCGCCAATTCTAGCCCAAAAACTAGATACGGGCTTGATTACTGATCTGACAGGCATCACGTATGGGCCGGAAATCCTCTTCAAACGCCCGATTTATGCGGGTAAGGCATTAGTTGAACTAAGCTTTGCCGCTAATGCGCGTCCGATGCTGCTCACTATTCGCCCCAAGGTATTTACACCGGCCGAACCGCAAACCGGCAGGCAGGCAGAGGTAATTACCGCTAGTGCTGACCTTAACGCTTTAACCTTACGCCAGGTTATTAAAGATGTAATCCGTAAAGCATCCACGCGCGTTGACCTAACTGAGGCAGATATTGTAATCTCCGGTGGTCGCGGTATGAAAAATCCCGAAAACTTTAAAATCTTAGAAGAAGTTGCTGATATCCTAGGCGCTGCCGTAGGAGCATCACGCGCTGCTGTTGATGAGGGCTGGCGTGAGCCTCAATACCAAGTAGGGCAAACCGGCAAAGTGGTTTCACCCCAACTGTACATTGCCGTCGGAATTTCCGGCGCGATTCAACACTTGGCCGGTATGAACTCGTCTAAGTGTATTGTCGCGATCAACAAAGACCCCGAAGCAGAAATCTTTAAAGTCGCCGACTACGGTATCGTGGGCGATTTGTTCCAAGTAATACCCATCTTAAAACAAGAGTTGCAACAAGCCTTGGCATCAGCCTAAAAGTCCAAACAGAAAGTGGGCATTGACATGATGAATGCAACTAGGCAAATCTACTGGAACATCCAAGGACACATAGCTATCTACCCGTTGTTTTTGGTGGCCATAGTGATCTTTGCCTACGGTTTCTATCTAAAATATCGTCTCTGGCATGTCGGGCAGCCGGTCGACCGGAATGACCGCAAGGGCGCAAGGGCAAAGTCGCTAATAGGCTTTGTCCTCGGACACACCAGAATTTTACGGCGGCGCCAACCCGGTATTATGCACTTCCTAATTTTTTGGGGTATGGTGTGTTTGTTTCTGGGTACCATCGTCGTCGCTCTCCAGTCTGACGTTGGCTTGCAAATTATGCACGGACCCTTCTACCTGTATTTTATGTCCTTAATCTTAAATATAGCTGGCTTGGCAGTGCTGCTTGGTCTGTTAATCGCTCTCTACCGCCGCTATATCAAACCAGCCGAAGGACTCGACAATCAACCCGATGACGCCGTAATTCTGATACTGCTCTTGGTAATAATCCTCACCGGCTTCTTAACTCAAGGTTTACGTATTGCGGCCACGCATGATCCTTGGGCAGCTTGGTCACCGGTAGGCAATTTATTCGCAAGACTGTTTGCCGGCTTAGGCGCCGCCACCCAGTCTGAAGTGCATCGCGCTCTCTGGTGGTCACATTTATTCCTCGCGCTGGGCTTGATTGCCTATCTCCCCTATTCCAAGCTAATTCACATTGGCACTGCGCCTTTAAACATTTATTTTCGCTCTTTAGAGCCAAACGGTGCTTTAACCCGGCTGGATTTAGAGGACGAGGACTTGGAGACTTTCGGCGCAGCAAAGTTAACCGACCTTACCTGGAAAGACCTCATGGATACGGATGCTTGTGTGCGCTGCGGGCGTTGCCAAAATAATTGTCCCGCCTACTTAACCGGGAAACCGTTGTCCCCTAAAGCGTTGATCCAGGACTTGAAGCTGCAGGTGCACCAACAGGGCAAGCTCATACTCGCGGCCCGTAAAACTGCCGCCCACCCAACCACAGGCGAGCATGAGACCGCAGCCGGAAGTGAACTTGACGCCGGCTTAGATGAGCAAAATTTGGTGGGTACTGTCCTATCCGAAGACGCTCTTTGGTCTTGCACAACATGCCGCGCCTGTATGGAACAATGCCCGGTATTTGTGGAGCATGTTCCGAAAACCATCGAGATGCGCCGCAACCAAGTGTTAATGGAAAGTGATTTTCCTGCCGAGTTAAATGGTGCATTTAAGGGTATGGAAAATAACGGCAATCCTTGGGGTCTGGGCTGGGCCAAACGTGCGGAATGGGCTGATGATTTAGGTGTGAAGGTTGTTGCCACAGATGGTGCGCCGGAATACCTGTATTGGGTAGGGTGTGCTGGATCCTTTGACAACAGAAACCGCAAGGTCTCCGCAGCCATGGTGCAAATCATGCGCGCGGCGGGTATAGACTTCGCTATCCTCGGTACAGAGGAAAAATGCTGTGGCGACTCCGCCCGCAGGCTGGGTAACGAATATCTGTACCAATCCCTAGCCGAGGCCAACATTGAAACCCTCAACGGCTACGGCATCAAGAAAATCATCACTCAATGCCCCCATTGTTTTAATACACTAAAGAATGAATATCCCCAGTTTGGCGGCAACTTCGAAGTCATCCATCACAGCGCCTTTATTGCGCAGCTAATTGCAGCAGGCCGTCTGCCACTCCAAGCAAAGCTGAATGGAACCATTACCTATCATGATTCCTGCTATTTAGGTCGGTATAACGCTATCTACCAACCACCCCGCCAAGTCATCGAAGCCTTGGGTCTGAAGCTAATCGAAATGCCCCGTTCGCAGCGTGAGAGCTTTTGCTGTGGCGCAGGCGGAGGTCGCATGTGGCTGGAAGAAAACCTGGGTGAAAGAATTAATATGCAGCGAACGGAAGAAGCTCTTAGCACTAATGCCTCCTGTATCGGCACAGCTTGCCCTTTCTGTCTAACCATGCTGGAAGACGGCACCAAGCGCAAAGATGTGGCGGAAAATATCAAGACCTTGGATTTGGCAGAGTTAGTGCAGCAAGCAATTCAATCAGCACAATAAATATGATAAGTACGCTAGGTAAAGGAGTGAAAATGATGCGTGAAGTTGCCATAGTAAGCGCAGTGCGGACTCCGGTGGGAACCTTTAACGGTTCATTAAGCACTGTTTCGGCAGTAGATTTAGGTGCTTTGGTCGTGGCTGAAGCCGTCAAGCGGGCCGGCCTCAGCAGTGAAGATGTCGACGAAGTAATTCTGGGCAATGTTTTACAGGCCGGGTTAGGGCAAAATCCCGCCCGTCAAGTGGGTGTAAAAGCTGGCTTACCGATTGAAGTTCCGGCATGGACCGTCAATATGGTATGCGGCTCAGGGCTAAGAACTATAGCTTTGGGCGCCCAAGCTATTGCCAACGGTGATGCTGACATCATAATTGCCGGTGGCATGGAAAACATGAGCCTTGCTCCCTACTTATTAAATAAGGCGAGAAACGGCTATCGTATGGGCAATCAGAGCGTGATTGATGAAATGATTACAGACGGCTTATGGTGCGCCTTTAACGATATTCATATGGGTATTACAGCCGAGAATATCGCCGAAAAATACCATATAACGCGCGAAGAACAAGACTTTTTTGCTTTCAATAGCCAACAAAAGGCCGCTGCCGCAATTGTGGCCGGCAAATTTAAAGCTGAGATTCTTCCGGTCGCAGTAGCCAAAGGTAAAAGTGGCACCACAATCTTTGACACAGATGAACACCCTAGGGCGAATACCTCCCTCGCAGGCCTCTCCGAGCTGAAACCGGCGTTCAAACCAGGTGGAACTGTTACCGCCGGCAATGCCTCCGGGCTTAATGACGGCGCTGGAGCTGTAGCTCTAATTAGTCTGGAACGGGCCCAGGCGCTCAACCTAAAACCAATGGCCGTAATTCGCTCTTATGCCTCCGGCGGAGTTGACCCGAAAATCATGGGTATGGGCCCGGTTCCGGCCTCCGAGAAAGCCCTGCGCCTTGCCGGGTTAAGGGTTGCCGATATGGGACGAATTGAAGCTAACGAAGCCTTTGCTTCGCAGTCCATCGCTGTGGCTAAAGAACTGTCCTTGCCCAATGAACGAGTCAATGTTAACGGCGGGGCCATAGCGCTAGGTCACCCGATTGGTGCCAGCGGCACTCGAATCTTAGTCACCCTTTTGCACGAATTACAAGCCAGCAAAGAAAAGTTTGGTCTGGCTACCTTGTGTATCGGCGGTGGTCAGGGCGTAGCGATGGTGGTAGAAAACCTCGCCTAAACATCTGCTCGACAAGCAGGAAATTTAAGTCAAAAATGGTAAGGTATTCACGCGGACGGAAATTTGTATTATACTAGCTATAGCAACACCTATGTCATACCTTGAGTCTGACATAGCCCATAGAGATGCACTTGTTGACAAACGGTGCATCTCCTTTTAGCTTGTGATTAGAGCGGATACATCAAATGGCAATGAGGTTGTGGACATGGACATTTCCGAAATAAGTGAACTGTTACGGACATTAATGGATATCGCTTGTGAAGGTATAATTGTGGTAGACAAAAAGGGGATAATCACCATGGTGAACCGAGTTTATGCGGATCTTTTTGGTAAAGAACCTGCAGAAATGATTGGTAGCCATGTTTCTGATGCGTACTTAGATCCAAAACTCTCTCGTCTGCCCATGGTTTTAAAATCGGGCAAAAACGAAGTTGGTCGATCTTTTAACTTTCAAGGCAAACAGGTCATCGTTAGCAGGGTACCTATATTTGACCGAGACGGCAACATTATCGGCGCAGTCGGGAAAATGATGTTTAAGGATTTAGCCATGCTGGACGAACTGGTGCAAAAGGCAAGCAGCATTAAACGCCCACCCCAACCGAGCCAATATAAAACCGCAAGCATCAAGGATGACATCGAGCAGATAATCGGCCAAAGCGAGCAAATCCTGCTGTTGAAAGAGACCGTGCGTAAGATTGCCAACCGTAATTCTACTGTATTGATACTTGGGGAAAGCGGCACGGGTAAGGAGGTCCTAGCTCGCGCAGTCCATATGAGCAGCAACCGTCGCTTCGGGCCCTTTGTGAAGGTTAATTGTGCAGCCATACCTGAGAGCCTACTGGAGTCTGAGTTGTTCGGATACGTTGAAGGTGCTTTTACCGGGGCCAAAAAAGGCGGCCAAGCCGGTAAATTCGACTTGGCAGATAAAGGAACGATTTTTCTCGACGAGATTGGTGACATGCCCGTTGCGATGCAGGCCAAGCTCTTGCGCGTACTGCAGGAAAAGGAAATAGAACCACTTGGCTCAGCTCAATCAAAAAAAGTAGATGTACGCATCTTGGCTGCTACCAACTTGAACTTGGAAAAACTTATAATCGACGGTAAATTCCGTGAGGATTTATATTATAGGCTAAACGTGATTAACCTCCACCTCCCCCCCCTGCGCGAACGCATTATGGATTTAGGCTTATTTGTAGATTATTTTATGCACAAATTCAATCGTGAATTTGGCCTGAACGTAACCGGGATTCACCCTGAAGTAATGGATATCTTTGCCGGATATAGCTGGCCAGGCAACATTCGGGAACTGGAAAACGTGATGGAGCGAGTTTTCAACATCATCGATGCTAAAGTCATCACGGTCAACCACCTGCCCCTTTACTTAGTCAGTAGTGTCCGAAATTCGCGCAGTTATACTGACACGCCACCTGATGCACCACTTAATTTGCACCAATCCTTCCCGCGTGATACCACCGCGAATACTCTGTTTAATATCGTGGAAAAGACTGAAAAGGAAACCATAGTAAAAGCCCTAACGCTGAGTGGCGGCAATAAGGTAGCCGCTGCCCATCTCTTAGGGATTTCACGCCAAGGCCTCTATAAAAAATTAGACAAATACGGTTTAACCTAACCAACTAGTGCAGGCGTGCCTTGTAGTAAAGACACGCCTGCACTAGTTGGTTTTGCTCGTAAAAATTATTCTGTAGGTGCTGCCTCCCGTACTTCGCGCCGGTGATGATGCTCATGCTGTTTGTGACATTTCTTATCCTTGCACTTTTCGAGCAGCGATAATATTTCCAAGTTCTCTAGCGCTATCATAATGAGTAACCCTGTAATAGTGAGCAAAAGAAGATTAGTCAAAACTGTGTTATTTAGCTCGGTCGGTTTAGTTTCAGCCTCAGCCATTAACTCACCCCTTTCCCGGTACAATATATTTGGTAAATAATACCTCTATATATTTTTATGTACCGAATAAGAAAAGGTACTTGTTGCGGCTTAGATAAGGTTCTAAACCGCAACGTCTGTCAGTTGGGTCAACTCACCTACTTCCCCCGCAGCTTCGGCATCGATTTCCAAAAAGTCATGCTTACCAATTATCGCCCTAGCCTTTTCGAGCTGATCCCGCTCAACTGTGCCAGAAGCCAAAATTACGATTAAGCCAGTATCCAACAGTATTTTGGCGATATCTGCAAGCTTGGCAATCCAGTCGTCACCTGTAGACTCACGCAGGAATTGGTCAAGTATTGTTTGTCTGTCAAGATAATAGGCTTGCTTTTCGAGGTCAAACAGTTCTCTTTCCAGGCTAACGGCGCGGTTGAATTGGGCCTCCTCAGACCCGGTGAGCCAAATGACCCGACCTTTTTGCCGTAACCTTTGCTCGCGCTCCAGCCTTACCAACGGCTTGCCTGCAGTGGCAGCAAGTCTGGCGATAGGAGCTACGGGCTTGTGCGCATCAGCAAATTCTGTGTTTTCCGCTGCCGGGGTTTTAGCAGCTGTGTAGAGACCGGTAATAATTCCTCCCCCACTAACGTCATAGCCGTCGACCAAGACAAACCGACCGGTACTTTGATTGTCGCTGAAATCATCAAAACAAACCACTTGTTTGGTTTTAATGATGACCTCAGCGACATCGTTAATTTTTACCCGCTGCACATTAGCATTGCTATCTAAACTGGCGGCATCGACAACCTTTTCTATGGCGTAGATTTCACACTCCACCTCTTGAGTGGTTAATTTTAGTTTATACTTCTGGTTTTGGAGCAAATCGTGCTTACCTAGCCAAACTAAACTTGCTTTAAACAGCTTAGCTTGCAGCGGAGGGTTTGCCACCCTCGAAATATATTCCCCTCTTTGATTGAAAAATTCATCGGTAACCGTAATCCCTACAGACTGGCCTGCCTCGACTGCAGCCTGTTTATCCCGGTCAACCCAAGCCTCAATGGTCTTGACCGTAGTAGTTTTACCGCCAGGGCTGATCAAAATTTTGTCACCTACGCTTAAGCATCCGGTCTCAAGCCGCCCGGCAATGATGCGACGGTCATCGAATTTATAAACGTCTTGAATCGGCAAACGCAGCGGTTTTTCCGCCAAACCCCTTTCCTTGTGCAACATATCCAGCGCACGCAAAACTGGTTCACCTGTATACCACGCCATTTTAGCCGAGTTAGTGGTGATGTTTTCACCTAAAAAAGCGGAAACCGGGATGTATTGCTGTGGATGTACGTTTAAGGTGCTCAAAAAATTGTTAAACTCAGCTTTTATTTGGTCAAATTTAGCTTGTGAGTAGTCAATTAAATCCATTTTGTTAACCAGCACATCCACCTGTTTAATGCCTAGCAGTGACAAAATGTAGCCGTGTCGTTTTGATTGCTCTTGAATACCTTCGTGGGCATCAATAATAAGTAGAGCTGCCTCCGCATTAGCGGCACCGGAAATCATATTTTTGAGAAATTCCTTATGGCCCGGAGCATCAATAATTACATAATCGCGCTGTTGGGTAAAAAACTGGATCTGAGTAGTATCGATCGTAATCCCCTGTTTTTGCTCTTCTTCAAAGGCATCTAACAGGTAGGCGTATTCAAAGGACTTTCCTTTCTCCTTGCAAATGCGTTTTACTTTGGCAATAGCTCCTTCCGGCAAAGACTCAGTATCATATAACAGCCTGCCAATCAAGGTAGACTTACCATGATCGACGTGGCCAACTACAACAATTTTCAAGGTATCGCGTTTATCCGTCATTATGTCTCCTCCCAAATTTTCTTTTTCACCAAACACCTCTACCCTACATGTAACCATCCTTGCGCAGCTTTTGCATCGCATAAGCATCCTCTTGGTCTTGCATCCGGCCCGCCCGTTCACTCACAGAGGTATTTTCCAATTCCTTAATAATTGCATCGATAGTTGTCGCGTTTGAAGCGATGGGTTTAGTGCAAGGCCAGCAACCCAGACTGCGATACCTTTTGCCGTCTTTCGCAAAGTACAAGTCGATCAGAGGTATATTTTCTCGTTTGATGTAAGCCCAAATGTCCAGTTCATTCCAATGCAACAACGGATGCACCCGAATGTGATTCCCTTTCGGAAAGTCAGTTTTAAATTGATCCCAAAATTCCGGTGGTTGGTTGGTATAGTCCCATTCCGCATCTTTAGTCCTTTCACTAAATACCCGCTCCTTAGAGCGAGAGCCTTCTTCGTCGCGTCTGATGCCAAGGATAAGCCCCTCGAATTGATATTTGAGCACGACTTCCTGCAAAGCTTCGGTCTTTAAAGCCTTGCAGCACGTTAAGCGTCCCCGCTCAGGCCCCATGCCCTCCGCGAGGCCTGTTTCATTTCTATGCACAATCAGCTCTAAGCCCATTTCCGCAGCCAGACGATCCCGATAGGCAATCATGTCTGGAATTTTGTAAGTTGTATCCACGTGAATCAACGGAAAAGGGCAATGTCCGAAAAAAGCCTTGTTAGCTAGCCACAATAAAACTGTCGAGTCTTTACCGATGGACCAAAGCATCCCCAATTTGCCAAATTTTTTATAAGCTTCCCTGAGGATAAAAATACTTTGTGCTTCTAACCTATCTAAGTGTTCCATACGCGCCTCCTAGCTTTTGCTTTAGTACTTATTCGCGTCGCTCCGGTTAACTGATATAATCTTTTCCCCAGCGTTAGGCGTAACAAAATGCCATTCGAGACAAGCATTAGTCTTATTTGTATAAACATACATGGCCTTGCCGCCAATATCCGGGCCGAGGAAATAGCGGATGGCACCAACTGGGCATTCCTTGAGACAGGCTGTGCACCCCCAACAGTCCTTTGGATACTTAATAAATGCTTTCCCTTCTGCATCCATAGCAAGCAGATGACCCGGACAAACCTCCGTACAATTACGACAGCCACGGCATTGTTCAGAGTTGATACTAATGCTCATACTCTTTCTCCACATCACGTAAAATAATTTGAATTTGGCCATTTACTTGGCGGGAATTCACGTACTTCAACCAATGGGCGTCGTCCTTCGCCGGATAATCGGAGTTGGACTGATAACAAGGCCAACGCGTTTCACGCCTTGCCGCTAAATGCGCAATTACAACTTGGCACACCTGTAACCTATCTAAAATCTCAAACAGTGCCAGCAATTCGTGGCGGTCTTTTACCGTTAAAGCTAAGGCAAGTTGCTCTAATTCTGACAGCCGTGTTTTGGCAATCTTAAGCTTGGCCACAGTGAAGGCGTACCCGCTGGCAATTCCCCCGGCATACTCATCCATCACCTTTTGCATTTCGCCCTCAATTACTTCCACCATATAGGGGCTGGCTTGACCCCTAAAGCAGCTATTTATTCTCCTTACGATTTGCGTAATTTCGTCCTCTTGCAGGGATTGTAAGGCTTGATCTTGCATCGCAGCCAGCGCGGATTTAGCGGCGATTTCTCCTTCGACCAAGCACCCTGTCACATACTTTTTCGGGCTGCCTCCAGCCACATCACCTGCCGCCAACAAACCAGGAAGGGTTGTAAAACGTTGGGCGTCAATCCAATAGCCACTGCCTGTGTGTCCGCCCACGATATATGGCTCAGTTCCCTCAATCTCTACGTTTTGTGTGCTTGGTCCGGTGCCTCGCTCCAGCCAGCGCAGAGTTTGAGCCGGGGCCATGTTTAAATAAGCCTTATACAGATCCACTTCTTGTTCTGCTGTTATGCCTTTAGTTTGTAGGTAGCACGGCCCGCGCCCCAACTGATTTTCCCTAACGGTAGCATGCAGCCGGTGAGGGGTTGTTGCCTTGGCATAATTATTCATATACTTTACGCCATCGGCATTTATCTGCGGGGCCTTCACTCCCTGAGCGATTGTTCCGGTCGGGGCAATAGTATCTTTACACCGCAAGGCAATAAAACGCATTTCAAAGCTGGTCATCTCTGCCCCGGCTCGAATCCCCATGGCATAACCCGCACCGGTATTAAAGGGGCAATACCACATCTTGTGGCGTGAAAAGCCCGGGTTATTCGGTTTGTACAAACCTGCCGCTCCGCCGGTAGCACAAATTACGGCTTTAGCGTAGATAACGTATACTATACTTGCATCTAAGGCAAAGCCCACTGCGCCCACAACCCGCCCCGCCTTAACAATATAATCAAAAATATTAACCCGGTTCAAAATTCTGATATCACCTTTTGGGGCGACAGCAGCGGCCAATAAGGGCTTAATATTTTCGCCGTTGATTTTGACGCTGTGTTTGCCCCGGGAGAGGTAGTTGCCGTCCGCATCCTTCAAAAAAGGCACTCCCAAATCCTCGAGTTTATGGGCTACCCGATTGAGATTTTGCGCCATGGAATAAACTAAATCTGGGCGCACAATGCCCTCGGCATCCTGTTTGACGTACTCTACATACGATTCCGGCGTTTCCCCCGGGGTTATATAAGCATTCAGGGCATTTACCCCTGCCGCCAAGCAGCCGCTGCGCTTAATATTGGCCTTTTCCGCGATTATGACCTTGGCCTTCGACTGTTCGGCGATTGTCAGGGCACTAAAGCAGCCCGCTGTGCCGCCACCGATAATCAGAATATCGCATTCCAGTTCCTGCGCCTTAAACTCCTCAGAATACCCAAACTCCTCAGAATACCCAAACTCCTTAGAACTCTTAAACATGGTTTTCTCCTGTAGGTGCGATTTGCAAAAAATCCACCAGCTCTGCCACACATTCTTCCAGTGGCGCTGCTGCCGTATTAATAACTAAGTCGGCATTTAGCGGTGCCTCATAGGGAGAACTGATTCCCGTAAAATCGGCAATTGCACCTGCCCTGGCCTTTTTATATAAATCTTTCGGATCCCTGCTTTCACACACTTCTAAGGGGCAATCCACGAATACTTCAATTAAGTCTTGCGCCAAAATATGCCGCAAGCCTTCTCGCTCCGCGCGCAGCGGCGAAATAAACGTTGCCAAGACTATAATACCGGCGTCAACCATCAACTTAGCAACTTCGCCGATACGGCGAATATTTTCATTGCGATCGGCTACAGCAAATCCCAAGTTTTTGTTCAGGCCATGGCGGATGTTATCACCGTCCAAGGTATAGACCAGCAGCCCCATCGCATGTAACTTCGCGTTTAAGGCATGCGCCAAGCTGGATTTGCCCGAGCCGGACAGGCCGGTAAACCAAACTACTCTGCCCCGTTGACCCAGAAGTTGTTCCCGTTCCACCCGCGTTACTAGCTCGCTATGCCAAGACAAGTTGTTTGTTTGCGCCATCTTATATCACCATTTTCATATATGTTTACTTGGTTTTAGTAGTAAAAAAAAGACCTTAGTAACCTTAGATACCATTATTTTGGAGTTTCTTAAACAAGGACACTGTCCCACCATAGATACCGCTGCAGGGAAGAATTTCCGCCCACTGGTTAGAAGGCGATTCTTTTTTTCCAACGCCGAGCTAGTTGGTTTGTTCGAGTTCCTCCGCACTTTTGTGCTCTTAGGAAGTACTCTGGTAAATCGGGGCTGTGGTGGCACCAGTCAATGCGTCAGCCTCATAAGCGCCATGCAGTAGGGCAGTATTAAAGCGCATTATAATCCATCCCTTTCCACCCAAACAGTATAGGTGTTATCCTCATTGCTGATTACTTGCACAACTTTGTGTCCCTCATCTTTAAAACTGCGGGGCACATTTTGTATAGTCTCGCCAGCCTTCATCCTAACTGCCAAAACTTTACCCGGGGCCAATTCCTCCAGCGCCACCTTAGCTTTAACATACGTAATCGGACAAACTACGTCGGTTATGTCCACACAGGCATCTGCCGCTTGAGTGCTCATGCTAAAACCTCCTGTATACTTTGTATAAATACTTCCCAGCCCACCCTGTCCAAGGTGAGTCGAAAGCGTTCCCCTTGCTTGCCCTTAGCTTGAAAAAAGGCCAGCGTAGCGTCAATTACCTTGAATAAGTCAGCCTTATTTTGCAGGATGGGTATTACCCCGCGACCCATTGCGATGCTGTTGCCCAAGGTACCCCCAAAAGCCAAAACGTAGCCATTTGTTCCTTCCCAGGCTCCAACAGGACAACTCTTGCCACATTTGCCGCAGTTAACGCAATCGTCCTGCCTAAATACCAAATCTTTAGCTGCCTTAAGCACATCAATTGCCTGTGTAGGACAGACCGCGGTACATAACCCACAAAAGCTGCACTTGTCAGCTTGCCAACTTAGCTCCACGCCCCCTTTGATACCTAAGTCATTTTCTTCCGCCTTCAAGCAGTTGTTACGGCACCCTGTAACCCCAAATTTAAATTTGTGCGGCAGCTCAAGACCAAAATACCTTTGGTCAATTTCTTGAGCTAGGGCTAAGGTATCAAAAAGTCCACTCGGGCAGATGGTTATTCCCTGACATGCCGTAACTGTACGCACTCTAGGCCCGCAAGCCCCCGGTTGCAGTCCGACAACGGCCAGTTCCTGTTTAACTTGCTCGACATCAGCTAATTTTATAAAGGGAATCTCGATGCCTTGGCGTGCCGTCAAGTGAATATATCCCGCGCCATACTTTTGCGCAATATCGTATACCTTGCTTAAATGAGCAGCCTCAATTTTGCCTCCTACAGTGCGCAAACGCATCGAAAAGCAATCCTTTTGCACCTGACGCATAAAGCCGCCCCGTTTAAGTTCTGTGTAATCTGCTTTGGCCATAGTCTTTTTCTCCTCTGTCTATTTTTATAGTCTAGTCGTAAAATATCAGCGGCTCCTAGGCACATTGGTTTATTGTTAATGTATGTATTTCCGCTCTGTTTACTATGTTTAATTGGTATGGGTATGATAATAGCATGCTGTTATCTAACAGTCAATAGACTAATTGGCCTTTTTACAAACTAAAACCTTGGCGTTACACACAGCATTAGCAGCACTGGAACAAATTGAAACTCCGGCTACCATTATTGAGCCGGAGCTAAAATACTAGGCTTAAATTTCCTACTTGCGTAATGTTACCACAAACCGCTGGCTTTACCGCCTATTTTGCATCACTGCCACTTCAACTAGCGAAGCTAGATTGCGCCCCGGGCGCACCGGAATGGTGATCTGTGGCACTGCAATTCCCAAAATTCTGCGGATTTGCGGTGGATCAGTTCCTAAGCGGTCATAGATCTTATCGGCCTGCCACTCTTCCAAATGAACTATTAAATGAACATCCTTTTCCTTGCGGACAGCCCCGGTGCCAAATAAGCGCGTAATGTCCAAAATGCCCAAGCCACGAATTTCGATCAAATGCCGAATGGATTGCGGCGCTGTGCCCCTGAGGCTTTCTTCATCCACCCGGCGCACTTCCACTGCATCGTCGGCTACTAAAAGATGACCACCCTTAATTAACTCCAAAGCCGCCTCACTCTTACCTATACCACTCTCACCGTTGATTAATACTCCAACGCCATAGACATCGACCAGGACACCGTGGACGAGCGTGCTGGGAGCCAATCGGTTGGCTAGGTACCTTATGATTAAGTAATTTAATTGGGTGGTGGAGCGATTTGTTGTTAACAGCGGAATATCCCGTTCATTGGCTAAATCGTAGAATTCCTGCGGCGTGGGCAGGCTGCGAGTAACGATCACGCAAGGCACTTCGGACACCATGACAGCGGCAATATGTTGACGGCGCACCGTTATATCCAGCTGCCGGATTACGCCCATTTCTGTAGAACCGAAGACCTGAATCCGTTGTGGCGTTAAATAAGTTAAGAAACCTATTAGCTCCGCGCTAGGGCGTTTGATACTGTAATCCCTAATTTCTTTATTCAGGCCCCCGTGTCCCGCTGCCACTTCAAAGCCAAATTCCTTAATTAATTGACTAACTGTTAGCATCTTCCACCTCATTTAGCTTAATACAGATAGCCAACGTTATTCTTTAGCAGGATCATATACTCTTTAATTTAGTGACTACCTCTTCGGCAGTCGCGCAATCTAAGATCTCTTCCACTAATTGCTGCTTTTCATGCGCCGCAAAACTCAGCCTTGCCAGCGTACGGCGAACTTTAGGCAAGGAACTCGGAGCCATACTAAGTTCCTTAATCCCCAAGGCCGCAAAGAAAGGTACAAGCAGACTATCCCCGCCGGCTTCACCACAAATACCTACCCAAATACCTGCTTGAATAGCCGCTGCACTCACTCGGGCAATCATCCCTAAAACAGCCGGGTGATAGGTTTGATACAGCTCAGCCAGCGCAGAGTTCTCGCGATCCACAGCCAACATATACTGGGTCAAGTCATTGGTGCCGATACTGAAGAAATCCACTTCCTTGGCCAATTTAGCCGCATTCCAGGCTGCTGCAGGAATTTCAATCATTATCCCTACCTGAAGTTCTCCCACACTGTACCCTTCGTTCACCAACTCCATCCTTGCAGCTCCCAGCAATTCCTTAGCTTTGAGTAATTCTTCCAAGGTTGCCACCATCGGAAACATCACGTCAGTAGGTCCTACTGCTGCAGCCCGCCAAATCGCTCTTAACTGCACCCGAAAAATCTCAGGGTGCTGCAAGCACAGACGCAAGGCCCGCACTCCCAAGAAGGGATTTTGTTCCACAGGCAATTGCAAAGCCGGCGCTTTTTTATCCCCGCCAATATCCAAAGTCCGAATAACCGTAACATAAGGAGCACAGGCCGCAATTACCTTACTATAGGCCTCAACCTGCTCATTCTCACTCGGAAGGTGGTCACCCATAAAAAGAAATTCCGTCCGGTACAAACCTACACCCTGCCCTTTAAACTTATGCACGAGAGGCAAATCATTAGGGTTGCCAACGTTGGCTGCCAGAATCATCTGAGACGTTGTCAGCTCTAAAGTATCCTCAGCTTCAGCACTGTCTGCGTCATTCCCCGTAGCAGCGCTAGTAATTCCGACTGTCCCCGGGCGAACCCAACCTTCATCCCCGTCCAATTCAACCCACTGTAAATTCGCTAATTCCTCCCAGCCAGCCTTAACACCAACGACTGCCGGAATGCCGTAAGTCCTGGCTAGAATTGCCGCATGAGAAGTTTTACCGCCTGTACGCACAATAAAACCCAAAACCCGTTCTTTGGGCAGAGAAATTGTCTGAGCGGGGGTAAGCTCATCGGCCAGAACCAGCCAGAGACCTGTTGCAGGAAAAGATAATTCCGCATTGTCCTTACCCGCGAGATTTTGCAGCAGTTGGGCTAGAACATCCTGTACATCTACGGCCCGTTCCTGAAAGTAAGGATCCGCAATGCCCTTTAGCATGGTGATAGCTTCTGTTGCCACTTGCTGCATGGCCTGTTCAGCAGGTATTGCTTTAGCTTTGATTCTTGCCTGCGCTTCACCAACAAATGAAGGGTCACTTAGCAAGAGTTTATGAGCAGTAAAGATGCGGGCAAACTCTTCTCCCTGTTCGGCACGCACTTGCTGTTCGTATTTAGTTAGGTTAATTTCAGTCAGCCCTACGGCTTGCTGTAAACGTATCAATTCTTGTTCCGAGTCAATAGAGCTGAACGATGTAGCCTCCACCGCACTCAGCTTGGAAGTATCGCCCTGCAAAACCCAAACTTGGCCACACGCCCGTCCCGCTGAGACGCCAATACCCTGCCATAGTTTATCCTGCGCCAAGCTAACATCTCCCTTCCCTAATTTAGTTCATCACTCAATTGCTGTTTCCCTCGCCAAAGTTGCCTTGAATTAGTTTAACTAGCTCGTCCACAGCTTGCTCTTCATCAGGTCCCTCAGCTATAAGCGTCACCTCTGTGCCCTTGCTAATCCCCAGGGACAATATGCCAAGAATAGACTTGGCGTTGACTGATCTATCATCTTTCCGAATTGTCAATTCAGATTTAAACTGCGCAGTAAGTTGGACAAATAGTGATGCCGGCCTGGCATGTAGTCCGGTTTCATTGGTAACGGTAATTTTTTCTGACCGCATTTTATTCCCTCCTTGTGTTGGTCTTCTTGTCTAGCTTACAGGCTATTGCCAATTCTCTAACAGGTATGTTTCAGCTTCCGCGCACCACAATCCCTTGTGACTTGCAACAATTGCAGCAAGTTTTGCAAAATGCAGATTAGTCTCACCCTTTTGAGCGAAATCATCAATTGCGGTTAATTCCATATTGATATGGGTATAGATCAGCTTTTTGCCTCCCGGAATGTGAGGCAGGTTTAAAACTGTAGTGGCAACTGCATCCAGTCCGCCAATATGTGTTACCATGACAGCTGGGTTGATCAATTTTTGTTCCGTCATGTTTAAGGATTCGAGCATGTCTGCCGTATTGCCACCGGTAGTTCCCATAATGTGGGTAGACGCATAATGCACATTATACATATTTAATTCGGCAGCAAAACTGGTATCAGTGGGACCGGCAAAGAAATTCAAACACCCGTCACGACCGAGGATTTTATCACCCAATTCGATCACAGGTTTGACTGGGGCAAAGGCAAATACGTCATCATAGCCGGTGCCACCAGTTAGGGATTTTAAATAGCTCGGCGCATCCTCCAGATCTTTGGTGTTGACAAAGATCAATTCTACACCGCATTTTTGCGCCTCTTTCGGCGTAAATATTTGTTTGGCCCTAGCAAGGCGGTCTGCATCAATATCAGCAACGACCAGAAAACCTGGCCGACGGTCACAGTGCAGGGCATAATCAATGGCGCCAAGTCCCATGGGACCTGCTGCAGCTAGCAATGCCATCTTGCCGCCTGCAACGATTCCCATCCGATGCTCATAACTCCCCATGCTCGTATGATAGCTGGCATGAAAAGCCCCGATAATACAGGACATGGGTTCCGCTAAAGACGCTTCATAATAGGTATCGCCATGGTAGTCCAACAAACAGTTAAGCTCCATTACTTCTCTGGGAACAACATTATAGGTAGCAGCGCCACCAAAATACATATAAGAGTAGCCCGGTGACCACATCGTCCCCTTGTAGTTAAGCGCCGGTTGCTGCGCAAATTTATGACCTTCTTTAAATTTGTCCTTTAATTTTTCGCCTACTTTGACAATATTACCCGCAAATTCATGCCCAACAATGATTGGGTTTTGGTCCACATCCTGAGGCACCCGTTTATGGCTCTTGCCCAAAATAGCTGCCTTATAGGTTGACATACAGACACTATCGGAGATAATCTCTACCAGTATTTCATCGTCTTTGATTTCCGGCAGTTCAAATTCTTCCATTCTAAGATCATTTGCCCCATATAAGCGTACTGCTTTTGTCTGCATAATTTGTATTCCTCCCATGTTATTTGTTGTCCTTGCCTCATTTTTCCGTTTACTTTAACCACCGCACTAAACGTACCGGAAACGAACCTTTTCTGTTAAAACCCGGACATCCGAAAGCCTAGGTGGTTCGGTACCCGGCGTCATCACCTGTGCCGCACTGGTGGCTACTGACAACGCAACTGTTTCCTCCAGTGAATACTGCCTATCTAAGGCTAGAGCCAGGGCTGCCACCATGGCATCCCCTGCCCCAACCGTACTCTTAACCTCGACCTTAAGCCCATCGGCCTGAATAGCTTGGTCCTTTTGCACAAAAAGCGCCCCGTCTTCGCCCATAGACACGACGACTAGGCCAATGCCCAACTCGAGTAAACTGCGAGATGCCACAACAGCATCTCCGGGACTTGAGATTTGGCGGTTGAGCAGACGTTCTAGCTCGTGGATATTTGGTTTAATTACCGAAGGTGCGGCTTTGACTCCCTCTTGCAACAACTCGCCGTCTGCATCAAGAATTGTCCGAGCGCCGCTCGCTCGTGCTTGCAGTATCCAAGCTTGATATATATGTCGCTGCATCTTAACCGGGACACTGCCGGATAAGATCAGTATGGATTTTGGCGTAATTTCGGCAAAAATCTTTTGCTGCAGCTCTTGTAAATCCTGAGGGTTAATCTCCGCACCCGGTTCATTGATATCTGTGTGAGTATGGTTGAGGAAATCCACTACTTTCAGGTTTGTCCTCGTTTCGCCAGCGACAAATACGAAGTCGTTATCGATACCTTGCTCATCAAGATAAGCCTTGATGACTTGACCATTATGACCTGCCAGTATCCCTAAGGCTTGGCTTTGACCTTCCAGCACCTTGAGCACTTTTGCAACGTTAATTCCTTTGCCGCCCGCATCGAGACGCACCGCAGCAATCCTGTTCACCGTTCCCACGGTGAATCCATTTATTTCGACAGTCTTATCCATCGCAGGATTCAGCGTGACTGTCTTAATCATTTATTGTTCCCCCCTGGCCAAAATTTCGATTATAGCCTGTTTGCTGCTTGCCTGTCTCAGCTGCAAAACATTTTCCTCTTCCTGGCAGACCAATGCGATGCTGGACAATATCTCCATGTGCTCATCATCTTTGCCCGCTATGCCAATTAAAATATAAGCTAGATTGCCTTCACCAAAATCAATCCCCTCAGGATACTGAACCACGACGATGCCTGACCGCTGGATATATTTCATATATTCCGGCATACCATGCGGAATAGAGATACCATTGCCTACATAAGTAGTGAGGCTCGCTTCCCTAAGTTGCATGCCTATAACATATTCTTCTGTAACGTAGCCGTTTTGAACCAAAAGCCGGCCTACTCTAGCAATTGCCTGGTTCTTTGGCTCAGACCCTAAATTCAATAAAATATTGTTCTCATTGAGAATTGCCTTATCCATTAATCTGCCTCCTGGTTGATGATTTCGACTACCTGGTCCCGAATATCATTCAAATCGCCAATACGTAAAACTTCCGCAAAATACTTATTCTCCACTAAAGAGACACTAATCTTGCCTAATTGCTCAAGAATATAATTACTTTCATTTTTGCGCGCCAGCATGACAAAGACGGTATCTACATTCTCGACAGCGAACCCCACGCCTTTCATAGGTATAAACTGCGCTAGCCTGTACACCCCAATAAACGGCGCATTTATTTCCTCTGTGCGCACATGTAGCAGGGCAATGTGACTACCTACAATAATTACATTTCCTTGGGCTTCGCGTTTGGCGATTAAACTTTTAAGCACGCCTTCAGTGGAAGGCTCCAAGCCGCAAATTGCCTGGCTGCAGATTTGCCGCACAATTTGATCGAGCGTCATTTTGTAATTCTGACCGTCAATGGTTGCAAGCTGAAGATTTTTCAGCAAGTCATTGGCAGTATTGAGGTCGTCTAAATCGACCCCAGTGTGTTCTCCGGCGTCAGGTAGTTGCAACTTTTCCCGCCAATTTTGGGGAGAACTAAGTTTTTGCACCAATTTAGCAATTTCCTCAATTTCACTACTGGGCAAAAAAGGTGAAATCACAATAATATTGTCAGCTGATTTGCTTTCAAGAGATCCGAACAGCA
>JAJXUE010000019.1 GCA_021783135.1 Bacillota bacterium | reverse complement strand
ATTCATCATTGGTGTCCACAATTTTCTCTAGGTCAGCGTTGGTAATCACCTTCTCCGGTAAATATGAACCAACCCACACAATACCTACACTACGTCCTAACATTCCTCACGCTTCCCTTCAGTTAAGTTGGCTTGGATAACTTCCAAGTACCCACTGTCAACGCATTCGTGCGCGACCTTGATAGCATTCTTAATTGCCTTAGCCTTAGAACTGCCATGGCACACAATACTGACTCCATTCACACCCAGTAACGGCGAACCACCGTATTCAGCGTAATCAAGCCGGCGGCCAAGCTCTTTTAAACCAGGCTTAACTAAAGCTGCACCCAATTTACGCATGGGATTAGCCGTAATCTCAGCCTTAATCATCTTAAACAAAGTGTCGGCCAGCCCTTCGGCAAATTTTAACACAATGTTCCCAACAAAACCATCACACACCACGACATCGGCATCCCCGCGTGGCACCTCACGCCCTTCGATATTGCCAATAAACCTAAGCGGCGCTTGCTGCAACAAACTGTATGCTGCCAGAACCAATTCATTACCCTTGGTTTTTTCGGAGCCGATATTGAGCAAAGCAACCTTCGGTTGAGCGATGTGGAGAATTTTTTCGGCGTAGATACTACCCATGATACCAAACTGATACAGGTGTTCCGGCTTAGCCTCGGCATTAGCACCTACATCCAGTACTAACTTGCCGCCTTGAGCAGTCGGTAATACCGTAGCGATTGCCGGCCTTTCAATCCCTTTTAGCCGTCCCAGGCCAAATAACGCTGCGGCCATTTGCGCTCCCGTACTCCCGGCAGAGACAACAGCGTCCGCCTTACCTTCTTTAACCAGGCGGGTGGCCACCACTATCGAAGCATCTTTTTTACGCCTGACTGCAGTTGCCGGGTGCTCATCCATAGCGATTATTTCCTGCGCCGGAAACAAGGAGATATTACCTGGCAGACTAGGCGCACAATCCATAATCTGCTCCCGTTGTCCCACGAGAATTATTTCTGTGTCAGGCAGCAAAGCTGCCGCCTGTACTGCACCGGCAACAAGTTCACGGGGCGCAAAATCGCCCCCCATAGCATCAACTGCTATACGCATCCCATTGTTCCCCTTCCGATCCCTTGGCAAAGACCATAAACTCGCCCGCAAAAACTTCTTCATCTTTAACGCTGGAGGTAACGGTAACGACAAAGCGTTGCCCCTTACCGCTATTCACCACGGCTCTGGCAATTACCTTTTCTCCCAGCAACACGGGACGCTTAAATCTGATCTGAGCCGTCCCCGTCAACGCCACTTCTGCATCAATCAGGGCCACAGCCAGCGAATTTGCCTGGGCAAATAAATGGTGCCCTCTGGCAACTCCAGTTTTCGCAAATACCATTTCCCCCGTGACTTCCAGCAGGGAAATACCCCTTATCCCCAACTCCAGATCCAGCAGTTCGCCCACCAGTTCCGGACCGCTGAGCGATTTTAGTTTAGCGGCAGCACCCTCGGCTACCTCCTGAACCCTTGCCCGCAACTCCGGTATGCCCATGGTCTGACGGTCTAACCGCACAGTCTGGATGCTCACCTCCAAGATGTCTGCGAGCGCTCCATCAGTTATAAAAGGGTTATCATTTAACATTGCACGCAGCTTTTCTTGGCGTGTTTGTTTTTTCACAGTCCTCACCATTATGGTTCACCTTATTGCAATCTATGAGTTAATTATATATTAGTACCTGGTACTAATAGTAGTATAGTCTCCACTTCTGCCTTTGACAAGCCAAAAGTAACCATCACCTTAACTTTATAGCAAAAGCGGCTATTGTATTAAAAAAAACACCAGGAGTTATTATAACTCCTGGTTGCTTTCCGCACAACTATTCAGCGCTGGCGATGATTTCTTTACCCTTGTAGTAGCCACACTCATTACACACATGGTGAGGCATAACGGGTTTATGACATTGGGGACATTCAATAAAGCCGGGGGCAGTCAGTTTATCCATAGCCCTGCGTCTGCGAATTCTGGCTTTTGATTGTCTATGTTGAGGTACACCCATTTTTTTACACCCCCTTCGATACTAAAAAATCCCATTATTCCTTGTTAAAAAAGTCTGCTAAACCGGCCAAGCGAGGATCACCCTGCTGCAAATCGCACGCGCACTTTGCCTTGTTCCAATCGCACCCGCATTTAGGACAAAGTCCTTCACACTCTTCACGACACAATGGCTTCATCGGCAACGCCAAAACAATTTGTTCGCTTACCATGGGCCGGATATCAAACTCATCCGACGCGAAAACTTGATAGTTTTCCTCTTCTTGTGCTTCCGGGTGGTCAGCCATGTATGAAGTCAAATCTGCAGCATGGCACAGTTCTTCTGCAAAATTAACCGTAACAGCCAAATTAAATGGTTCCAAGCACCTACTGCACACAAGTTTAACCTCTGTTTGGATCTGTCCCTGCAGCAAGAGCGAGTTGGCCAAGTTGGTTGCTCTAACTTCAACCTCCACCGGCTGGGTAAATTCAACTGTTTCGCCTGCAACCTCCCAGGTTGCCAGATGCTCGCGCAAAGTAAACTCGGCCGACGCACCAAAAGACTTGCGAATTCCAGCTAAGTTGATTAACAACATAATCACCTCAATGCACAAAATTCATTATAAGTCCAAAAAATCCTGTTTGTCAAGATTTTCGTTCACACCTTTATAAATTGCCAACGATTGTAGCGGTATCTTGGGCGATCATCAGCTCCTCGTTCGTCGGGATCACTAAGACCCTGCAACTTGCGTCTGGTTGGGATATATCTACTTGTTGACCGCGTACATTATTTTTAGCCTGGTCAATTGCCACGCCGAGATAATCCAGCCCGTCAACGATAGCCTGGCGCATCGCACCGGAATTTTCACCCAGACCGGCCGTAAAGACAATGGCATCCACTCCGTTTAAAACCGCGGCATAAGCTCCAATGTATTTCTTCACATCGTAAGCGAACATCTCCAAGGCCAAATGCGCCCGAGCGTTTCCGTTGGCCGCAGCTTGCTCAATATCGCGAAAATCGCTGCTGACGCCAGAGACACCTAAGACACCGCTTTTTTTATTGAGATAGTCATTGACCTCATCAGCGCTCAATTTTTCTTTATCCATGATAAAGGTAACCACAGCCGGATCCAGATCCCCGGACCTTGTTCCCATTAATAAACCTTCTAGCGGCGTAAAGCCCATAGAATTCTCAATGGACTTGCCGCCCAGCACAGCGCTCACAGAAGAACCGTTACCCAAATGACACGTGATCAGCTTTGTTTGCGCCAAGGGCTTACCTAACATCGCTGCGGCCTGGTTGCTGACATACTTATGTGAGGTGCCGTGAAAGCCATATTTGCGTACTTTGTAACGCTCATACAAAGCATAGGGCAGTCCGTACATATAGGCTTTGGGCGGCATCGTTTGGTGAAAAGCAGTATCAAACACTGCCACTTGCGGTACAGCAGGCATTAGCTGCTGACAAGCCTCGATCCCCGTAATATTGGGGGGATTGTGTAATGGAGCTAATTCGACGCAAGCGCGGATGGCCTGCATAACTACAGCATCTATTAACACAGAAGCCGCAAACTTTTCCCCACCGTGCACAACACGGTGGCCTACGGCACCAATTTCCTGTAAGTTAGCGATGACACCATATTGCGGACCAGTCAGTGTACCTAATACCAGTTTAATTGCCTCTGCGTGGTTAGCAAGTTCCTGATTAATAACGATCTTGGCGTTGCCATATTTATGGGTTAACTGCGAGCCGGTGATAGCAATACGTTCCACTAAGCCTTGGGCCAATACACTTGTGTTGGCCATATCAAGCAACTGATACTTTAGCGAGGAACTGCCGCAGTTGATTACTAATACTTTCATTTGTCTCTAGTCCTCCTATTTATACCTAAACCTAAGCTAACTTTAACGCCTGTTGGATAGCGGGCAAAAGTTTCAAGGCCGCCTCCCGGCCCAGCTGCACTGCCTCATCTGAGGCGTCAAACTTAAACGAACCGATGTGCCCAACTTCAGGCTCGATCAGAATGTCGGCTGCACTCTCCGTCCGACGAAAAATTTCTTCCTCCATTATTTCGACAGATTGCATTATGACATCCATCAGATTTTTAATTTTAACCTCCCGGCTGCGTTTCACATCGACACCAATGATGAACTCAGCCCCCATACCTTTGGCAACTTCCACCGGTAAACGGTTCATTACTGCACCGTCCACGAGCATCATCCCCTGGTAGTTAAACGGACAGAACACACCCGGGATGGAAATGCTCGCCCGCACAGCGGGTGCAATCTTACCGCTGGCAAAAACAACCTGTTCGCCCTTTTCCAGATCAGTCGCCACAACTGCGAAAGGGAGATCAATTTCTTCAAAAGTTAAATCCTTAGTCAGTAGACGCACAAACTCGAGGATGCGGTCCCCTTTGACAAAGCCCTGCCGCGGCAGCCTTAGATCTGCCAGTTGTTTCATGATTGGATAGGTGCTGAGCAGTTTTTCCATCAGATACAAGTCAGCATCGACGGCAAAAAGCGCCCCGGCAATAGCACCGGCGCTGCATCCTACAATCATGTCTATCGGGATCTCCGCTTCACGCAATACCTGTAATACCCCTAAATGAGCCATACCACGCGCCGAACCAGCACCTAACACCAAACCTACTTTCGGCCTCAAACGAATCCCCACCCAACATTCACAGGATTTCCCGGTCTACAGCTCAGTATGCTCATAACGGTCTAGACACGCCGGGTTCTCAATATATATTATCATTATACATTACTATGAACGTCGGCCAAAATCCTGCCAAAGGGGATTTGCTATCGTGCACGCCAAGCAATTTCGTCCCGTTCTCCAAACCGCCGTGATCACCCTTGCTGTGGTAGTTATGATCGTCTTTCCGCAAGAGGTCGTTACAGCAGCCCGCGAAGGTTTTGCTCTCTGGGCCCATTATGTGTTGCCTGCACTATTGCCATTTTTTATTTTTGCGGAATTGCTTATGGGCACTGGTTTTGTCCACTTATTGGGGGTCTTGCTCGAACCTGTAATGCGTCCGGTTTTTCGTTTGCCCGGAAGTGCCGCCTTTGTGGTGGTAATGGGCTATACCTCCGGGCCCCCTATCGGTGCCGTGCTTACCGCTAAATTATACCGAGAAAACCTGCTAACGCCTGTAGAAGCAGAACGATTGCTAACCTTCACAACTAATACCAGCCCCGGATTTATGTTAGGCGCTGTTGCCGCCGGCATGTTTGGCAACCCTGGTCTGGGTTTACTGCTTGCAGCCGTCAATTATTCCGCTAATTTGCTTTTAGGCATCGGGATGCGCTTCTACGGCAGGGGGGAGCCGGAAAGTGCTGCACCGAAGGCCTCCGGGCAACGGCTGTTGCGCACTGCATTCCGAGCTATGCTGCGCGCCCAGCAGCAAGACAACAGACCGTTCGGTCAACTTATGGGTGATGCCGTACGCAACTCCATCAGCACCATCTTACACGTTGGAGGCTTCATCGTTTTGTTCGCCGTACTGATCCGAGTCGGCATGGTTTTAGGCTTTGTGCAATTATTGACCCTGGGGTTAGGGAGCATTTTACACCTATTAAGGATTGACCCCGCCTTATTTCCGGGACTAGTGGACGGGTTGTTTGAGGTCACCTTAGGGGCTAAAGCCATCACCCAAACAACTGCCCCTGTGTACCAGCAAATTTTACTGGTTTCCGCGCTGATGGCATGGGGAGGAGTTTCCGTCCACGCTCAGGTAGCCAGCTTCATCAGCGGGACACCGATTCGCTTATTCCCTTTCGTACTAGGACGGTTTGTGCACGCACTATTGGCTGTGGGAATTATGACTCTTATTACTGCAAGTCACCTTCCAACCGCCTTCACACCTGTTTCACAGCCTCTTTGGCAGACCCAAGCACTGGCACTACTGTTGGCCACAATCTCCACTGGACTCGTTTTAATGACCTTACAGTTAATCTATAAAGTCATTACCAATGTACTACAGCGCTGTCTCAGCCCAAGGTAAATATTGCACATTTCACAATAGTCACACAGTTGGCTATAAACAAGTAGAAGCGAGGTTTTACAACCTCACTTCTCCGGTAACTTAACCTATCCAGTTTTGGGTAATTATTTGGATGCAGATTCCGCCGCCAGTTGCTGCCTGTCTTGTCGTAACGATTCCACCAAACCAAGCAAGGAATTCTCCACTTTACAGAGCATCTCATCCGCATAAGCATTAGCCCCGCTGCGAATTTCCCGCGCTACTTTTCTAGACTGGTTGACCAATTCCTCAGCATAAGCTTGGGCCTGGTTGACTACTTCAGAATCTTCTACCATTTTAGTAATATACGTTCGACCCTGCTCCACAACCTTCTCCGCTTCTGCCTGAGCCTCAGCTAAAATACGGTCGCGTTCTTTGGTGACCCATTTGGCTTGACGCAGTTCTTCCGGCAAATGATTGCGAATCTTATCAATTAAATTAAAGATAGCTTCTTCATCCACAAGAACCCTACTGGTCATGGGGATTTTGGCACCACGGTCTACAGTTTCTTCTAAATCTTCCAGCAGAGAAAAAACATCCATACTTAAAATTCCCTTCCCCCGGTTTCTGTTAGTTGGTAGTACCAGACTTCAGTGTCGCCATATCTGGCCCTTTTTCGCAGACTTAAATTAGCTATTTCGACAGGGATTTGCTCTTCCCTGCTAGTTTCTACAATTATTACCCCATTTGGACCTAAATAATTTCCCTCGCCAAGCATTGCCAAGCTGATCAACGCTAAACCTTGTCGGTACGGCGGGTCCACAAATACTAAATCAAACTTCTCGCCGCTCAGTGATTTTAAGACCTGCAGCGCATCCCGGTTGTACAGCTTAACTTGCGACGTCAACCCAGTCAACGCAGCATTGGCTTGGATTATTTCACACGCCTGCCTGCTTTTTTCTACCAATACGGCAAAGTCTGCCCCGCGGCTCAAGGCCTCCAAGCCCAGCGCGCCAGAACCGGCGAACAAGTCCAGCACCTGAGCAGCCTGAAGCTTAACGCTAAGTACATTAAAGATAGCTTCCTTGACCTTATCAGAAGTCGGCCGTGTGTTCAGCCCACCTAAACTTTTTAACGTTCTTCCCCTAGCCCTGCCACCAATAATCCGCAAAAAAATCCCCCCAACTCCAACCTCGCACCTCGCACCTCGAACTTCGAACCTCTCACCTCGCACCTCCAACCTCGCACCTCCAACCTCGCACCTCTCACCTCGCACCTCAAACCTCGCACCTCCAACCTCGCACCTCGAACCTCTCACCTCGAACTTCCAACCCGTATATTCTCTCACCTCCAGTGCAATAATAATAGTACTTCTCTACGTAGGGAAAGTTATGTCGAAGAGCAAAAAGGGTCTAAACCTTCCCCCATGCGCTCTTCCTCCGGTTTCTCCTCTCCCAACTATTGACACGGCCAATGTCGATAGTATCTAGCGCAAGTTTTTAAACTTGCGTTTTTTTCGATAGAAAGGGGGCAAACAGTTTGGATAGAGCCAACCTGTTGCAACGCTTCAACGTTAACGTGGACATGGTGGTGGAAGCGCACGAATTACTGCGTGGCGCAACCAATCAAGAAATTCCTGGTGTCGCCATGTATGAAAGCAAACATCATCATGCTACCGTAACGACCATAAAAATATTGGACAGTAACGGGGAGCAGCAGATGGGTAAACCTATTGGAACCTATATTACGCTCGATGCGCCTTCCGTACGCGAGAACAACCGTGAAATTCATAAAGAAATCGGTCTATTACTGGGAAAGCAACTGCAGGATATTCTTAACTTACGAGCTGACGAATCTGTGCTTTTGGTAGGACTAGGCAATTGGAATGCCACACCGGATGCTTTAGGACCCAGAGTGATCGATTCTAGTTTAATCACCCGCCATTTGCACAAATACTGCCCGGATGAACTCCAAGGCGGCTTACGTTCGGTTAGCGCCATTGCACCGGGGGTATTAGGCCTAACCGGAATTGAAACAGCAGAAATCATTAACGGCGTCGTAAGTAGAATCAAACCGGATGTGGTGATTGCCATCGATGCCTTAGCTGCAGGGTGTCTTGATCGCGTCGCCACCAGTATTCAGATTACTGATACCGGAATCAATCCAGGTTCCGGGGTCGGTAATCAACGCACCGGAATCAATTCAGCTTCAATCGGATGTAAAGTCATAGCTATTGGCATCCCCACCGTAGTTAATGCCGCCGTAATAGCGCATAGTGTGATCGAACACCTCTTTGAGCAATTTCGTAGCAGTGCCAGCCTATATAAATTGTATAAAAACATTAATGAAACTATAGTAGAAGACGTAATTAACACCGTGCTCTCCCCATACCGCGAAAACTTAATGGTCACACCCAAGGAAATTGATGACCTCTTAGAACGCATGTCTCGTATTGTTGCCGGTGGTATCACTCAAGCTTTGCACCCCTCGATTGGTCCGGATGATTTCGACGCCTATTTGATGTAAGCAAAAGGGCGCCCCTGAATGGGACGCCCATCGTTTGACCTTAGCCGTTTTGGTCCGGGGCAGGCGGGTTGGCTGTGAGGGTTTTGCCATATTTTCGATTGAGCAATGAGATTTCATCCGCAACCTCATACTTAAACTTTTCTAAGTTCGGTGTAAGGGGAAATTCCGGTTTTTTACGTGCCGGCATACAATCTACCTCCCTTTGTACTCAATTTAGGGACAACCCAGGGACAACCCTTTATGGTTGCATTTATTGGTCTGACTTTATTATTGCCGTTTACTCGGATAAATTGCTAGGCTTTTAATGGTTTTTTAGCCACGTTCTAATTTTGCTGTGCCAAATTTTTGTTCCACAGCTCGGAGCAAACTCGGATGGACCACTCCGCCCAAAATTTCACTGGCTGCCAAGCGGGCCTGTTCCAGCATCGCCCCGTCATGCAAAATATCAGCAAGCTTAAGCTCCGGCAAGCCATGCTGCCGTGTGCCAAAGTATTCGCCCGGCCCACGCAGCTTGAGATCTTCTTCGGCAATCCGAAACCCGTCATTTGTTGCACACATAATTCCCAAGCGGCGGCTAATCTCTGCATTGCTCGCGTTACTAACCAACAGACAATAGGACTGGTAATCTCCTCTGCCCACTCGGCCTCGCAACTGGTGCAACTGGGCCAGGCCAAAACGTTCCGCCCCTTCAATCACCATGACACTGGCATTGGGTACATTCACGCCAACCTCGACAACTGTGGTCGCAACCAAAATTTGCGTTTCCCCGTTTGTTAACTCCGCAATTACTTGTTCCTTTTCTTGGGGCCGTAGCCTACCATGCAGCAGCCCGACCCGATAAGCGGGAAAACGCTGAGTTAACAGTTGAGAGAGTTCAGTGGCGTTTTGTAAGTCGAGTGCTTCCGATTCTGCCACGAGAGGACACACCACATATACCTGACGTCCCAAGGCTACTTGTTGCTGCATAAATTGATACATTTTCTGTCTGCTCTTTTCCCTAAGCCAGACAGTTTTAATTTCTTTCCGCCCTGGCGGCAGTTCATCAATGACCGAAAGTTGCAGATCACCATACAGGGTAAGGGCGAGCGTCCGAGGAATTGGTGTTGCCGTCATAACCAGAATGTGCGGGTTCGGACCTTTTTGCTGCAAAATTGCTCTTTGCCGCACGCCAAACCGATGTTGTTCATCTGTGACCGCTAAACCTAGCGCTTTATAAGTTACCGCGGCTTGAATTAAGGCATGCGTGCCCACCAAAACATCGCAAGTTCCATCCTCTACGCGCCGCAGAACCTCATCACGCTCCTTTTTACCCATGCTGCCACACAACAAATCTACCTTAACCCCAAGTGGCGCAAAACTTTCCTGCAGATACCGGTAATGTTGACCCGCCAAAATTTCGGTCGGCGCCATCATCGCTCCTTGGAAACCACACTCCACTGCATTCAGCAAAGCCACTGCAGCGACAACCGTTTTGCCAGAGCCTACATCCCCCTGCACCAAGCGGGCCATGGGAAATGGTTCTGCCATGTCATGCAGGATTTCCCCAATTACCCGTTCCTGGGCACCCGTTAAGGTATAGGGCAAACCTTGTCTGAATTGGCTTACTAAGCTATTGTCTCCTTGCATCACAATCCCTGCCTGCCGTGTGTGGGCAGCGTGTACAGTTTGGATGCCTAACTGGAGCAAGACAAACTCCTCAAACACTAATCTGCGCCTTGCTTCCGCTTGAAGCGTAAAATCAGTCGGAAAATGAATTTGCCGGTAGGCCTCAGCCCTACCCATCAGTTGGTGCCGAACCAAAACCTCCTGAGGCAATACCTCCGGCATCAATTCCTCTACCTGGTTAAGTGCAGACGCTATCAAGGTACGCATCTGCTTGGACGTTAAGCTTTCTGTACCGGCGTATACAGGTATGATTTTGGGTGCGAAGTCAGCATCGATCAGCTCATAATCCGTCACAGACAGCTCTGTCGTGCCAAAACGCCTGTCGACCTTACCCGTTACAAGCACTTCCACGCCGCGTGGCAGCTGTTTGATTACATATGGGTTATTAAACCAAGTTGCCTGCAGTGAAGCAGTCCCATCACTTAAAGTAAGCTTGCTTATTTTAAGCCCGCGCCTTGGTGCCAGCTCTTGTTGACTGATAACCGTTCCTCTGACCGTTTCTACTTCCCCAGTCTGGACTTGACTAATATGCTTTACATCCCGCCGATCTTCATAGCGACGTGGGAAATGGTTTAACAAATCTTCAATAGAATGGATACCGATTCTTTGCAACAATTTAGCGCGTTGCGGACCTACACTCTTCAAATATTGAATTGGTACGCCGTGCCGAGTGGACACTTCTCCCGCAACCACGGGTTTGACCTTCGGCTCAAGCTTCGGTTGCGCAAGCTTCTGCTGCGTAAGCACAGCCGTTGCAGGTAATGGATGGCTAACTTCCGCGTTCATGCCGGTTATGCCGGTCATGCTGTCTGTCATGGCATATTCCGGTGATCCTGAGCGATCAGGCATAGCATCAAAAATCTGGTGCAGCAATCCCACAACCTCTGCAATTTCAGACAGCATTTTCTGTCTCTGACGCGGCGTAAGCGCCAAGTAATTTTGTGCCAACTCCGCAAAGCGTTCCAGCACAAGTTTGTTTGATGCCTGTTCGGCGGCTGAGTGGGCCGCCAGTTTATGGAGCACGACCGCCATAAATTCAGCAAAGCCTCCCATAACCCCGGCGTTTGTGCAGCCATTGCGCTCCTCAGCTTTAATTGCTTTGGTTAACGTTACCAAAAAAGTTAGGGGGCTTGACATAGCTTTCACCTCTGTGCCTGATTCGCATTAGGCTTATTTTAATCCTGCCCTGCACCCAAAAATACCTCTTTCAGACGCAAGGCGGTCGGTGTTACCGCTAGGCCCCCCAAGGCGGTCTCTTTCAAACTACAAGGCATGGCCCGCCCGATATTACCCATGGCGATAATGACCTCATCGAGCGGGATATTGCTGGTTATACCCGCCAAGGCCATATCAGCGGCTATTAAAGCATTCACCGCTCCGGTTACATTACGTTTAACACACGGCACCTCCACCAAACCCGCTACAGGATCACATACCAGGCCTAGCAGGGTTTTTAGGGCCATTGCGCCGGCATGCACCGCGAGCTCCGCTGTGCCCCCCGCTAGCTCCACAGCAGCAACCGCCGCCATGCAAGCTGCCGACCCTACTTCGGCTTGGCATCCACCCTGAGCACCGGAGATTGAAGCCTGAGCCGCTATCACAATGCCAATGCCTGCTGCCGTAAACAGCGCCTCTACCAATTGGGCATCGTCCGCACCTATTTCTTCACCCACTGTGAGTAAGACTGCAGGCAGCACTCCACAGGAACCGGCCGTAGGCGCGGCAACAATTTTACCCATTCCTGCATTGACCTCAGCAACAGCGAGCGCCCTTGCTGCAACACGAGCCAGCACATCACCGCCGAGCGTTTGGCCGCCTTGGCGCCTCTGCTCGAGTAATTTGGCATCTCCCCCTACCATACCACTCATGGAACGACGTTTGCCGGTGAGTCCCTCTGCGACCGAGTTACGCATGACCTGCAGATTTGCCAACATTTTCTGGCGCAAATCCTGTTCCGTCACTTCCAATTGTGCCGCTTGGTGTTTTAAAACTATTTGTCCCAATGAAAGTCCTTCCACTTGGGCTTGGGTCAGTAATTCAACTACAGTCGGTCCCTTGGCCATAATTACCTCCTAAACCAACGGTTTTGCCGTCATTGCCAGATTCACTGCCGGCATGGCTCGAATTAAGTCCAGCACAGTAGCTTGGACTTCCTGATCCGTCTCTAAAACGGTTAAAGCGAGTGCCCCTCTTTTCTGCCTAGATAAGCGCATTTGAGCAATGTTGACTTGGGCAGCGGCCAAAAGGGTAGTAATTTGCGCTACAACCCCCGGTTGATCAAGGTGAATCACGATGACAGTATGATAATCCCCACTTAATTCCACCGCAAAGTCGTCGATATTGGTAATGAGAATTTTTCCCCCGCCAACCGATGATCCGGTAACTACTACACGACGACCTGCCTTGCCCCTAAGCTCTATTTTTACAGAATTCGGATGCACATCCCCTAAATCAATCGACTGGAAACTAACCTCCAAACCACGTGCCCGCGCAAGCTGTAGGGCCTCCGGTATCCTCTCATCGTCTGTCGCCAAACCCATAAGTCCGGCAACCAAGGCCAGATTTGTACCATGACCCCGATAAGTTTCCGCAAAAGAACCATGTAAGTAAATCCGGGCCTCCGTCGGTTCCTGATTGAGGATAGCACGGGAAAGCAAACCCAATCTGACGGCACCTGCCGTATGCGAACTAGAAGGACCGATCATGATCGGTCCGATAATATCAAAGGCCGAGAGTTCCATGCAGCCACCTCCACAAACTAAACTGTATCTATGTAGTTACATACCATGATAACAGAAATGCCTCTACCTCACCAAGCTCTGGAAAGGCTTAGATCCGCTCCAAAATAATGCTGCAGTTGTCCAAGCCCGATTTTTATGCTATGTTGGAAGCATAGAAATACAAGGAGGTTATTGGCTTGACAGATGGGAAAGGGGTAAGTGACCCCACAATTAATCATTTAGTTTCTTGGGCAGATGAATTACAAGCAAGTTTAAGCCAAGTCATGAAAAATATATCAAAATTAAAAATGAGCATTGCAAATTATAGTAAGAGAATAGAATTTCTAGACAACATCAGCCTTCAATTTGAAGATGCCCAATTGAGGAATGAGTTTGTCACACAAATAAACGAGTGGGAGACCGAAAGAGAATTATTAGAAGCGGACTACCGCAGAATTAAAACACTCTTGACTTTACTTAAAGAAGCCATCGCTAAGAACAAAGCAATAGCGCGTCCCCATGCCGTCAACTCATCGGCACTCTTGTCCGATTAGCTCTAGCCTCTTAACCGAAGCAGATTTATCTAGCGTTTATCAGGAAAAACATGCTATAGTTGGTTGAGACTAGCGAAGCGAGTAAGTATAATCCATAAAGGAATAACAGGATGCCATACTTTACTTGTCCTCAGTGCGGACAAAACTATTATAGTTCGTATTCCTATGACAAATGCGCGCAAGTCGATTGTGAAAAATGCAAAGTCAAATTTGCCAATCCTTATTTCAGTCCCCTTAAAAATCAGTACCTCACACCAAACCAAAGCAAGCAAAAGACCGTTCTTGCGCGCAACAAGCTTAAGTAAATCACTTCGGCGACTCAAAAACGAGTCAGGTCTGCTAAATAACAGGCCTGACTCGTTGCATTATAAGCGGCAAATAAAGCTATTCCACACTCACAATGTAATAGTACAAAGGCTGGCCCCCGTTATTAACCTCAAGCTCAGGACGGGTAAATTTAGTGTGGAGCTCTTCACTTACCGTATCCACCGCCGCAGCGGAGACATCTTGACCGTAAAAAACTGAGATTAAGTCACACTCCGCCCCACCCATTTTAGCGATCAACTCCAGTAGTACTTCTTCTGGGTTGTGTCCTGTAACTGCAATTTTATCATCAATCAGGCCGAGAATATCACCCTGGTGGATTGTCAATCCGTCAATTTCCGACTCTCTAACTGCATATGTTACTTCTCCGGTACGTGTACCGGCAAAACTGGCATCAAGCTCGTCGCTGTTAGCCGTGAACGGTGCATTGGGATCAAACGCCAGCACAGCCGTTAAACCCTGGGGCATAGACTTCGTCGGTACGACATGTACATTTTTATGGCTCAAGCTCTTAGCTTGCTCGGCAGCTAAGATCACGTTGCGATTGTTGGGCAAAACCAGAATATTACGTGCCTTGACGCGTGCGATAGCTGAAACTAAATCCTCCGTGCTCGGATTCATCGTTTGACCACCTGCAACAACTTCATCCACCGCAAGACTGCGGAAAATATCCACAAAGCCCTGACCCAACGCCACTGCCACAAGGCCTATTTCTTTATCGGCACCACTGCTTGCCTGCGAATCTGAGATCATCTCTCCTTTGGCAGCATGCAGTTTGGCTTCGCTTTGTTCCCGCATATTATGCACGGCAATTTGGTGCAGATCTCCTAGTTTCACACTGTACTCCAAAATGTTACCCGGATGATTAGTATGAATGTGAATCTTGGCCACATTTTCCGTGCCGACGACTAACATACTGTCCCCTTGTTCCATTAGATCGGATTTAATTTGCTCAAGATCCAAATTAGCGCCTTGCAAGATGAACTCCGTACAATACTGAAATTCAATCGCTTCAGGCGACATGATAATTGACTGTTCCCGCCACACAGGTTGCACCGCAAGCACCGGGACCTGTGCCCCGGATAAAGCTGCCAACCAACCACCTAGAATGTAGAGGAACCCTTGTCCGCCGGCGTCAACTACACCTGCTTGCTTTAAGGCAGGAAGTTGTTCCGGTGTAGCTGCTAAGGCCGATTCCCCTTTGTGCAAAGCAGCCTGCAAGACTGCAATTATATCCGAACTACCCTTAGCCGCACTCTGCGCTTCCTTCGCGGTTGCGCGCGCTACGGTCAGAATAGTACCTTCCACCGGTTTCATAACCGCCTTATACGCAGTATCGACACCTTGCTGCAAAGCAACCGCAAAATCCAAGGTTGTAACAGAATCCTTGCCTTCCAGGCCCTTCGCCAAACCTCGGAACAGCTGTGACAATATTACCCCCGAATTACCCCTAGCCCCCATCAACGAGCCCATCGAGGCTGCATCCGCTACCTGGGCAATGCTGGGGGAAACTAAAGCCCTCACTTCGCGCGCGGCGGATTGAACTGTGAGGAACATGTTGGTACCGGTATCACCGTCCGGAACCGGAAAAACGTTTAAGGCATCCACCTGGTCTTTGTGCTGCTCCATCGCGCTGCTGCCGTTAATCATCATCAACTGCAATTGCGTCCCGGTTAACTTATTTAATGTCAACCAAATCCCGGCTTCCCAAGGAACCGGGGTTCACCTCCCTGTATTTAAAACCGGACTATTTAGCGATCTTGACACTTTGAACATTGACATTAACTGCGGCTACTGGCAACCCTGTCATGCTCTCAACTGTAAATTTGACTTTGTCCATTACATTATGAGCTACCTCAGATATTTTGACACCATAGATAACCGCGATGTATAAGTCTACAACCACCTGGCCATCTTCAATTTTAACCTGGATACCTTTGGATAAAGCCTCTTTACCGAGCAGTTCGACAAAACCATCCGCTATTTTGCGGGAGGCCATCCCTACTAAACCATAACACTCTACTGCGGCTATGCCGGCAATCGTAGCGATAACTTCTTCAGAAATATCTATTTTCCCTAAACTGTTGGAAATTTCTTTTCCCACTGTGGTGCCTCCTTGGCGAAAAATTGTGCAACTTGGCTTATACTTGTGTTAATTTACAAATCTTTATACGTGTATATACTCTTCATTAAGCTCTTGCAATAATTCCTGTACATCGATGCCATGACTCATCGCACCCATTTCAACCGATTCAAATTCGGAACCAAGACAACCACTACAATGCATACCGTGCCTAATGAAAATTCCCTGTGACTGTGGATTCGCCTGTAATACTTCGATAATCGGCGTCTCCTTAGTAAACATTGGCAATTCCTCCTCAGCTTTGGCAACCAGTTGCCTGAAATATTCTGCAACTCCCCTACTGTTTCCTTCTTTATAATATAATTATGAAAAAAAACAAAATTCCTTGCCACATGATTTATTATTTGTTAAAATAAAAAGGTGATTTTTAAGCCCGTTTTTTTTTGCCTACTGGCGGAATCGGGTGCAAAGGAGGTTAAATACATGGCCAAGGTTTGCGATATATGTGGCAAAGGTGTTACAACGGGGATTCAAGTCAGCCATTCTCATATTCGTACCAAAAGAACCTGGGAACCTAACCTACAAAGGGTGCGGGCTGTTGTGAACGGCACTCCTGCCCGAATCAAGGTTTGCACCAGATGTCTTCGCTCCGGCAAAGTGCAACGCGCTGTATAAGGGAAGCAAAAAAGACCTTAAGCTATCAAGCTTGAGGTCTTTTTTTATTCCGAATAAAACGGAAACCTTTGCCACAACTAGCAGGGCCTAGCCATCTGTTCACAGACATTTTAGATAGTTTGGCGCTCGATACGCTCAATCAAATCTTCTAGCTCGGCTTGGTTGAACACGTATTCATCGCCGCAAAAATGACACGTTATTTCCGCCTTGCGTTGCGTTACGATAATATCCCTGATTTCTTCTTTGCCGAAACTAAGCAAAATACCCTCTAGTTTCTCTTTCGAGCAATAACACGTGAAGTTTACAGGCCTCTTTTCATGCAGGACCATCGGCAGACCGTTGGTCAGCAAGTGTAAAATGCCCTCCGCATTCGTACCGGACGCAATAACATTAGTGATAGGTCCAAATGCCTTGATATTCGCTTCAAGTATGGCAATGGTCTCCTCGGTGGCTCCCGGCATCATCTGCACCAGAAAGCCGCCGGCCGCAATCACGGAGTTATCAGTATCCACTAAAACCCCAAGTGCAACAGCCGCAGGAGTCTGTTCCGAAGTTGCCAGGTACTGCGCAATGTCTTCGGCGATTTCCCCCGTTACTAGTTCGACGCTGCCCGTATAGGGCTCGCCAAACCCTAAATCACGCGATACATAAAGGGAGCCTTTACCGACAGCGCCACCGACATCGAGCTTACCGACTGCATTTGCTGGCAAATGGGTATGCGGATTCTGCACATAACCTCGCACCGCAGACCACGCATTGGCGCTGACAATAATGCTGCCCAGTGGTCCATCACCCATGATACGAATCGTTAACGTATCGTTGCCCTTAAGATTCGAGGCTAACAGTAGCCCGGCAGTTAGCGTTCGTCCCAAGGCGGCTGAGGCTGTGGGGTAGGTATCATGGCGTTGTCTTGCTTCTTCTACCAGGTGTGTAGTCGTAGTGACTATGATACGGGCCGAGCCGCCCGCTACGGTGGCCACGAGTAATTCATCTTGCATGCTTCAGCCTCCCTGTCGTCACAACTATTTCGCTAATAGGTGTCAATAACCGCCTCGCTTAATCGCGCGATTTAATCACTAAGAGAAGTCCTTGCTCCATGGTAACTCTTGCACTCTCTGCCATGAGCACGTTGCTTATGCCGCGTGGGTTGCCGAGCTTGAACTCTCCTCCCTGCATGGGATATTTCAAGTTTTCCGTCCAAATTCCGGTAACAGCTGCCGTAAGCGGCAAAAGAGAAACTTCTTCGCCGGGAGTACCGTTTATCGTGACCTCCGCTTCAGCTAAACTGAGCTCATTATGTTCGTCTAAGATCACACCTTTAACCCCATGCGTATGCAGGAAAACCAGAAGGGAAATGTTACCTAGTACATGGTCAATCCTGTTGCCCACTGCACCCAACAGTACAATTTGCTTTGCTCCCAGCTCGATAGCCTCGCCCAGCGCCAACTGTAAGTCGGTTTCGTCCTTTTCCACCGCAAACCTGTGCACCGGCACACCCAATTCCATGTAATACTTAAGAACCTCCGGTTTAACCGAATCAAGGTCACCCACAATCATTTTGGGCGTAAAGCCTGCAACATATGCATGATTAGCACCACCATCGGCGCATATTAGGCCGTCTAACTGCACACAGATGGACTTGAGCCAGACGTAATCAGAAATGGCACCATTAGCCATAACTCCCAGTCGCATCATAATCCTCCAAGCTTTAGCCCACCGCAACCGAGAAGGCGGGTAATTCTAATTAACACTGTGTAAGCGTGCACCCTCACCAAGACTGCGAATCCTTTGTACAGCCTCGACAGGGTCAGACGCCCCGAATATGGCTGAACCGGCGACCAACACATTAGCACCCGCTTTAACTACTACCGGTGCTGTCTCCGCGCCAATACCACCGTCAACCGCGATTTCCGCATGCAGCTGATACTTGTCCAAATGTTTAGCCAAAATTTCAATTTTGGGTACCACAGACGCAATAAACTTCTGACCGGCAAACCCGGGGTTAACCGTCATTAATAAAATTAAATCTAAATCTTCAATTACATATTTAATTGCATCCAATGGCGTTGCCGGATTCAAGGCTACACCGGCCTTTACGCCCGCCGCTTTAATCTGTTCCACCACGCGGTGCAGATGCACCGTGGCTTCCGCATGCACAGTAATGATATCTGCTCCGGCTCGCACAAAGTCCTCAATATAGCGTTCCGGGTTTTCCACCATCAAATGGACATCGAAAACTAAGTCCGTGTGAGGCCTAAGGGCCTTGACCACACCACTCCCGATAGTCAAGTTCGGCACAAAATGCCCGTCCATGACATCGATATGCAGGTATTCAACCCCAGCCGCTGCAACTTTTTGCACGTCAGACAATAGATTGCCAAAATCGGCCGAAAGAATGGAAGGTGCTAATTTAATCATGTTCAATATCTCCTCTCGTGCTCGATTACTTCCTGTAAGAACAACAAATAGTTTGCATAGCGCCCCCCATATATCATGCCCTGTTCCAAACCGGCTTTAACCGCACATTGCGGTTCCTGCCAATGCAGACAAGTACTAAACTTACAGTCTGAAGCAAGCTTGTCCAACTCCGGAAAAAAGTTTTGCAATTCTTCACGCCGCATATCAGGCAAGTTAAGGGAACTAAAGCCTGGCGTATCTGCCACGAACCCGCCCCCCTCAAGCGGTAATAACTCTACATGACGCGTGGTATGGCGCCCACGGCTTAATTTTCGACTCACTTCACCTGTTTTTAACGCCAAACCTGGTTGTATGGCATTAACTAAGGTAGATTTACCTACTCCGGAAGGACCGGCAAACACGCTGACTTTGCCTTGCAATTCTTGTTTTAACGCCGCAATTCCATACTCGGTACCGGACCCCGTACTGATCACTTTGTAGCCGATATCGCCATATATGCTCTCCAAACTTTTGATTTCATGCGCTGAAGCTGTATCGGCCTTATTAAAGCAAATTACCGGAGCAACGTGAGCCTCCTCCACCTGAATTAACAAGCGATCCAAGAGGTTCAAATCCGGCTCCGGGGAGTGATGGGCCAACACGATTACAGTCTGCTCAACATTAGCAATAGGCGGACGAATTAGAGAATTGCGCCGAGGCAATACTTGCTCAATTACTCCCTTGCAACCCTTTAGCACTGATATCTCGACCCGATCACCCGGCAGGAAGTCCTGTTCATGCACACGAAAGCGCCCGCGCAAGGAGCACTCCCAGAGTGTCGCTTGCGCTTGAACATAGTAAAAGCCGCTATATCCTTTAATGACAATTCCTTCCATACGTGACTTGGCGTTAAGAGGTGTAGTCATTCGTAAAAACCATCTGCCCATCCACGAGAATTTGTAAGGTTGCAGTCGGAAAATATTGAATATCCTGAGTATAGGGGAGTCCAGGTTGATAAGCGAATTGATCAACTTGAATCCAGCCACGGTAATCGTGTAATTTTATCACGACTTCATGTGGCTTGCCGTCGTTGGGGACATTGGCCACTAGGATATCTGTAATTTCTTTAGCAGGAATCAGTCGGGCGACAGGACCCGGTCCCTCACTAATCACAAGTTTAACATCAGACCCCTGTACTACATCGGCATTAGGTTTTGGTGTCGAATCAATCACATAGCCCTGCGGATAGTTCGTACTCGGTTTGCTGCTCGTTGAAATGACGTTTAAACGTTGCTGCTCCATTTGCTGAATGGCGGCATCCTGTTGCAACCCGACGACATCCGGCATTGGCACTGTTTGATTATTAGGCCCCTGGCTGACCACCAACGAGCTGACCGAATTAATCGGATACAGGGTATTGGGTGCAGGGTTCTGGCTTATCACAATATTAGCCGGTACAGTATCACTTTGTACATAAGTAATTGTTGCCGCCGTAGTAAAGCCTTGTTTGGCAATCATAGCCTGAGCGGCATCCTTGTCTGTAGGCGTAGAAGTCACATCCGGGAAAGTAGCCTTTTGGGCCCCCTGACTGACGACAACAGATAAATCAGTGCGGGTAACTTTAATCACAGCACCGGCACTCGGGTTTTGGCTGACGATTTGTCCATCCGGTACGGTATCACTATATGCTTCGTGGACATTGTCTGCGGTGATGGACAGGCCATTTAATTTAAGTTTGGCAGAGGCATCACTTAACGTCAAATTAAGTAAGTTAGGCATAGTGGTTTCCGGGACATTAACAATCTTGTTGACGGCAGCATAAGTCCCACCCCCAAGGAGCAGTAAACTGACAAAAATTAATGCTACCCAAGCAATAGGCCGGAGCCGCCGTTTAGTTTTACGTCCGTCTTTCATTTTCGCATCACTCATACTTCGCATCACCTGGGTCTGTTCTCCCGCCAAACTTTGCCGTTGCGAGGGCTTAAACGGCGAGGCGCTAAGACCTTGAGCCACGCGCATTAAATCCTGTTTAAACTCTAAGGCATTGCTATAGCGCTCCTCCGGATACTTGGCAATCGCCCGCAAAATTACCTGTTGCAAATTTTGTGATACTGCCGGGTTGACTGCAGCGGGAGGAGTGGGCACTTCATTCATATGTTTTAACGCAATAGAAATCGGGCTTTCCCCATCATAGGGTAAAACGCCAGTGACCATTTCGTACAAAATTATACCTAAGGAATAGAGATCGGATTGCTCATTGGTGACTTCCCCACGCGCCTGCTCCGGCGAAAAATAATGTACAGATCCCACAATCGTCCCCGTATGCGTAACAGTCGCAGCTGACGCAGCGCGGGCAATACCAAAATCTGTAACCTTAACCCTGCCGTCCGCTGTCAACAGGATATTGTGTGGCTTGATATCGCGGTGAATAATCTGGTGCTTATGCGCGTGTTCCAAAGCGTCACATATTTGTTTGGCAATTTCAACCGCCTCCGGCATCGTCAAAGGCGCATGTTGTTTGATATACTCCTTGAGATTCTGGCCGTCCACGAACTCCATCACAATGTATTCCATGTCTGCTTCTTTGCCGACATCGTAGATAGAGACAATATTGGGATGCGATAAGCTGGCAACTGCCTGAGCCTCACGCCGAAAGCGACGTGTAAAGTCATCATCACTGGCAAACTGTTCACGCAACACCTTTACCGTGACAATTCGATGCAATACAGTATCCTGGGCCTTATATACAATGGCCATGCCGCCCGCACCTAATTTATCGAGTACCTGATATCTTCCGTCGCCAAAGGTCTTGCTCAAGCCCTTCACCTACTTTCCCTTAATGCTGCCAAAATCATGTCTCGAGCAATGGGGCCTGCGGCACCCGACCCAGACTCACCGTTTTCAACCACTACCGCCACTGCGATGAGTGGATCCGCCGCGGGCGCAAACGCAATAAACCAACCGTCCGTAGTCTTAATCGGCCCACCTACCTCAGCTGTTCCGGTTTTGGCTGCCAAGTCGACACCACTGATTGCCAAGCCTTGCGCCGTACCATGCACGACAGCATCCTGCATCCCTTGCCGGATAAGTCCGGCTTCTTGCGGTGTAAGCGGAGTTAGCCACACCTTAGGCTGCAGGCGGTAAATAGTTTGTTGGGCCGGATTTAACACCCGCTCAACTAAGGCAGGCCGCATCATGACGCCATTATTGGCTACGGCGGCACAGATCATGGCCTCATGTAAAGGGGTAACTTGTACTTGACCTTGCCCATACGAACTGTCCATTAGTTGACCTAAACTCAAAGCGTTAGGTACACCATCCTTTGTAATACTACTGGGTAACACCCCATTATTCGAGTCAGCAAATTCGCTGAGTGGGATGCGTTGGCCAAAGCCAAAACGCTGTGCAGCTGCCAAAAACTGCTCCGCTCCCGCTAACGCACTGCGGGTGGCAAAATACGTATTCGAAGATTTGGCTAAGGCGTCAAAAAAATTAATTTCGCCCAAGCCATTTTTATAAATCTCTACGACATCACGACTTTGACCGTTTTGGGTAACCCTAGCGTGTCCGGTGTCATCGTAGAGAGCGTTAACATCAAGGCCCGAACGCAATAAACCGCCGGACGTGACCAGCTTCATCACCGACCCGGGGGGATAAAGTGAACTTATTGCTTTGTTCACAAATACTTGGTTTCCGGTCTTAGCTATCGTTGAATATGCATTGTCCAATTGATTTGGGTCAAAAGTAGGTGAACTTATCATCGCCAAAATCTGACCTGTCTTAGGGGCAATGGCTACTGCAGCGCCCAGCTTCCCCTTGAAGGCCTGTACCCCGGCGCTTTGAATCTTGCTGTCCAAAGTTAGAACGACATCATTACCTCGACGTTGGGTTTTAAGCAATTGCCCTGCATGACTTTGCACACTTTCACCCGGACCGAGGCCCAACAATATTTGATTGAGTGATGCTTCCAAGCCACTGCGGCCATAGATAAACGAATAGGTACCCACTATATGTGTGAATGCATCTCCTTGTGGGAATAACACCACTTGTTGAGGATAATTATCACCCGGCCTTGTTATTGCCGCTTCAATCGGATGCCCAAGTATTTTTGCAGCATCGGCAGGACTATAACTCTTGGCTAGTATTTCGCCGTTGCGGTCAAAAATTCCTCCCCGCCAGATTTGCTGTTCCAGATACACAGATCGTAAATTACCAGGTTTAGCCAAAAGTTGAGCGCTTGCTATAATCTGCCAATAGGCCAAGCCGCCGCTTAAGATAAAAAAGCACAAAGTTAAACCCAGTGCAGCTCTTTTGATGCCCTTACTCATCCGGCTATCCCCTTTACCAGTTTAACTTGTAAAGGCGCAGAGTGGCGTTCAGACACATGTGAGATGTTACTGAGACAACCCAGCATAAACATATGTACGAGCATCGAACTACCGCCGTAACTTACCCATGGCAGCGGTATGCCGGTAAGCGGCAGCAACTTGGTAACCCCGGCCAGAATAATCAAGGCTTCAAACGCAAACAAGAAGCCTAAGCCGGCAGCCAAAATAGTTCCGAATTCATCATTGGCTTTCAGTGCAATCACAAAACAACGGTAAATAACCACAACAAATAACAAAATTACCGCCAAGGCACCCACAAAACCCAGTTCCTCTGCAATAACCGCAAAGATGAAGTCTGTCTGTGCTGCCGGTACTTTGACAGCGCCAAAGCCCTGGCCCAAGCCCATACCCCATAGCCCGCCGTTGCCGATTGCAAACAAGGATTGTGCTATTTGACTGCCTTGGGCGTACACACTTGACCAAGGATTTAACCAGATTTCTACCCTAGTCTGCACATGATGAAAAATCTTAAAACCTAACCACGCAGTGGCCAAAAAAACCGGAATCCCCAGCAGCAGGTAAGTGCCTTTTTGCGTGGCAACATAAACCATAAAAAGGGCCACTCCGTAAAATACCAAAGCTGTACCCAGACTTTTTTGCGCGGCCAACAACAGTAAGGCTACCCCGACCATCATCGCCAAAGGGCCCAATACCCGCGGTTCCGGCACAGAAAATCGACCGATTTGAATGGTTCCGATTGCCAACAGTTCCCGATTGTTACGCAAATAATTAGCCAAGAAAATAATCATCGCTACTTTAACCATTTCCTCAGGTTCCAAGCGGAAGCCACCAAGCTCTAACCAACTGGTAGCACCACCGCTGGTTACTCCGAAAAATAAGGTTACGGCCAACATGATTATGGCTAGCAGAGCCCAAATATACTGATAGCGCCCTAAGCGCCGATAATCCCTGATTCCCCATACGCAGGCTGCGCTGATGCCCAAGCCAACTGTTGCCCACAAAAATTGTTTGCGCGCCAATTCGGGATCAATTCGCGTAATTATCACCAGCCCGATCACGACTAAACACGCTGTCGTAGGGAGTAAAAAGCGATCACCCCGGTAACCCAGCACCTGATTAAGTAAAAAAAAGGCCAGCAAAGCCGCAGAAAACAGGCTCGCTTGCCAGAGTATCTGTTCAGTGCCTTTAACTGTGCAATACAAAATGCCAATTCCTACCCACAATACAGCCAGCGGATATAAATACAGGCTTAAATTGGCCACAGGGCGTCTGAACATAGTCTAAACCTCCAACCAACCGGATTTACCTTTGCTAGAACTCTATTGCCAGCACAGTTATGTTGTCAGAGCCCCCACGTTCCAGTGCCAGGTCAACCATTGCCTGCAATGCTCTGACCATGTCTCGCTTAGTGTTAAGCGCAGTCACAATCTCCTCAGGCGTAACTAAATTGGAAAGTCCGTCCGTACATAAGATAATTCGGTCTCCCGCTTCAATTACAGGGCTTAAGATATCGATGTCGACCTGAGACTCCGTCCCTAGCGCCCGCGTAATTACATGTCTTTGTGGATGGTGCTTAGCCTCTTCCTCGCTGATGTGGCCTCCCCGCACCAACTCATTAACCAAGGAATGGTCGCGCGTAAGCAAGGTTATCTGATTACGGCTAATGAGATAAGCCCTGCTGTCCCCTACATGACCGATATATATTTTTTCTTGGCTGCAGTACACGGCCGTAATGGTCGTGCCCATGCCCTTGTAGGCTTGATTTTGCTCAGCCTGGTAATGAATCGCAGCGTTCGCCGCCTGAATTGCGCGGCTCAAGACATTGTCTCCGCCATCACTTTCCAGCACCGACTTTTCCAGCATATCCACCGCCACGCGTGAAGCTACTTCTCCCGCTTCACACCCGCCCATTCCATCAGCTACTGCAAAAAGACCGAGGTTTGCGTTAATCAAATAGCTGTCCTCATTACCTTTACGTACTAGACCGACATCGCTTAGTGCCTCAGCCCTCATTCTGCCACCTCGTATACTGAAATGTAATACTACCTATTTTCACATAGTCACCCGGCACCAACTGGATAGGAGCCATTATTTTCTCTCCGTTAACCCAAGTTCCATTACTGCTGCTTAAGTCCTCCAGCCATACCTCTTCCTGTACGATATAAAATTTAGCATGTTCCTGCGAGGCAAAGGAGTCCGGCAACACTACATCATTGTTCGTACCGCGACCGATTTTTAAGCCACTTAGGCCAACTTTAAATACCTGGCCTTTGGCTAAGCCTCCCTCAGATGTCAATACCTCAAGTTTACCGACAAACGGACTATTACGTTTATCCCTGTACCAGGCAGCTGACCGCAAATCGCCGTACAGGGCAGTAACTACTCTAAACATAAACAAGTAGAGCAGAATTACTAGCAGGTAGCGACCACCCAGCAATACATACGGCACTTAAACCACCCTTAATTCCAGTACAGTGTTCCCTATCGCAATACGATCGCCGGAACCTATCTTCGTGCGACCGACGCGGCGGCCGTTAACGAAGGTCCCGTTGGTACTACCCAAATCATCCAAGTAAAAACCTGCGTCATGTGGCGCCAGCGTCACATGACGGCGCGAAATTTTCGTGTCTTCCAATACAACATCACATTCGGCCTGCCGCCCGATAAAGATGGAAACAGTGCCAAGTGGAAAGCGTTTTCCACTGTCCGGACCTTCAACCACTTCCAATATATATCCGCTTTCACGGTTCATTAATGCTCGGGCAAAATTCTTATCTGCAAAAATCAGCGTCGATTCTCGTTCCTTCTGTTCGGAATCACCTAGTTCCGGTGTCGGCAATGCAACCAGGCCTTCATCGAATTCACACACAACTTCCACAGAGCCGTCCTTTTGCTCGCCCGCAGCCAATTCCACTAAGGGCTGACTTAGAAAAGTATACCCTCCCTGTTGGCCCTGTTGCAATAAGTATTTAGATAATTCAGCGGAAAATGCTAAGGCGAAGGAGCCAATGCCAGCCCAATCACTGGGACTTAAATACACCTTATAAACATTGGGAACATACACGGCAGATACACTGACGCGTTTATGCCCTTGCATTTCCCGCACCAAGAGCTTAGCTATTTCTACCGGTTGCAGTGGTTGGGGCGATTTTTTAAAAGCACCGGTAAACATTTTTTCAGCTATTTGTTCAAATTTCGTCAGTATTGACACTAGCCCTCACCGTCCTGGCGTTTTCGCAATTGGCCGCAAGCAGCATCAATGTCAGTTCCCTTTTCTTCCCTAAGGGTTACTTCCATACCGGCTGCAGTCAAAATCCTTACAAATTCCTTAGTTTCTGCCGCTGCTGGGCGGGTTAATCCAGTTTCCTGCACCGAATTAACCGGAATCAAATTAAGATGACACTGCAAATTACCCAACAGAGCGCTAAGATCCCGGGCATCTTGCGCGCTGGAATTCACTCCTTTAATCAAAGCGTATTCAAAAGTAATGCGTTTATTAGTAATCTCTATGTATTTTCTACATGCTGTCATGAGTTCCTGCAGTGGATAATGACGATTGATGGGAACTAAGCGATCTCTGACTGCATCACGTGGCGCATGTAAAGATATCGCCAAAGTTATTTGCGGGAAATCACGAGCCAAGTCGATGATGCGAGGAACCACGCCACAGGTCGAAACGGTCATGCGCCGCATACCGATATTTTGACCTTGGGTGCTATTAAGCAGATTTATGGCCCGGCTCAGGTTAGCATAGTTTTGCAGTGGTTCGCCCATGCCCATAAAGACGACATTCGTTATACCTGCGTCGGTATCTTCCCGGCGCATCACCCGCTGCACATCAAGTACCTGGCCTACTATTTCTCCAGCTGCTAAATTGCGCACCAAACCGGTTAGACCGGTAGCGCAAAACGCACATTTCATCGCGCACCCGACTTGAGTCGACACGCATACTGTTGCCCTGTCTCGCGCTTTGGCCCGATCGTACAACATCAATACGGTCTCAACGGTCTGCTGATCGGCCAACTCAAAGAGGTATTTGCGTGTCCCATCACGCCGCGATGTTTGGCTGCGCAAGATTTGGACCGGCGCAAACTCGACCACTTGGCTGAGTTTTTCTCGAATGGCAAGCGGAACGTTGCTCATCTCTTCCCAGTCAGCTACTCCTTTAACCTGAACCCAGGTGTAGATCTGCCCAGCCCGAAAGCGTGGGATTGCTTGATTTTGGCACAATTGCTGAAGTTCAGTTAAATACAAACTGCGTAGCAGTAGCAGTGGCAGTGACATTATCTACTCCTAACCGGCAACCCAACTCCCTAATGTTGCTCAGGTCTTAAATCCTATTATCGTCGAAAAAATTCCAAACTAAACAGTTTTTTCCAAACGAGCAATGAAGAAGCCATCCATATTGTGGACATGAGGCAGGAACTGGATATAGCCTTTCGTCGCCATATGCACATCGGTGGCGCTCTCTAACGCCCAAGGCAAGTGTTGATTAAGGTCAGCAGGTACAAATTCCGGGTGATTCTTGAGGAAGGTTTTGACCACCTCAAAATTCTCCTCCGGTTCAATCGTACAAGTACTATACACCAAAACCCCTCCCGGCTTAACTACCTGGGCAGCTTGTCCCATTATCTGCAATTGCAAAGCTTGCAGCTCCTTGATACTCTCCGCATCTTTGTTCCAGCGCGCATCCGGTTTACGCCGTAAAACCCCTAACCCAGAGCACGGCGCATCAACAAGTACTCGGTCAACTTGGTGCGCTACCAGCTCACTGAGCTGAGTTGAGTCGCCCTGCCGAACTTGTACACACTCAACCCCCATGCGACGGCACGCATGTCTAATCAAGTCGAGTTTATGCGGATGAATTTCGAACGCCGTTATCTGTCCCTTATTTTGCATTAGTTGGGCCATGTGAGTGGTCTTGCCCCCGGGAGCCGCACAGGCATCAATGACCTCTTCCCCGGGCTGCGGTCCCAAAACATGCGCAGCCAACATCGAACTCTCATCCTGAACCGTACACAGACCCTGTTGTAATGGTTGTAATGCTTCCATTGAAGTGAAGCGATGCACATGGATACTTTCCGGGGCTCTAATCCCTGGTTCAACTGCCAAATCCTGTGCCGCGAGCAGTTGGAGCAGAGCATCACGCTCGATGCGCAAAGTGTTGGTACGTAGGGTGAGTGGAGCGGGAGTATTATTACACTCACACAACCTAGCGGTCGCGTCAAAACCCCACCGCTTTAACCAGCGTTGCACCATCCACAACGGATGAGAATAGGCAACACTCAAATATAGGTCAGGTTGAACGTCTTGATCCGGCAAGCGCAAATTATGTTTGTCGCGCGCCAAATTGCGCAGTACTGCGTTTACTACGCCACCCAACCCTGCAATACCGCGCCCTTTAACCTGGTTAACTGCTTCATTAATAGCGGCCCGATCCGGCACCCGATCTAAAAATAGCAGTTGATAGGCCCCCATGCGCAAGATATGCTGTACCGGAAGCGGCATGCTCTCCATCGGCTTAGTTAAAAAGGACTGGAGATGCCAGTCCAAAAGCAGACGTTGTTTGATAGTCCCGTATACTAGTTCTGTCGTCAGAGCGCGATCGGCTTGTGACATGCCGGTGTTAAGGGCTTTTTGCAAGGCCAAGTTGGCGTAGGCACCTTCCTCACTCACCTGCTCCAACACACTCAAAGCGGCATTGCGTGCCGGGCTGACCATAGCCTTAATCATTACGTCGCCCTGCATTCGCCAGCAGAATAAATCTGAGCAGCGTCAAAACTGCAGTTAAAGCTGCAGCAACATAGGTAAGTGCAGCAGCGTTAAGCACCTTATGTGCCCCTTGCAACTCTGCTCCTTCGAGATAGCCGTTGCCCAAAAAAGCAATAGCCCGCCTACTGGCGTTAAATTCGACAGGCAAAGTAATAAGTTGGAACAAAACCACGGCGGCAAAGGCCACAACACCAACTAAAATCAGCTGGTAATAAGCCATAACAAATCCAATAATAATTAACCACGGTGCGAGTGAAGAACCTAAACTCGCCACCGGAACAATCGTTGCTCGCATATTAAACGGAGCATATGCGTCAGCATGCTGGACGGCGTGCCCCGTTTCGTGCGCCGCTACTCCAATGGCAGCAATAGAAGTTCCGTTGTACACTTCCTGGGATAAACTCACAACCTGGGTACGCGGGTCATAATGGTCCGACAATTTACCGGATACCGACTTAACCTGTACGTCGTACAACCCATTTTGATCCAATAAGCGACGGGCAATCTGAGCTCCGCTATACCCGCTGGCCGAGCGTACTTTGGCGTATTTGTTAAATGTCGCAGAAATTTTACCTTGCGCATATATCGTTAAGATAATCGCCGGAATGAGTAGAAGCATAGTTGGGTCGTAAAAAGGAAACAGCATTATCGGATAACCTCCTTGCTTATTCGAATGCCTACACTTATGCGTGCAGCATGTAGATGGTTACTCTCCTAGTTTGTCACCCACGCTAAGGGCGTAACCGTTCGCAAAAGCTGCCGCAGACATTTTTTTACCACCTTGCGGCTGGACTTCGAGTAACATAATTTGACCTTGGCCTGCTTGCAGCGTAATACCTTTGTTTTTATCTATGTGCACCACACTGCCTGGAGTTGCACCTGAACTATCGTTCACCGGCAAGGCTGACCATAGCTTGATAACCTTGCCTTTATAAGTTGTATACGCCCCGGGCCAAGGATTCATACCTCTGATGTGGTTGACAATAGTCTGATTATCCCGGTCCAACGCCAGATTTTCATCTTTGCGCCCTAACATAGGCGCATAGGTGGAATCGGCATCAGACTGGGGGATGCGTGGTAGGTTACCGGCACCAAGCCTTGTTAAAGTTTCTGTGAGCAATTTACTGCCTAGTTCCGCCAGTCTGTCGTGTACTGAACCGACATTTTCCACCGAGCCAATTGCAATTTCAGCCTGCAGCAGCATATCTCCGGTATCAAGCCCTTGATCCATAAGCATTGTAGTAACACCGGTTTTAGGCTCCCCGTTAATGACTGCCCAATGAATTGGCGCCGCACCGCGGTATTTAGGCAGCAGTGAAGCGTGCACGTTAACGCACCCGTAAGGCGGCAAGGTCAATATTTCCGCCGGCAAAATCTGGCCGAAGGCCACCACGACAATAACTTCCGGCGCATACGTGCGCAATTGGGCCACAAAGTCACTATCGCGCACCTTCTGCGGCTGCAGCACCAAAATACCCGCATCGAACGCAGCTTGTTTAACCGCGCTATACGCCATTTGCTGACCGCGTCCGCGCGGTCGGTCCGGTTGCGTCACTACCGCTGCCACGTGATGCCCGCCGCGCAGTAACTCCTGCAAACAGGGTACGGCAAAATCTGGCGTTCCCATGAAGACTACCCGCATGTTAACTCCTACTTTCTCACCACATTTGTCGCTTTGTCGACAAAAAGCACCCCGTCTAAGTGATCAATTTCATGTTGCAAAGCACGGGCCAAAAGACCTTCACCCTGAATGGTAATGTCTTCTCCCTTACCGTTTTGGCACTTTACTTTTACCCGCGCCGCACGGCTAACTTGCCCTTGTACTCCCGGGATGCTCAGGCATCCCTCCACATCAGTTTCTGTACCTTCACTGGCAACGATGACCGGATTAATGAGTTCCAGTAAGCCGTCACCTACATCGATGACCGCCACTCGCTTCGCAATCCCAATCTGAGGCGCAGCCAAGCCTACCCCATTGGCATCATATAGAGTATCTGCCATGTTCCTAAGCAATTTGGCAATGTTGGGAGTTATCTCCTGCACCGGTTTCGCCGTTTCCCGCAATACCTCGTCACCGATCTCACATATTTTGTAAATCGCCATCTGTCCACCTCATAACTTTAGTCTAGTCAAAATTTATAACATGCCCATAGGGTCGAGATCTATACTCAAGGCGATCCCCCCCGTAGAACTATACTGATATAATTTTTTGATTGCCGCCCCCGTAACACTTTTGAGGTCTTGTACCTGCTTCCCTTTAACAATTACTTGCCAACGATAGCGATTACGCAATTTGCGCAAAGGGCTTGGGGCCGGCCCTAAAATTTCCATAACTTGACCATGCGACTTAGGCATAGCCACGAGTTCTTGTCGTAATGCGCCGCCTAAGTCCTGCGCACACTTTATTAAATTACCTTCATCCTCACTGGCCAAAACCACGCGCAAAATATGATTAAACGGCGGATAACCGAGGGTTTGACGGAATTGAATTTCTTGCCGAAAAAAAGCGGGGAAATTATGATCGCGCGCCAAGGCAATACTAGGATCGTCCGGGGAAAAGGTTTGAATCACAACCTGACCCGGCATTTCGCCCCGGCCGGCCCGTCCGGCTACTTGCGTCAGCAATTGAAATGTACGTTCCTTCGAGCGAAAATCCGGCATATGTAGAGAACTGTCAGCGGAGATCACTCCTACCAGCGTGACGCGAGGAAAATCAAGACCCTTCGCCAACATTTGCGTCCCCACCAAGATTTGCGCTCCTCCTTGGCGAAAATCATCTAAGATAGTCTTATGGGCACCCTGCTTCCCTGTCGCATCAGCATCTAAACGCAAAACTTTGCTAGCGGGGAAAAGTTGCGCAATTTCTTGTTCAACTCGCTGCGTACCCAGACCAAAATAGCGAATTTGATGACTGCTGCATACCGGACAAACCTGTGGCGCATCTTCAGCATAATTACAATAATGACAGCGTAACTGACCTAACTTTTGGTGATATGTTAACGATATATCACAATGCGGACATTTTACTACATAACCACATGCGCGGCATACTACAAAGGTAGAATAACCTCGCCTATTTAAAAACAAGATAATTTGCTCGCCGCGGTTTAGACAGTCCTGCATTTTTTCCAAGAGTAAGTGGGAAAAAATCGAAGTATTACCAGTTAACAATTCTTCCCTTAAATCTACCGTCTCAACCGGGGGTAAAGGTCTGTCGTCCACCCGTTTGAGCATATTAACAAGTCGGTACCGGCCGGTCAGAGCCAGTGCATAACTTTCTAATGAAGGTGTTGCACTTCCCAAAATCACGTTGCACCCACACAGTTCCGCTCTTTTCTGGGCTACCTCACGCACGTGGTACTTAGGGCTGTCCTCTTGCTTATAAGTTTGTTCATGCTCCTCATCCACAATAATCAGCCCCAAGTGCTTAAGGGGTGCAAAAACAGCTGACCTGGCACCAACTACCACTTTAGCTTCACCGGCCAAGATGCGTAGGTAATGTACTGCCCTTTCTGCTTCCGACAGTGCACTATGCAGCATCGCCACCTGACCCGGAAACGCACTCGCAAACACAGCGTAAATCTGCGGTGTAAGCGATATTTCCGGTACGAGGACCAAGGCCGTTTGGCCTAACTGCAATACCTGCCGCACGCTCTCAACGTATACCTCAGTTTTACCGCTACCGGTAACACCGTACAACAGCACTGTGCTACCCGGTTGCTGACCGGCAGTTTGAATTGCCGCAAGGGCTGCCGTCTGCTCCGGCGTAAGTTGGCGCTTGGCCCGAATGGCCAGGGCATCTTGCTTATGCATCGCACCATCCGACAGCATCCGAGCGTTAAACTGGGTGCTCACGCGGAGCATACCACGCTCAACCAAGTCATCCAGGCGGGCTATGCTCTGTTTGTCTAGGCGTTTCTTAAGGTTAGCAAGTTTAACCGGCTTTTTGCTGCGCGCTACCGCTGCAAATAATTTGCCGGCTTCCTCATCCAGCAAAATCAGAGCTTGTGCATGCGGATCCTCCAAGGCTACCAATGCTTCTACTATAATATCGCGGCGGACATTAAAGGCCGACGGCAATACACACTTTAGAGCTTGAATAAACGGACACAGGTAATAATCTGCCATCCAGCGGGATAATTCAATTAGCTCAGGGCTCAAATAAGCCTCACTGTCCACGCAGTCTAGCAAAGGTTTGACCGCGGCTACTGGCGACTCGCAGCTAAAACCAACTACAATTCCTTCCATCGTACGGCGGTTAAACGGCACAATTACACGACAGCCAAGTTCAACCTTCAGACCATGGGGTATCGCATAATGAAACGACCTATCCACCTTACGATTGTGAATATCTACTACGACCTCGGCAAAGTGGTGGGTCATGCTGCCTCCTTGGAAAAGTCATTTTTGGTCAAGATTTAATGTTATTATATCAAATTCAAATCACGGCTACAAAGGAATTAGGCTCGATTCATAATTATCCCGTTTCTCGTGCATAACTAAGCAATGAACTTTTTTCAGGTGGTGGTGCAGCATATTTACCAGGCGTCGTTTTTTGGATTTGTGTGTAAAGTCAGCTCTTAGCGTCAGCTTGGCTGAAGTATTGCTGTTGGACCTGCACTCCGGCATTGCGGCGCAGACGACCAAGCGCCCCATAGTACTATGGGTTGAACTAGGTTCCTGCACGGGTGACAGCATCTCGCTTGACAACTCGCTCAGCCCTAACCTAAAGGACTTGTTGCATAATGTCATCGATTTACGCTATCATTGGCTGCTTATGAATGTGGAAGGTGAGCGGGCCTTATCGGTGTTGCGCCGCACAGCGCAGGAAAACAGCGGTGAATTCATCCTGGTAGTAGAAGGCTCCGTAATGCTTGCGGACGGTGGTACTTGGGATTATGCCGGCTATAGCGACGGTGCACTGCTAACCGGCGTAAATTTATTGCACGAACTAGCCTCCCAAGCCAAACACATTGTCGCCATCGGAACCTGCGCCTCCTTTGGCGGCCCCTCCGCAACTAAGCCCAATCCCTCACACTCCGTCGGAGTACAGGCAGTGCTTGATCGCCTTGTAATTAATACCCCCGGTTGTCCCTGTCACCCGGACTGGTTTATCGGTACGCTTTACCACTTAATCAACTACGGGATACCGGAGCTTGATACATATAACCGGCCAAAACTATTTTACGGCCGGTTGATCCACGACCAATGCCAAAGGCGCACCTATTTCGAGCATGGGATCTTTGCGCAGCACCCAGGTGAACCTTGGTGTATGTATGCAGTAGGTTGCCGTGGGCCGCGCACCTATGCGGACTGCCCGAACCGAGAATGGAACAATACAGATAACTGGCCCGTAGGGTGCAACACACCCTGCATCGGTTGTGTTGAGCCGGGGTTTCCCGAGGTCGCCATGCCCTTTTTTCAGCGCTATCCTGACGTCAAGCTCCCCGGTTTTACTACTTCAATGGACACGGCTGCCTTAGGGATTGGCGTCGCCAGCCTCGGTGGTATCGGAGTGCATCTGGGGGCTAATGTGTTAAGTCGACGTCTGCGCAAGAATTTGGTCGAAACCACCCTGCCACTTAACCCCCCGGCACCGCGTTCACTGGCTCAACAACAAAGCATTCAAGCGCCGGAGGAAACTGTCCGACGACATAAAAAGAGACCGTCTCGCGTGCGACGCAGCTTACGACCATAACCTAACACTAAAGGAGTGTTTGCCAACTTGGAAACTCAGGTAATCTTACCCTTGACACGAATTCACCAGCCTTTAAAATTGGAGATTGATTTTAGCGACAAAACTGTTAAAGGCTGCCGTTCCAGCGGCACTTTGTTTCGCGGCTTTGAGTTAATGTTAGAGGGGCGAGACCCTAGGGATGCGGCTTATCTAACTCAACGCATCTGTGGCATTTGCTCCACTGCGCATGGCATCGCAGCAACACTAGCAGTGGAGGACGCCTGCAAAATTCCGCTCACCCCTAATGCCATCCTGCTGCGCAACCTTATTTTCGGGGCCGACGTACTGCAGAACCACCTACGTCAATTTTACCAATTGTGTCTGCCCGATTATTTTATCTCGCCGGCACTAGCGCCGTTTGCCCCGCGAACCACCTATGACAGACGTCTGAGTCCAAGTGAAAATGCCCGATTCGTGCAGAATTTTTGGCAGGGAGCAGAGATGAGTCGTCTCGCACATCACCTTCTGGCAATTTACGGCGGTAAAGCCCCGCACCAACACGGTATTATCGTGGGTGGCACCTCAATGCCGCCGGACGCCGACCGCAACAACCGTTTTCGTGGTATCCTCCAACAGATCCTTGATTTCATTAATAACTATATGCTGCCGGACGTTGAACTACTTGCCAAACGCTATAACGACTACTTTGCAATAGGCCGCAGCACCGGCAACTTTATTTCCTGCGGCATGTTTCCGCAACTAGATCATGCCACATGCCACTATCCCCCTGGTGTTTGGCTTAATGGCGCCTTGCACCCTTTCGACCCAGCCTTAATCACTGAAGATATTTCCCACAGTTGGTTCAGTGGTCCCACCCAAGCAAAGCCTACATCCGCCACAAGTAAACCGGACAAACAAAAAGCCGGAGCATATACGTGGCTCAAGGCTCCCCGCTATGCCAACCTAGCGGTGGAAATGGGACCACTGGGACGGCAATGGATTAGTGGCGAATATCGCAATGGGAGCTCGGTTATGGACAGGATTGTGGCCAGGGTGCTTGAGACCCAAAAAATTGCAACCTGGATGCAGGAATGGTTACAACAGTTAGTTCCCGGTCAGATGACCTACACCCCATTTGAAATCTGCGCCACCGGCACCGGCATAGGTCTTAGCGAGGCCATGCGGGGCACGTTGGGGCATTGGGTAAGCATTGTAGATAAAAAAATCGCTGCTTATCAAATTATTACCCCTACAGCCTGGCTCTTCTCACCGCCTGACGCAGCCGGCAACCGTGGTCCGGTCGATCAATCCATCGTCGGGACTGTGGTCGGGGACAAGCAGGACTATACTGAAATAGGCCGGATTGTGCGTTCCTATGACCCCTGTTTTTCCTGTTCGGCCCATCTGATAGAATCGGACGGCACTGTCACTCAACACCGCATTTGCTAGGAGGGTATTGACCTTGTACCACCTGACACGGCGCAATTCAACGTACCTGCGCATTTATCATTGGGTCCTGGTCTTATTAATCGGCATAATAGTTCCAACCGGGTGGTACATCCATCACCCCTTGTCCTTTGTCCAAATTAACTTTGGCCACATGTTCACAGTACATGTCTTTTGTGGGTTCCTCCTCAGCTACTTACTGATGAGCCGCGCTTACTACGCCTGGGTTCACCAAGATTACCAAAGTATAGTTTTTACCTGGCAAGACTTTACCGAACTGGCGGCATTATTCCAATACTACCTGTTTTTGCGTGCGGATAAACCTCCAGTACGCAAGTATAATGCCGGCCAACGCCTATTTTATACCGGCTGGTACATTGTCCTGTCCCTAGCCAACATTTCCGGCGCCTTAGCGTACAAGGAAAGCTACTTTTTACCGTTTGCCCGCGTGCTGGGCGGGGTACATCATCTAGCCTGGATTACCTTATTCGGAGCCTTCGCGCTCACTCTCACTGTACCGTTACACATCTATCTCGCGTTCACAGAGAACATGGCTAATCTGCAGGCGATGGTCACCGGCTACTCCTATATTCTTAAACCCGGAAGCCCCCATGTCACTCTACCGGAAGTAGATAAAATCCAAGAAAAATTGCCTGGTAAATGGCTATGGCGCAAGCTTCTCAGCCTGCGCCATAAATCGCCACCAAACTAAAACTCTGTGGTTTATCAAACGGCTGCTTCATCAGTTACAATCAACGCCCCTTCAATAGGTCACGGATTTCGGTAAGCAAGACTTCTTCGCGACTGGGAGTGGAAATATGTTCATCTTTCTCCTTTTTCTTTAGTTTGCTAATCAACCAAATGAACATAAAGATGGAATAGGCGACGATAAGAAAGTCCAAGATATTCTGAATAAAGGAACCGTATCTGACGCTAGCGCTACCGATTTGAAATTGTAATCCTGAGAAATTAATCCCACCCAAAAGCAGGCCAATAATTGGCATGATAATATCATTCACCAGGGATGTTACAATTTTACCAAAAGCACCCCCGATAACTACACCGATTGCTAAATCTACAACATTCCCTTTGATTGCAAATTTCTTAAAATCCTCCCACATCTCTGCCTTTACCTCCACTTTAATATTGATGCCCCGTTCATAAACATTCTTCATATATCTTGTTAATTTTGCAAAGTAGTTTGGAAATACAAAAAGATGTTGTTGATTCCGGAATTTAGATTATATTCCATTGAAACTTGTAGTCCAATGGATAGGATGAGTGAGAATATAAAAAGGCCCATCACCATTCTCAAGTTTAGGATAGGGAAATGGATCCCAGAGACCATCGCTTTCACTCATATAAGTAAATTGTTTGGTTATTGGTCCATAGGCCGTCCCCAGAATACCATAGTTGTGTGGATCTTGCCCCTCCATAATAGCTTCATAGTTACTTACTCCTAGCTTAATATTTTCTTCCGCACCATGGGATGATATGGTATATATCTCTCCAAAGCGCTGCTTGAATTCTCTTATTTCTGATTTCAAACGTCGTCTTAATTCCTTTTTAACAGTGGGAGTGATCTCTTGTGCGGATTTCAGATGATACTCCTTGGCATAAGTAGCCAGTGTCTCATAGTGTAAGCCTACTTCAAAACCCATCGCCTGTAAAGCCTTAATTACTCTTGTGTCAGCCGTGCTCCAACGAAAATAGTACGTACTTTTAATCCCTCTCGCATGCTCCTCTTCGGCCATTTTCAAGGCGACTTCCGCTGATACGTCAACGTCATGCCTCATAACAATGATCTTTTTAGTAATCTGAACATGATTATAATAACCCATGACCCTTATGGTCTGATAACCCAAACGCACTATTTCATCCAGAAATTCCTGGTAACTATGTCGATCTACCGGCAAAATAATCTTTTGATCCTTCTCATCACCTGATTTAAGGGTTAAATAACGAATTGATCCGATATGGTTGATCGGCTTGGCTATAATTACATATTTCCCGGCAAACACTTGCTTAAAAATAGGTGATTTTTCGATATAATCACTATTAATGTATATTGGAATTCCTTGCACTAGATCTGTATATATATAAAGATTAAAACTCTGGTTATTCATAGACTGCTTAGTTGATGGGCTGGGCTCACTACATCCAGCATTGGTATTGTTTGTAAAAAATAAAACTTTTAAAGAAATGGCAGTGGCAATGACTAAAAGAACAATCCTCAATAGAGAACATTTAATATATGGGTTACAGAAAAATTTTTTCAAGAAACTCCGGTTATTCATATCTTTACTTCTCATCCTTCCACTATTTACCACCTATGAGCAATGCCATATTTATGGAATTTTCCTTGTTATTCTTCCGTCCCATCAGAAGGTATATACCACCATTTTAACGACCTCTTACCACGAGGGGGTGAGTAACATACCGGAATTTATAAGTGTATTCCGACTCACTTCTTTGAATCTAGCATACCAACAACCGTAAGTCCCTGGATTACCACAAGCATACTAGCATCCCCCGAACGTTCCGGGGAAAACTCGTAAAAAAGGAGGTGACAACCCCTAAAGGAGTTACCGCCTCTTCATATTATACTGACCAATTTGCAAATTGATTCAACTGGCAGGATATAGTCACATTTGTTCTCTGGCCCTTGGCTACAAAAAAGGTGAGAATCCCTCTGCTCCACCGAGGAATAAAGATGTAGTAAACTATATAAAGTATTGACCCACAATTAATATTGCTAATTATAAATACTAAAGGATATCCATTAACTCCAACCGTAGCTAATGGATATCCTTTTAATTACCAATCTATTCCTTTTTGAAACATTGCGACAATCAAAAAAGGAACTTCCAATTCTAATAGCCTCGTTTATAACTGTTAGGCTTCATCACGGCGACCTTCTTTAGTAAGGGCACAATTGACATGATAGGACTTGGAATCGGCATTGTGTCCGAGTACTGTCGGACTCGGTGGACAGACGTGTTCCCCGGTGTGTGGGGTCGAGTAAAGCCGTTGGGAAGGCCTACCGACGGGAAGACTTCCCTCGAGCATTCGAAAATCCCGGTAAGTACCGCTCCGACCAAGCGTGTTTAAATTGATTATTTTGCAGCGGCGAGAAAATCCCAGGCTGTCTGGGCAAGACATGCAGTACCAACCCACAGTGACTCCTCGTCTAAATCAAACTGTGCCGTATGATTGCCCGCAGTGATTCCTTTAGCTGCATTTCTTACCCCTAAAGCTCCCAGCACCCCCGGGACTTTTTCAAGATAGAAGGCCATGTCGTCCCCTACCATAGCTGGAATATCAATATCTATTACATTTTCCTCACTGACAATTTCAACCGATGCGCTCCTGGCAAACTCTTTAACAAATTGCGGGTTGTTAAATACGGGTGGGCAGCCAGTCGTAATCGTAAATTCACATTTGCAGCCGAAAACTAACTCCGTGGCCCTGCAGACATCTGCAATCTTAGTGCTGATTAATGTGCTTACCTCATTCGAGAAAGTCCGGATGGTTCCGCAAATATCTACTTTTTCGGGAATGATGTTCTCCTTTGTTCCTCCTTGAAAGCTACCGATGGTTATGACTGCAGGTTGGACCGGATCGAGCATTCGGCTGACTATTGTTTGAAGCTCTGTTACAAGATAGCAACCAGCCGTAATGGGATCATTGGTTTTGTGAGGAAATGCTCCGTGTCCGCCGGCTCCTGTAATAACAATTTTCAAGGTACTGGCTGAGGCCTGGGAATAACCTGACTTAAAACCTACTTTGCCAGTTTCTATATCCATGTTTATATGAAAACCCATTACTGCGTCGACACCTTCCAGAACATCCGCCTTCACAAGATTTAATGCGCCGACGCCGATTTCCTCTGCGGCCTGAAATATGAGCTTAATGCAGCCTTTAAGATCCTTTTTCATACTGTTTAACAGCAGAGCCGCCCCCATGAGCATAGCGCTATGGGCATCGTGTCCGCAGGCATGCATTACCCCCTCTGTCTTTGACTTGTATGGGCTTTCAACAGCTTCAGTAATAGGCAGGGCGTCAATATCTGCACGAAGGCCAATAGTCTTGCCGGGCCTTGCCCCACGGATTATACCCACTACAGAGGTTTCCTGCCCTGAAGGCAGTATCTCTATATTGTTCTCAGCAAGGAAACGTTTGATTTTTCCACAGGTATTATATTCCATTAACGGCAGTTCCGGCTCGCTGTGGAAATCTCTACGGTATTGGACTAGCAGTTTCTGAAGCTTTTGAGCCTCATCTTTAAAATTCATTGTGTTTCCCTCCCCGTTTGGATTAAAGAAAGCTGCAGCGCGTATTTGAAACCGCCGCAGCCTGACAAAAACAGACCCTTATCTATTGTGATTTACATGTTCACATTTATCTGAAGATTATAGGCGCAACGATAGAAGCAAGGATAACGGAAGCGATAGTAACGGATACAAAACCACCTACGATCATCTTAGGCAGGACATAGGCGAGTGCCCTTTCCTTTTCATCCGCCGTCGCATCCATAGAGCTAACTGCACCTTCAGCGACAAGCTGTGTATTGGGATATCCCAAAAGACCTGTAGCGCCTATAGCCAAGGAAACAGCGGGTGAATATTTGAGAAATTTGCCAGCAAGGATAGAAAAAATGGCAATACCGATTAAACTTATTACGGGGAGACCGATTATAGGAACGATCATATCGACGAACTTAGCGGGTGAAAGCTGTGCAAAACTGGTCGGCGCATAAGTCATCAAACCAAGCATCATAATACCCAAACTACCGGCCTTGCCCAGAGACTGTTTCGAAAGAAAGTTGACTTTCGTAAAAATCAGGCCAAAAATGAGATAGGCAATAGTAGGAGCAAGGATATAGTTGATTGGTTTGCTGCCCGGAATAATTGTAAGGTTTGCCACAAAAAGCGCAATAGCTGCCACAATACCTAACTTTGCAAGGTTCATGGTCGGGGTGTCTAGATGTTTGGGTACATCCTTGAACACTTTAACATCCGGAATATGAAAACTCTTCTTTTCCTCTGAGGAAGCAGCAGTGACGGCAGGAGAGCTAAAGTCACCTTTCAGAAATTTTTTCTTTAAGTCGCTCTTGAGGCAAACTGTGGCCAGGGGGATGCCTATCATGTTGTGAACACCAATGAGTATCATAGCAAAAGCGGCAATTTCCGGCCTGTGAAAAGCATTTGCGGCATCGGAAACGATGATGGCTGCCACAATGCCTCCGGCAATGGGAGGCGTTGCACTATAAGCGTAAACTTTTCCAAAGACGGCTGTACCGATCGTGAAGCAGGCGATAGCGACACCTATCAACCCAGCAAGCGAAATAATAACTGTCCTCCATTCTTTCAGAAGATTGTTTAAATCAATTATAGTTCCTAGGTTCACCACCACGAGTGGGACGAAGAGGATGCCCAGAATTCCGGTGATGCCGGTTTGCTGGACCAGGTCTTTGGGTAATATGTTTGTCCAATAGCCGATTGCAAAGAAAACAGTTGCAAAAACGAGGAATGAAACATAACCTTTTGTTTTGTCGGATAAGTACTCGCTGACAACAAATATAATTGTCAGGATTGCGAAACAATACACAGGAGTCCAGGATAAGTGTAACATCGCATCAAACCCTTTCTTAAATATATTTTAGTACAAAGTACCATATTCTGAATAATAACAAAATTCCAATTAAAGGGGCCTGTTTCCAATATGGAAACAGGCCCCTTGCTAAATCAGTCCTATATTAAGGACATCCGCCTATTCAAATTTTTTCTTAATAAAATTCCAAAAAATCGATCCCGCTGGCGAGAGATTCCGGTGTCTGGCTCTGACCAGAACGCTGGAGCTGCATAGTTCCTCATCCAACGGTACAAAAACTATATCGTCATCGTTTTTATAAATATCCACCATTTCCTTTTGTGAAAGCGACACTCCCATATTATTGGCAACATAATATATTAACGTGTCCTCTCTAGAGGCAAAGGTCTTAACCTTCGGTATAAAACCGTTCCGTTTGCAAAACTCAACATATACCTGATACATTCCCGTCTCGGGAATAAGAAAAACAAAATCATCCCCGCTCAGACACTTTAGTGAAATACTTTCACAACTCGCAAGAGGGTGGCACAAGGGAAGAACGGCTCCCACCTTTCCTTTTGTAATGGTAATCCACTGCAACAGACCTGGATTTAAATACTGACTTCCAGCAAAACCAAGCTCGCATTCCCCGTCAAGAATAGCTTTAGCCAACGCCAACCCATGCCGCTCCGATATCTCAATAACGATTTCCGGCCGTAAAGTTCTAAATTCCGCCAAGATTTGTGACAATCCAAATCGTTTCTGAGTTGGAATGGAATAAAGCTGTAATCTTAAGTCTGGAGAAGTAACTTTCATAGCCTTTAATTCATCATGCGCTTCTACAATTCGTTTAGCAAGTGGAAGCCGCGCTTCCCCCGCTTTTGTCAGGCGTACACCTTGTGGCAAACGTTCAAAAAGCACGATACCCAGTTCCTTTTCAAGTGCTGCAATATGCTTTGAAACAGCAGATGCGGTAATATACAGTTCATCCGCTGCATCATGAAAAGTACCGTATCTGGCAGCAACAACAAAAGTTTTATATTTATCTATGCTCATTTCACCCCTCCTGACAATGCTAAAAATAGTTTATATATATTTTTCATAAATCACAACTATTACAGTGCGATATAAATAACCGACTATGCTCTTGCACCAACCGAGGTTTCATTTATGCAAAATAAATAATGCGCAGAGTTGTTCCAAAATCATCTCCGGTGAATAATTACGTACATCTTTTTGAAACAAATAGGAATCACTCCTTAAAGCAGTTAACAAAATATCCGCTCTAAAGACACTGTTGAAATTGGTCCGCTCAGTCGCATTCATCTCGTCAAACAATTCAACCAACAGTTGGTGCAATTCGTCATATAAAGGGCTTCGCATCCGAGATTTAAGTGAATTGGTTGACGAAGACTCCTCAACTCCGGTAATTAATTGTGCTTTCCTTTCTCTGAAACGGATAAATAGGTTGAGAATTCCTTTTAAACGTTGACTTGGCGTAAAAGAGCAATTATCCCTTAAGTAGGTTTCAATATCATCAAAAAGCTGAACAATGTTGTCTTTAATTAAATCCATGCATAATTCACCTTTACTTCTATAACGGCGATAAAGTGTTCCCGGTCCGACCAGGGCTTCATTGGCAATTTGATTCATACTAACTTGTTCGACACCATATTGCTCAAATAGCTTTAAAGCAGCATACAATATTCTTTGACGATTCTCAGCAGCATCACGACGTTCTAAACGAATTTGGCTTATCTCTGAACCATTCACTATTTCATCACTTCCTAACATTTAATTACAAACCTCACTTGACAAGTGGATCATTGTCCGCTTATACTATGCGGAGAGTTCTCCATTTATATTAGCATAATGGTAAGGAGTTGTACAGAGCATGCATAATCATCACAATAATACCGCCCTGTTGGTCATGGCTATGCAAAATGGTCTACAAGTGGCGTTGTTCTATCAACATTGCGTGAGGCGGCAGATCAAGACTATGCATTAAAGGTTCTTGCGGATGCATGTCTTGATACCGATCCTGAGGTACACCGCGTTCTCACCGAGAAGGTGTTCCCACGCCAAGCCGATGTACTTACTGTCAACGCTTGGATCGACACCTTGGAGTAAACATCAAGGAACCCAGCTCTGCGAGATAAGAACAAAAAGAAAGGTTTATATTCATGCCGATTTGGAAAAGGAATTTGTTCATTTGCTGGTTTGGAATGTTTGTCTCAGGCATAGGAATGAGTCAGATTGCCCCAGTATTGCCACTTTATATCCAGCATCTCGGAGTTCATAATACATCTTCAATTGCACAACTTTCAGGAATTGCTTTTGGAGTTACCTATATAATTTCTGCTATTTTCTCACCTATTTGGGGTCATTTTGCAGACAAATTTGGTCGAAAGCCCATGATTTTGCGGGCAAGCCTTGGTATGGCGCTAGTCATAGGTTGTATGGGTTTTGCGCCGAATGTATATGTGCTGATCGGATTGAGATTATTGCAGGGAGCTATCACAGGTTTTGGCACAGCTTGCACTACATTGATTGCAACACAGACGGATAAGGAACACGCGGGATACGCTTTAGGGACACTTTCAACAGGAAGTATTGCCGGTTCTTTGCTAGGTCCAATTATTGGTGGTTTTATTGAAGAGAACCTTGGCTTTCAACCAGTATTTTTCATAACAGGTGCATTGCTGATGATTGCATTTGTTCTGACCGCTTTATTTGTCAAGGAATCATTTACCCCTCAGGCTAAAAAGACAGTGAGTATCAAGGAGCAATGGAAGAGTGTGCCAGAAAAGAGTTTGACTATTATCTTACTTGTAACCTTTTTTGTTTTAACTTTTGGACTTTATTCTATAGAACCCATTATAACCGTATATGTCGCTCAATTGACCAAAGATACCAGTCATGTCGCTCTGGTAGCGGGATTGGCATTTTCAGCCTCGGGGCTAGCGAATATAGTTGCCGCTCCAAGACTGGGGAAACTTTCTGATAAAACAGGAGCGCATAAAGTCATGTTAGCCGCGCTTGTCGTTGCAGGAATCATTTATATACCACAAGCCTTTGTGAGAAATCCATGGCAATTGATGGGACTTCGCTTTTTATTAGGCTTAACTTTAGGTGGGCTAAATCCTTCTATTAATACGCTTGTTAAGAAAATTACACCGGATTCTCTTGTAGGTAGTGTTTTTGGTTTTACCATGTCGGCAGGGTATTGGGGCGTATTTGGAGGTGCTGTTTTAGGCGGGCAAGTGGCAGCCTACTTGGGTATTCGATATGTCTTTTTTATTACCAGTGCATTGTTGTTGATCAATGCTGTCTGGGTGTATTTTACAGTATATAAAAAAATGAATGGGTTACAAAATCTTAAATCAATAAAGGAGATATAAAATGCAAATTTTGCAACACATTACAACACAAAAGGAAGCAAAATATTTAAAGCAAAGCACTGCAATAATAGATTTACAAATATGTTCACCTTTTACTACTGAAGAAGTTGGAGGGGATTGGAATGAAGATTAAATGGTTTGGCCAATCTTGTTTTACTATTATATCCGACAACGGATCAAGAATTGTGACTGACCCGTTCGACAAGAAGATTGGTTATCCTTTACCGCACCTTGAGGCAGACATAGTTACTACCAGTCATAATCACTCAGACCATAACAACGTCTCAATAGTGCGGGGAAAATTTCAGCATCTAGACAACCCTGGTCAATATCTCGAAAGTGGCATTGTCATTTCTGGCATATCAACTTTTCACGATAATAAGGGCGGTGCTTTTAGAGGAAAGAACATTGTGTTTAAGTACACAATAGATGACATAACCGTTTGCCATTGCGGTGATTTAGGTCATAAATTTTCGCCCAAGCAACTCGAACAAATTGGGAGTGTAGACATTTTGCTATTACCAATAGGAGGACTTGCTACCATCAATGCCATGGCTGCAGTTGAAGTAATGGAACAGTTAAAACCCGTTATTACAATCCCAATGCACTACAGAACAAAGGCTCTAGGGCTGTTAGGTTATCTATTTAGCCCAGTTGAAAAGTTCTTGTCATTGTCGACTAAAAAAGCAATGACAATCAAAAATCTAAGCCTAACAAAAGAAGATCTGGAAAAATACAGGGGAATAGTAGTTTTGGATTATATGGCCTAGGCGGTAATTGGGGGCTTTTTGATTCTAATGTAAATAGTCAGCAATTATTCCCCATTGTTTCAGCTTTTCTTCAAACTTTATGGTGTTGGCCGGACTAGTAGAAGGTAATAGTCTATACTCTATGCGAGCAAGTTCAAATGATTCGACATTACTCATACTGGTCCACCCGCCACCCTTATTTTCCTTTTTTAAAATTCTTTCACGGGGTCGAGCGTACAGGAAGATTTACCCCTTTACTTCGGAGGTTTGCCAGACATTCCATAAGATATTCGTTGTCATGCTCGGGGTATACAAATGACATCCTGCTTTGATCTTCTTTCAACCGTTGAATTTCTCGATAGTTAGGTTCAAATTGTGGTGCTGATTTACCCCTATATCCAGGATCAAACCAACAACTTTCTGGATTATACCCACGTCGTTGCATTTCGTGCATTACCTGCATGTGATAAAACCAGAGTCGCTCTCTAGAATAGCGAAAAACATAATTAACTACAGAATGGGACTTCCCCCAGCCGTACCCGCGAAGAGCACAACATTCTCTATGCTGTCCCAGGAGTTGTTGTCTAGGCAAAATTGACAGCAACTCTTCATGCCACAGACGCATTTTCTCTACACTCCAGATATTAGACTATTTCGATATAATATTTTGTAGCCAATCATTAATTGCCTTCTTCTTATCTTCTGTGAACTCTTTCTTAGCTTCTTCATTCAACCACGCTAGAGTTTTTACAGCTAAATATCGTCTCATTTGTTCTTCAGCCTCTATCATAATAACTTTTATTAAACATGGACATTTATCGAAACTACTCGGTATGGTATTTTTGTCAAGCAAGATATTATTTTGTCTGATTTCTGCACACTGAAATATTGGCGATGCCCCTTCAACAGCCTCGACGATATCCCAAAAGGTTATTTTCTCCGAATTACGTGCTAATTCATATCCGCCATTAACACCGGGCATTGCTCTTACAATACCCGACTTCCTCAATTTTGTAAAAACCTTAGAAAGATATGTTTCGGATATTCCTTGAAGTATTGCTAATTCTTTAACCCCAATGGCCTTACCTGGAGGAAGATCCACCATGTAAAACAAAGAATGTAAAGCATATTCTACACCTATGCTGAATTGCAAAATGCTTACCTCCCCCAAATTTTGAACTACCAAACTTTCCATATCTTCCACAAGTTAGACTATACTACGCTTAGATATTATAGACAAGATTTCAATTGACTTATATAGCCTGATTAATTATAATCCATATTATAGATATATGTTATCTGTAATATCCTTTACACAAAATATTTAATGCTCAACATTACGAGGAGGCAAAATACAATGATTAACGAACTGCTATCGGAAATATTATCCCACCCAGCCGACGGAATTGTGGCGATAGTCACTCAAGGAGCAGACGAACCTCACGTCGTTAATACCTGGAACAGTTATGTACACGTGACTTCGGATGACAAACTATTAATCCCCGCCGGATTCATGCATAGGACGGAAAAAAACATTAACGCAAATAACAAAATACAGCTTACCATTGGAAACCGGGAAATTCAAGGTAAGATGGGTAAAGGTACGGGCTTCCTAATAAAAGGTACTGCTGTGTTTCTCAAAGATGGTGAAAATTTTGCAATGATGAAGAACAAGTTTGTTTGGATTAGGGCAGTTTTAGAGGTCACTATCAAACAATCGATACAGACAATCTAATCGACTTTCTTCCCCAAAACCCTGTTGATTACTAGACCAACAGGGTTTTGTCTTTGGTAGGTCGCTAGATTATATCTCAGCAGTGGCCCAACACCGGGGTTAACTTAGCCCAATTTTGATCTTTTGAAAATTTCTCAATCATATTATCATACCTCCCTTGTAATCTTGCTGGCGGGCCTAGCATTTCGCAATTGGCGGGGAATTATCGGCTTAGCCACGCTAATAACTGGCGCTACCAGCAATTTAGCCTTATGAATGAATTTTGCAGCCCTATATTGTAAAGCTCAAATACTTTTAAACTTTAAGCACCTATTTGCCTAATTCTAGCTAAAAAAGGATACCCCTTCCCCTACCCCACAATTTTAGCTTCCTATTTTGTTGCACATTTTCTATGAGCTGCTAAAAACCAATTCAGCTCGATACTTCAGCTGATATAGTCCTTTTAATAAAAGCCTTACCATTTCTCGTTGAGTTGTGAAATGGTTTCTCAGTCGCCTTACTAAGAATAGCTGCATGATATTCGATGCTATAAAGATCAAATACAGCACTGCTTCTACGGCATTTCCTCCATGCACAAAACAATGCTCTAAGCCACATTCACGTTTCAAGTTATTGAAAATCGAGTTCTCAATATCCCAACGCGCTCTGATTATTCTAAACAAGGTCTTAAATGCCATATCCATGCAGGTTGTTACGATCATTATCTGTGTGCGAAGCTTATCCTTATGTTTTATTGCAAATTTTACAAACCTCAATGGTTGCTCCTCGTTGTCCATCGTGAAGATTGACTGGTAAACTTGAACTTTCTCAAATCCTTGTTCATCTACCCAAGCCTCTACTGCTTCCGTCTTATTGACCGTCTTTTTTGCTAACCTTAAACTTTTATTGTTATTGTTATTGTTTTTTGCTCGGATAATTGCATCAATACCCAAACTTTTGCAGTGATTAATCCAGATAGAATTACAAGCAAGAGCATCTCCGCCCTCTTTCCCCTTTGATTTTAGCAGAATGAGAGGTCCCGCAAAGGCTTGAAAAAACTCCCAATTTGATACACTTTTGAAATCGGTGAAGACACCAGAGAAATCAATGGTTTGACTGAGGAGAAGCTAAAGTGCTGCGTGCCTTGTGTTGCCGATTCGTCGGGTTAGCAAACACGTTGAGTGCTCGAAACGTCGGTTTAGCAAAGAATCGCCCATCGTGATTAGCATTAAAATCTAATCACATTGGGCGATCATATTTACCGACCATTCTAAGCCAATTTTACTTTGTACTTAACTCGATACGCGGAACTCTTGTCTATTGACCTAGCAACTGTCCAAGCTGCTGTGCGATATTTTTACTGACTACAGCCTCTCC
>JAJXUE010000018.1 GCA_021783135.1 Bacillota bacterium | reverse complement strand
AAAATCTATTTTATACGCCCGGCACCGGCAATCAAGACAGCCGCCACAACATTAACCTCTATGATCAAATTTCGCGTGATAGCATTAACTCCTGAAGCAAAAATAACTACTAGAAAAGCGGCTGTCATTAAAAATATGAGCATCATCGTAAAAAGGAAGATCTTAAGGTGCAAGGACGTAAGATATTTAGACTGAAACAGCTTTTTTGTCAACATAGATTGTCTTTTCCTCTCGTATTTAAACGCGTTAAACGCGGAATTTTGCCGTAGCGTTCTGCAAGGTTTGGGCTAAAACAGCTAGATTCTGACTGGCGGAGGCAATTTCTTCAACTGACGCTGCCTGTTCTTCCGTTGCAGCCGAAACTGTTTGGGATTGGCTGGAGTTTTCCTTGCTCACCATGTCAATTGAATGAATCGAGTCCACAATCTGTTGACTACCGTTTGCCATCTGCTGAATAGTCACAGAAATTTCCTTGATGCGCTCCGCCACCTGCTCTACGGAAGCTGCGATATCTTTAAAAGAATCACCGGCAGTATTAACCACCTCCATGCCAACTTTAACTTCGTTGGCACCCGTATTCATCGTAGCTACTGCGTTATCAATACCAATCTTGTTTTCATCAATCAGCTGAGTAATCTCCTGGGCAGCATTTTGCGACTGCTCGGCCAATTTACGCACTTCTTCTGCGACTACCGCAAAACCGCGTCCTTGTTCCCCTGCCCTTGCCGCCTCAATTGCAGCATTTAACGCTAAAAGGTTGGTCTGGCTGGCAATATCGGCGATTACGCTAGAAATTTCACCGATTTTGTTGGAGCCTGTTTCCAACTGTTCAATGGCCGCTTGAACCTGCGCCGTGCTCTTGCCCACATTGTCCATCTGGCTGACAGCCTTGTTAACTGCCGAGTAGCCAACTTGTGTCGCCTGGGTGGTGATGTCGGTTAAACCGGCTACGCTATTGGCGTTTTCCGCAACTTGTTGAATGCTGATTGACACTTGTTCGATGGCCGCAGAAGTTTCATTGACCGCATCAGCCTGCTTTTGTGTCCCGCTGGCAACACCTTCGATCGCCGTTGCGACCTGGGTAGTTGCTTGGGCATGCTGTTCCGAGCTTGCGGTTAATTCCTGAGAGGAAGCAGCTACTTGCTCCGCCGCTTCAGCCACATTCTTAATTAGCGCACGCAGATTCGCTACCATGGTATTAAAGGAACCTGCCATTTGACTGATTTCATCTTGAGTATTAATTTTCACTTTGTCGATAGCAAGGTTACCCTCGGCAACTTCGTCAATGGCATCACCCAACTGCTGGACGGTTTTGGTCAGTGATACCGCTATATACCAAGCCAGCAACATACCTAACAGGATATTTAGCCCCAGTGCAATGAAGGAAATTATGCGGCCAGAGTCAAAGGCTGTTTGCGAAATTGTTGCTTCTTTAGCGCCGTTGTTGATATTTAAAGCAACCAGGTTCTTGAGTGGAGCTTTAAATTGGTTGTACGCAGTCACACTGGAGTCGTATTGAATTAGGGCTGCGTCAGTACTACCTCCGTCAACTAACTCAGAGATGGTCTCATCATTTTGCACATACGCTTGATAGCCGCGCGTAAACGTAGCCCAGTTGGTTTTTTCCTCCGGTGTGGTCATTGTGGCCGCATATTTAGCCATGTCCGCATTAATTTCATTAGACAATGTAGCAATACTTTGGGTCGTTTGTTGTCGCATGTCCGGCATGGTTATGAGTTGAAGCTCATTTAAGCGCAGCTCTGAGGTTTGGGTATCCAGTTCACTTATATACCCAAGCGACGGCAGCCACTTGTTGCTGATGCTTTTGACAGAATTATTGATATTATTCGAAACTACGATCTCTACCGCCCCTTGTAAAGCGGAAATCAATAAAACTATGCCAAAGGCTGTGACCAATTTAGCTCTAATTTTCATATTTACCCTCCATTTGTATACTAGGCTCGGTTCGGCTCTCCACTAAGGCAATGAAAAAGTCACCATAAGTAAAGCACATGGCGACAATTTTTTTGCAAGATATTTTGAGTTTTATTCGACAATCTTTTCATCAATCCTCCTTTTTGCCTGCAATTTAACAGTCATTTTTTCACCCAATACTTTGCACAACAAAACGGTTGCTCTTGCCGACAACCGTTAATTAAGTCATTATTGCCTTTATGGTACATCATTTTACAGAAATACAGAGCTTATTTTGGTTTTACCTATTCGTGCAAGAGTGGGTAAAGCTGGCTTAACTCAGACCAGCCTTAGAGTCAATGTGCCAAATCACGGGAGAAGTGTGATATTTTTCATCCCCGCCATCAAAAGATACCTTACTGATGAATCGGGTCAAATCATCCAATAAACTAATTGTTTGCTGAAATACCGGATTTCCGGCAGAATCGAACAAAACACGCACTGTGGGACGCGTAGGATAGTGCAAGGGCACCTCAATAACTTGCCCAACCTCTCCCGTATTTAAGGTCACAAAGGAATTTTCCGGGTAAAACACAATGCAACGTTTAAAGACCTGGAGCACATCAGGATTAAGTCCCTGATTAGTAACCACTAATTCGTAGGAGTGATAAAACGGTAAACCGCTGCGATAGGGGCGATCAGCTGTTATAGCATCGAACACGTCGGCAACAGCCACGATTTGCGAATTAAGTGAATTTTTAGGGCCAATTAGCCCATAGGGATAGCCAGAGCCATCCCAACGCTCATGATGATGTCGGATGATATTGAGCACACTCGCGGATACCGTAACATTAGCCAACAATGCAACGCCTTTTTCCGGATGCTCCTTCATCAAAGCAAATTCGTCGTTCGTCAAACCGGAAGGTTTATTTAAAATTTCTTTTGGTATACCAAGTTTACCTATGTCATGCAGCAAAGCACCCAACACGAGCCCGCGCAGTTCCCTGCCCGAGTAGCCATGTTCCGCTCCGATCATGCCGGACAAGATCGCAACGTTAACTGAATGCACATAGAGATCATTATCATAGGTACGCAAGGCGTTAAGATCGACAAACTGTTTGGGGCAGGTTTCCAGCTCCTTGACCATTACTTCCACCAATTCAATTGTTTGGCTCAATTGCTCCGAATCTACCAGTGCCGCTTCATAGTATAGGTGCTGAACCTTAGTCAAAACCTCACGATAAACATGAGCCGAGAACCGTTTAACTGGCACTGCTTCAACGTGTCCCTGCGCGATTCTGTACACCTGGCGCCTTTGCAGCAGTTCATATACGCTCTCTGTTACTAACTCGTCTTTGGCCAATAACAGTTTACCGACCTCATCAAAAAGGTCATAGCTTGTCAGAACTCCAACGTCCAAGGCATCAACTTGCACTGGTATTAAGCTAATATCCACGTGTCCACACCCCGTTTTCTCCCGCACAAAAAAGTCGCCACGAAACAATGCTTACGTGGCGACAATGTGGTGTAAATTTTCGATAGCCCGACCATCATAGTGTTTTTGTCCACCTTAGACTCGTAGCTTTGCGTCCCCACCTTTAAGCAGGTTTGCCATTGTCGACAGATACAGCAATTATAATTAACTTTTTTATAATCTTCGCCAAAAATGTCCGGATTCCTGCTAATATTTCACTTAATTTGCCTATGTCTACCATTTTTTTAATAACATTGCGTGTTTGATTAGATGCGGAAATTACTCACACTGTTCTGCAGTTGTTGGGCCATTAGAGCCAAGCTTTGGCTCGCATTGGCAATTTGCTCCACAGACGCCGACTGCTCCTCGGTTGCTGCCGCTACGGTTTGAGCTTGATCTGAACTCTCCTTACTGATGAGTTCGATTTTACGAATAGAAGCAACTACCTGCTGACTACTCCCGGCCATCTGTTGAATTGTGGCGGAAATTTCCTGCACTTGACCGGAAACAAGCTCGATTGCTTCAGCTATGGCTCCGAAAGCATCACCGGCTTCACCTACAACGGATTTTCCCAGCATTACATCTTGGGAACCCTGCTGCATCGACTCCACTGCAGTATTAAGGTCAATTTGGTTTTCTTGAATTAATTGACCAATTTGTTGCGCCGCACCTGCTGCTTGTTCAGCCAGTTTACGTACCTCTTCCGCCACTACCGCAAAGCCTCGCCCTTGTTCACCGGCTCGGGCCGCTTCAATGGCCGCATTAAGTGCAAGCAGATTGGTTTGATTGGCTATGTCGGTAATCATCCCAATAATATTGCCAATTTCCTCCGAACTACCGGCTAGTTTGTTAATAGCCGCCTGTACTTTGACAGTCCCTTGATCAACTTTTCCCATCTGACTAATAGCTCTTGCGATGGCACCTTGACCTTCTTTGGTTACACTCGTGGTGTTTTGCGTTTGGTTCGCAACATTGTTGCTGCTTACTGCCACTTGTTGGATACTGGTAGATATTTGTTCAATGGCAGCAGAAGTTTCATTTACGGCATCAACTTGGTGTTCAGCCCCGGCTGCTACTGCATTAATCGATCCGGCTACTTGATCAGAAGCTTGGGCATTCTGTTCGGCACTAGCGGTTAGTTCCTCGGCAGAAGCCGCGACCTGCTCTGACGATTCGGCAACTGTTCGAATCAACCCGCGTAAATTGGTTGTCATTGTTATTAGCGATGTGCTCAATAACCCAACTTCGTCATGCGAGGCAACTTTAATAATGTCAACAGCCAGATTACCTGTGGCAATCTCCTGGGCGCTCTGCGTCATCAATTTAAGTGGATTGGCAATGATCTTGGCCACAAAAAGGCCTAGTGCCAAAGCTAAAATAATGGCCAATAACATAATACCTATGGATATTTCAGTTGAGATAATCGCTTCAGACTTAGTTTGCAGGTTCATGGCGTTTGCCAAGTTGTCATTGTGCGTGGCAAGATCAGATAAAGCCTGGGCTATGTTATCGGCAGTAGTGTCCAGGTTGGTCTTATAATACTGGAAAGCAGCGGTGGGGTTGCCAGCCTGAACTAGCGCTAACACCTTTTGCACTCCGGTTTCGTACGTACTAACAGTTGGCAGTAGTGCGGCAAGTTTAGACGCTTCGAAGGAGTCCAAACTTTGCTTTTGATAGTCTGCCAAATCTTGATTGAGCGCTTCTACCGCAGCTTTTGATTCTTGGCTTAAATCTTTGATACGATTTTTGTCAGCTGCAGTAATTACCGACTCAAAAACCGTCCCTTCGTAATGACGCATTTTGACTCTGGCATCGTTTAGGTCTTTAATCGGAACCAGGTTCCCTTGATACATTTCAGTCAGATTGCTGTTGGCCCTGCTGCTGTAGTAAAATACTACCGTCCAAATCCCAATCATAAAGAGAATCAGGAGAACCACAACGCTCATGATTTTTTGGGCAGTTTTAAAATTTATAAACCACTGCACACCTACACACTCCTTTTTGCTACACCCTCTTCGTGCACAAGCGGAAAACCAGCTCTATGCGACGATAGGTTCCTTAATAGGTCAAAAGTTGGTCATATGTTCGTCATATAAACGAATATTGCCTATTTACACATGTTACAGGTATAAGTGCCATTAAGCAACATTTTTCTCGGTCGCCCTCTAATGCACGGACGTTGCTGGCAAACCTTTAAAATGACGTATAGATAACCTCATGCGGGAAATAAAAAAACGACTCTCCCTTACAGGAAAAGCCGTCGATCAGCGTATTTGGTGCGGTCGAGATGCGGCTTTAGACAATTAAATAAACATATATCTATTGAAATGAAATTCCAATCATGTCATGGCCAAGCCCTATATTATAATGCTTTATGCCAGGCTTTAATTGAAAAATCAAATTTAAGTTATTACCGCCTTTAGTAATAGTCATGAATGTGCACTATCTTCTTCTATCTGTACTGTTGATAATACTGCATTAGCAAGAGTCTGAGAGCCCCAAACCTCTATATAAAATGAATACGGTTCCGGTCTTTTAATGATAAACGCCTTCCCATATCCTATATATTGGGTTTTACTATATGAACCAGACATAGTAAATGGTATTATTTTTGAAGTATCTATAAAACTGCCAGTTTCTCCATTCGAACTAATATTTGACCATTGTTTGTCTGGTTGCCCAAAAATTCCTGTGATATTCCATTTCCCTGTTGATTCGTCCATAAGTGCGCCTACATTACCAGATTCAATAGCTTGAATTGCTTGAGTCGGGTCATTTGGGTTTGTCCAGGCATATCCACCAACGTCATACTTTTGCTCTCCTTAAGTTTGCCTCTATACGTAGGCTACGCTTGTGGGAAGATGCTTGTCAATCGGTAAAATAATGCAGATGTATGGAACAACTGGCACATAATTAGTACCGTTCATTAATAAGCCCTACCTAAGCCACCGTCTTGTAAGAAATGCTGTACCCAAAAGAAAGCTCAATACACGCAAAAAGAACGTTCTACCGTATTCCTACGATAAAACGCTCTAAAACGTCGATTTGGTGCGGTCGAGAGGACTTGAACCTCCATGCCCTTGCGAGCACTAGAACCTGAATCTAGCGCGTCTGCCAGTTCCGCCACGACCGCAACTCATTAGTGACAAAACATAATATAGCATGTTGAGTCAAACAAATCAAGGCTTAATTATAGGTAAATTAAACAAACTACATCGTAATGTGTAATCGTAATCCAAGATAATATCTAATCTACTTGGACTCGGATTTTACCTCTTCATTCTCAGCTTGTTTTTTTTCACCATCTGAAGCAGATTTAAATTCCTTAATACCTTTGCCCAAGGCGCCACCTAGTTCAGGTAGTTTACCCGGTCCAAAGATGACCAAAGCAATCCCCAATACGACTAGAGCAGTAGTAGTATTAAACCATCCAAAAGTTAACATGGGTATTCACCTCCTACATATAACTATATCATAAAACAGTATTAAAAGAAATCTCAAACTATTTTGCATATCTTCTACAATTTAAAACTAAATACTTCGCCTAATAGCAATAGCTAAAAAAATAATGTGAGTTAATAGTACACCCTAGGATTCCTTTTGGTAAAGAAAATAACCCTACCATATTTGTCCATTCCTGTAATTAGGCAAGCTGTCCCGCAAACTTGCCTAATTACAGTGCTCCCGATTCGAACTTGCTGACCTGATATTGTACATATGCAATTGCGATTTTGCTATTCCACTTTACTGTAATCAATGATACTGACATAGTCCCTTTCAACCATTATTTCGTCATACGAGGTGTATAGTTCCCAGATTGTTTGCCAAAGCTCCCCAGTGGCTTCAACGATGTTTAGGCCTAACTCCTCTTTCGCTTCCTTACGTCCAATGGGATAACCGTGGGAAAAGTAACCTTCGACAAGGGCCTTGGTGGCACCCTCAATTTTTTCCGGCTGGTTCTTAAACATGTAACTGGCGAGCAACTGCTGCGCGTACTGTTTCGAGGCTTTAATGGCTTTTTCATAGTCGCCGATAATCCATGGATCCAGCTTGTTCATAATTGGGGATAAGGCCAAGGCTGCTGTATCTGGTTCAGGGTTTTCTTGAATGGTACGCTGAATGTAGTCAAGACAATAGCGAATGGCCTGCACCGGTATCCACAGTTCTTTATACAAGGGATGTTTTACTAACGGGTCGATGGGACCGAGCTCCGAAACCGGACCCATCACAATTTCATCCGCACCAATCGCAATCATCGATGCGGCACTTTTGGCCACAAATGGTACGATTACGCCAAACTTGTCACAAAACTCACGAATTAAGGTAACTACTTTGAATGGGGTATCCACTGCGCCGCCATACGAGTGCAAGAATAAGTCTATTTTTTCTGTTTTCCCAATTGTTACGAGTTGCGAATATAAAGGCATTAAAATGTTGTCATCCAGGGGGGTATAAGAAAAATACACTAATACCTTAGAATTACGTTGCGATTCGAGTTGGCGCAGCAATTTGATGCGCTCATTTTTATCGATAGCCACCGAAAAAACCCCTCCCTCTGAGCAATAGCTTAGGGTCTGAGGGATAAAGGGTGCGGGGTTCCTGCATTACCGGAAAGCCTTTGATTTGGCGCGTCAACGGAATCAGTCTTACTGTCATGCCGCGTTGCACGCTGGACTTGCGAATAACCAGCACAGAGCTTCACCCCTTCCCTCCCCATACAATACCAATGGTTTCTCGTTCATTGTATGTTAAGGGGCCAAGAAAAGCGCGCATCGGTTTCCACTGCGCGCGTTTTTCCTCGTACTATCTTCCGCGGTCCTCGCCTAGTTGGCGAGGTTATCCTTTCTCATAGTGAAAAAAATGAGCCAGCGCAAGCAATCTGCGTCGGCTCATTTAAAATTTAAGTTATTGCATTGCCGCAACAGCCTTAAAGCGTAGTGCGTTACGATCGGCCTTGCCGTTGGCGGTGAGCGGGATGCTTGAAATAAAGGTATACCGCTGCGGCAGCATATAGGCCGGTAATACCTGGCTTAGTTTTTGCCGTAGCAAATTCCCCATATCGCTTACAGCAGTAGCCATTACTGGGTCTGACCGCAGCGCAATATAAGCCTCTAACGCGGCATTTTTGCCGCGGCGTACGATAGGAATGACGACCGCATTCTCCACTTCCGGTAATTGGCGCAGTTGTGCTTCGATTTCACCCAATTCTATACGGTAGCCATGCAATTTTACTTGGAAATCACGGCGCCCCTGGTAGTACAAAAGTCCATCTTGCCAATACCCGATGTCCCCGGTACGATACGCTTGCCGGCTTAGTTCTCCCTCCTGCCATTGTAAAAAGACGCGTTCGGTCAATTCCGGCTGGTGAAGATATCCTATACTCACATTCGGGCCGACAATGACGATCTCACCGTGCACTCCGGACGGCAGAACAGTACGTCCTTCCGGCTCACAAATATAGATTTGACACGCGGCAATACTTTGCCCCACAGGAAGCGGTAGATTACTCGCTGCCATGTCCGGGGTGATATTGACGCCTGATACTGCGACTGTGCATTCGGTGGGGCCATACATATTAATCACGTCAGCCTGAGCAAAGCGCTGCAGGAGTCCTGCAGCTACCGCGTTGGGCAGAACCTCCCCACAAAATAGAAAATGGCTCAATTGAGGCATGAGTTCCGCTGTAAAGCCCCGATCCAACAGGCACATTTCGGCAAATGAGGGTGTCGATACCCAGTAACTAACGTCTGATGCTGCGAGAGACTGAAACAACTCACGTGGGTTCGCGATGTGGGTTTGATCCACACTCCACAAAGTACCACCATTGGTTAACGCCATATACACATCCATGACCGACAAATCAAAGGAAAATGGTGCTTGATTCAGGAAAACCTCCTGTTGCGGTCGCGGTGTATATTCTCGGTTGACCCAGTCGAGAAATGTTGCTAACGCGCGTTGGGTGATCTGCACGCCTTTAGGTTCGCCGGTGCTGCCGGAGGTGAAAATGATATACCACACATCGTCATAACCAATTAGTTCGGGCAATTCCGCTTCATCCTCATTCAAAACACTGCCCTGCGGAGGATACGCGCCGCTCAGCCACTCCGGCAAATGGATTTGAGCCTGACACACTATACCACTAGCTACTACCAGATCCGGTATGTCGCGGGGTGAAAGAATAGCTGCTGCACCGGAGCGTACGACAATTTGCTGCAACCGTTCCGGTGGGACAGATATATCAATGGGGATATAGGGATGACCGGACTTGATGCACGCTAAAAACAACACCAGCATGGCAGCTTCTTTGTGTCCATACACGATGATGGGGACTTGAGGTTGCCGGTTACTGACCACATGGCGCAAAATCCAGTGAGCTAGCGCGTCGGAATAAGTTTTAAGTTCAGCATAGGTCAAAGACTCATCGCGACTTTGATGCACTATTCGTTGTGGGCACAAAGTCGCCCACCGGTCGATTTGCTGTAACAGCATGTTGCCACCTTCTCCTAGATACTAAAAACCGTTATAGATAAACGGTGGGGGGGTATGTTGTTTTTGGACTAAATAAAGGACAAACAAACCCAGCAGAATCAAATAATAATACCCCACACGAGCAAGCCACACAGTCTTAGGATGTTTGATGAACGAACCTATCCAAAGTTTCATCGAACTCGAGCCATCCTTTCTCACTCGGATGTGAAGGGTCATCCATAAAGTACTTATCGTAGGCATGACCGGAAAAGTCAGCGACCGTGACCCCATACCGCCCGGCTGCGGCATGCACCAGTTTAACGTAATGCCGCAGTTGTTGCTTGGGAAAGCCGGTATAGTCATACCAGCGGCCGTTGATCGGTTGAATGAGTAAAATGGTATGCGCACCTTCATCATGCAGTACTTGCAGCAAAAGATCGAGATCCGCATATTCGGGTGATGGGTAAAGCCTAGCATTTAACGCGGAATTACGGAACTTTTTGAGCGACGGCTTAATTTGCTGGGTAAAAAATTGATTGTTGATCCCAAAAGGGTTATTGGTTTCATTTTTGGCCACCGCGGCTGTGGCTTGACGCAGCATGATGGGCCATGCGTGCAAGACTCGGTGAGTCTTGCCGGCGGCATTGCGGGCGATTTCCTTGGCCGGTAAATGCTGCACAACATTAACTGTGTTTAAAGCATCCTGAATTTGCAAGGAAGCCAGCTCTACCCTGCCGGCGGGCCATAACAATGCTTCCTTCAAGCGAGACCAGGGATCATTTTGGCCATAATGCATTAAGATGCGTTCGAGCACCGGATAGTCGTTCTGGATGACAGTAAATTGGCTGAGACGTTGGGCTAAGGCTCGTTTGGTTGCTGTAGTTAGATCCGGATTAAGCAACATCTCATATGCTTGTAACGCCGAAAAATTGGCAGCGAAGGTCTTCTGGGCGACTCCACCAGGGTGGAACCACTGGTCCGACACTGAAATAATAACGTGCTTACCCCGTAAATTTTGCGCTCCGGCAAATAGCGCTTGAATAATATCGGTACATCCGGGTTGCCCCACTAAATATGGTGTCCAACCCGTAGGTCTGTCGGCAAACAAACGCATCGGATTATACTTGCCGCCGTGGTCAAATTCCGATGAACCATACATAGGAACGACGTTAGGATATTGCAGGGCAATACTTTGCAGTATAGTACCTTGGAAAAGCGTGGGCAGTAAGCGTTCCGTTGCCGTGGCGATAACGCCTGGTTTAATATAGGTGCTGGTCCATTCCCGCGCATACTGACCGGCTGCAAGGACAGTGCCAAAGCAGAGAATAACCGCCAGTACCAGCGGTGCGATGCGTTTGCGAATCATTTTACTTTGGCCTCGGCGTCTTTAGCCTCAATATAGTTGATGATTTTTTCCGGAGTTGCCCACATTTCACGGTCCAATTCGCTGGGCGAGATATCAATTCCCAATTCTTCATAAATCGTTAAAATTAGTTCGACGGTGCCGAAAGAATCCAACAAGCCATTGGCAAAAAGCTGCAACTGGGGGTTACGCACAACTTCGTCTGTACCACAGACATCAGTCAGCACCTCAAAAATAACCCGGCTGATTTTATTATCCTCTAGCATTGATTATCGCTCCTTCGCGTTGATGACATTACACTACATCTGCGGCTAAATAATTATAGTCTTAAAAACAGGACTAAAATGAATTGAGTTTTTAAACGATTTGTAAACAAAGACAACTAAAACTGCAAGAAAAAATAAAGTAGCCTGTTCAGGCTGCTTTATGGCAAAAGTTTACATCTCCGCGTCACGCTGGTCAAGCACGCGCTTGCTTTTCTTTTCACTGCGGGGCAAGGTGCCCTGCGGGACTATTTCTACCTCGGCTAAGACGCCGATTCGGGTTTTGATGTTTTTATGGCACTCATGAGCCAATTGTTCAGGCGCGACTCCGGTTTCTCCTTCTACTCGGACGAGCATGGAGTCTTTGCCTTCTTGCCGTGTGAGGATAATTTGGTATTCACTACCCGCACCGGGTGTAACTTGCAGGACGTAATCCAGCTGGCCGGGATAGATGTTAACGCCCTTAATTTTAATCATGTCATCCGTGCGTCCCAGCACACGATCCATCAAGGGATACGGGCTGCCGCACGGACACTGCGCGGCGCGCACGCGGGTGATGTCGTGGGTACGATAGCGCAGCAAGGGCATACCCTCTTTGGTTAGCGTGGTGATTACCAGCTCACCTTGTTCCCCGACCGGCAGCTGTTGTCCCGTCACCGGATCAATGATTTCAAAAATCAAGTGATCCGACCAAAAATGTAAACCGTCATGCTCCTGGCAGTCGATCGCAATGCCCGGACCGTAAATTTCCGTTAAACCATAAATATCAAAGCTCTCAATGCCCAAAATTTCTTCAATCCGCAAGCGCATTTTTTCGCCCCAGCGCTCCGAACCGAAAACCCCAATCCTTAGTTTTAGCTGTTGCTGCAACTGGCGCTTGTTAATTTCTTCCGCCAGCAACAGACCATAGGATGATGTGCCGATGAGCACTGTTGTACCTAAATCTAACATCATTTCGAGTTGTTTGTCGGTATTGCCCGGACCTGTCGGAACAGCCATAGCGCCAAGGCGCTCTACTCCGGCTTGAAAACCGGTACCCGCTGTCCACAAACCATACCCCGGTGTCACCTGAACCCGATCGAGCGGGGTGACCCCGGCCATGGCCAGACTACGTGCCATCATCTCAGCCCATACTTCCACATCGCGCTTGGTATAAGGCACAATGATCGGTTTACCGGTAGTGCCGGAAGAAGAATGAATTCGCACGACCTCTTCCTCCGGTACAGCCAGCTGACCGAGGGGATAACCTTCGCGTAGCTCTGCTTTGTCCGTAAACGGTACCTGGGCCAAGTCAGCTACACACTGAATGTCATCCGGGCTAATACCGGCTTTTGCCAGTTTATATTGATAAAACGGAGAATTTTTGTATACGCGCTGCATTAGCCTTTGCAGCAGTACTTCCTGGGCTGGAAAGGTTCCTTCACTCAACTGGGCTTCGGGCTCCTTAGGCAAAGCCATTTAACTCACCTCCGCTAATCTTTGTCCAATCTCAAACGCTTTACGGTTTACTTCCCGCACTTTTTCAGGGACCTGCTTGAGAATAGACGCTAATAAATCCTCCGCTGTGAATGGTAAACCGGACATGCCGGCTAAAACACCGAGCAAAACCACATTGACCGTCTTAGCATTGCCGGCCTCTAAGGCTGCGCGACTGGCGTCGAGCAAGATAGTTTTACCCTGGGGCCGCTGCAAGGCAGCTAAAATTGTTTCAGTTTGATAGCTTGAAATACCTAACGGTACGGATACCGGAAATATTTGCGCCGTATTGGCAATGATGGTACCTTCCGGTTTAAGCTTACTTAGACCCCGCGCGGTTTCCGCTAATTCAAAACTGAGGAGAATATCCGCACCCCTATCCGGTATCAACGCGCCTGTGAGGTCGTCCCCAATTCTTACGTGACTAATAACCGGGCCCTCGCGTTGGGCCATGCCGATAGTTTCTGAGGTGCGCACTTGGTAACCCTTGGCCATGGCAGTCTGGGCTATGACCCTAGAGGCCAGGACTGCCCCTTGACCGCCCACTCCGGTGATAACGATGTCCAGCTTCATCTTACTTCCCCTCCCCGAATGGCGTGTTGGGGGCATACTTGAGCGCATAAACTGCAGCCGTTACAGGAGTTGGCGATAATCACCTTATCGTCTTGCTTGAACATAGCCGGACACCCCAGCTTTTTCAAGCAAATTTCACAATCGATACAAAGCTCACGATCAACGTTATATTGCGGCTGGGGTTTAACGATGGCGATACATTCGCGTCTAGCCACCACCACTGCTGGGCCGGTAAATTCCAGGGCTTGCTGCGCTGCCGCTTTGGTGGCCGCAAGGTCATAAGGATCCACCTCTAACACCAGCTCCACGCCGCTGGCCCTAGCAATCGCTGCAATATCTAAAACTTTGGGATTGACCCCGGTTGCGGTCCGGTCAATGCCGGGATGAGGTTGATGCCCTGTCATTGCCGTAGTACGATTGTCCAAAACTACAATGACAATATCGGCATTATTGTAAACAGCATTAATCATCCCTGATATGCCGCTATGGAAAAACGTGGAGTCCCCGATAAACGCAACATGTTTGCGTCCCGGTTCAACCTTGCTCATGCCGGCAGCTTGGGTAATTCCGGCGCCCATGCATAAACAGGTATCGAGCATATCCAGCGGTGGCATATTACCCAAGGTATAGCAACCGATATCGCCGGTAAACACGGCATCTTGCTTGCGCCCCACTTCTTTGAACGCCAAAAAGCTGGCTCGGTGCGGACAACCGGCGCAAAGCACAGGGGTGCGTAGGGGAAGTGGCGGTATGGCGACGGAGGAGACGGTGGAGTCGAGCACAGTGGAGTCAGGCACGGCGAAAAACTTGGCTAAGACCGCTTTAACCTTGTCAACATTGAGCTCTCCCTCGCGCGGAATTAAACCTTTACCCTGGATATCCGTCGGCAGCTTGCGCTGCCAGGCCAGCTTGATCATTTGGTCTTCGACAACCGGTTCTTGTTCTTCTACTACCAGTATGCGCTCACAATGTTCCAGTAAAGCCACAGCCGGTTCGGGTGGCAGCGGATATGGCGTACCGATTTTAAGCATAGAGGGGTCCAAACCTAAGGTTTCACAAGCTTCAACCACATAGTTATAAGCCACGCCGCAGGCTACAATCCCTACTTTGCCCTTAAGTGATAGCTTATTAAACGGGGAACGATTAAAAGCCGCGGCGATATTTAGCTGCTGTTCATTTAACCAAATATGCTTCTTATAAGATAGGCTCGGGAAAATTACCCATTTTGGGTCTTTGTCAAAGCGGTATTCCCGCTGCATCGGCTTTATTTCGTCCAGCGTTACGTCCTGACAGGCGTGACAGGTACGAGTCGTAGGACGCAGAAACACCGGCAGGGAAAATTGCTCTGACAACTCAAAAGCGGCCTTGACCATATCCTTAGCTTCCTGCGGTGTGGCAGGGTCGAACACGGGAAGCTTGGCGAACGTGGCAAATTTACGTGTGTCTTGCTCGGTCTGAGAGCTATGCGGTCCAGGGTCATCGGCAACCACTATAACCAATCCGCCTTTGACACCGATATAGGCCAAACTCATTAAGGGATCGGAAGCTACATTGAGCCCAACTTGTTTCATCGAAACGATAGCTCTAGCCCCCGCATATGCCGCCCCGGAAGCGACCTCCAAGGCTACTTTTTCATTAACGGACCATTCAGCATAAAAATCGCATTCCGGTGCGAAGTGGGCCAAGGTCGAGAATACCTCGGACGAAGGGGTACCCGGATATGCTGCGGCGAATTTAATTCCAGCCTCTACGGCGCCACGGGCAATCGCTTCATTACCCATCAGCAGCATTTTTTGCTCCATCTTTTGCTCCTCCTGCGCTGACTTAGTTAAAACAAAACACGTGATAATCAGAATAAATTGTACCATAACAGGCCAAGCACGTCATTAATATTTTCGCGCTTTAAGACTGAGCAGCAAGCTGATCTACCAACGCCTCCAGTTTGAGGAGCTGACGACTTAACTCATAATTATTGACGATGAAATCACGGTACGCTTGGGTGTGGTAGTCAGCAGACGTAACCATTGCCACAGCTTCTTCGATGGTATTCCAGATTAATTGAGTGGGATAGATGGCTTTAGCACCGACAAAATTATGGATAATTGGTTTGATGCCCTTGCTCATCGCCTGCATCACGCTTAAATTCTGTGACTCTAGGATACTGGTACACAGAATGTAGTTTTTATCCTCCAGCCATTCGTCCAGATTGTTCTGCCACCCTTGAAATATGAGGTTGTTTTCCAGCTTAAGCTCCTGTGTCATTTGGTTAAAATACAATACATCACGTTCATCCTGAAAAGTTCCTGCTATATAGAGCTTATACCGGTTGTCTCTGTCAACTATAGCTTTGAATGTATGCAGTAACAGCATGGGTCCTTTCTTATAATTGATATACCCAACATAGGCCAAATTGTAGCCAGCTTGGCGCGGTCGATAAGTATACATGTCTGAAGGGATACCACTGGGTATTATACTAATTCGCGCCGGATCGATACTGACCTTATTCAGAACCACATTTTTGATACTCTCGGCAACAAAAATAAGTGCATCAACTGCCTGCCAATTAACTTGCGTGGGTGCTGGGGTAAACGCTTCGAAACTATGGCAGCGACAGATCAGTTTTTTGGTAGCCGCCAACGGCAATTTGCTGCCATAAATAATTAGCTCATCACACCACTCAAACCAGCAAATGTCTGCCCACTCCATACCGACGTTAATTTGCGACAGCTGGGTCACAATTATTTTTTTCGTTTCATAAGCGTCGGACAAGCCGGCAATAATATCGCCTAAAAAACTGTCCATTCCTTGCCGCACAAAAAACGCCAATTTACGTTTAGGAATAAGTACGGCGGGATACCGCGCTGCAATTAAAGCCATAGCATTTTCTACAGCAGCAATATTTTCCTGGGGAGCTTTGGCTAAAGCCAACTGGTAGGTTTCCCAAGCGGCACGGTAGTCGCCCTTGGCCTGGTGTAGATAAGCCAGATTATACAGAAGGTCAAAGCTGTCGGCTTGCAGAATCAAACCTTCCAGCAATAACATTTCCGCTTCGTCCCAACGCTTTGCTACGATTAGCATCACCGCACGCATCGACATGACATCAACATCGTTGGTGAAATCAGCCTCAAATTCGGCAATTAGCAGGTTTGCGGCGTCAAACTGGTTATTATTAATTAATAATTCTATTTGCTCTTTGGCTAGTTCTGCCGCTGGATTGCTGTTTTTCATGACGCATTTCTCCTTACCTTGTTGCACGCTCAGGTGCAAAGAACAGCACTATATTGCAAGAATTGCGAAATGTGATTTTCCCTGCATAAGGTTCTTTATCAATTTGATTTTATCATTATTTTAGACGCAAAACGACATTTTTCTTGTGAACAAAAAGGTAAACAAATTACGCCTATTTTTAAAGCCTAACCCGGACGGAAATCCATACCTGACGGGTTAGGCTTGGTCTTAATTATTTCCTTGTACCTGCTCTACTTAAATTACTCACAGCGCCCACATCCCCCACCTAAGCTAACAACGCGGGAATAAATGTGGCCAAAAGGACTATCACAAAGGCAACATAGATGAGTAACTCTACAAGCATAAACAAGCGTCCTTTAGGTGGCTTAACCTGCTCGGCGTGTAGATTATCCCCATTATCCCCTGTTTCACCATACAATTCGGCCAATCTAGCATACTCTAAGGGATGCTCCTCTTGCAGATGTTGTTTGGAAATCTTGCCGTTGTACCAAACCGAACTAGTTGGAAAGGCATCAGGGTTAAAGTGTACCCAGAAAAAATGGCCAATGATTAAGGCAAACAGACAAACCAGTGCTTCGTTGCTATGTGCGATACGAAACATATCGATAACCCAACGCGGCATGATCCAGGCTGCTACGTCCGGGAACCAGAGGACAAAACCACTCAGACCCATCAGCAGAATCCCGTAAATCACGGCAAAGTATTCGAATTTTTCCAGATAAGTGTAGCGGTCATACTGTGGTCTTGCCTTGCGGACACCGATAAGGTATAAACCGTGGTGCCAGGCATCTTTAAAATCCTTAAAAGAGGGGAGCATTGCCCATTTAGGTCCGTGATTTTTAAAGTGCAGCACAATCCAGACAATGTGGTAGATACCACTTAAGATCATACACACAGCCGACACCAGGTGTACTGTAAACATATGGTCAAAGCCCTGAAACATGGCTACTATAGCTCTAGCCCAAGCCGCATCTGCGTACTTAATCGGAAAACCGGTCAAGCAGAGGAAAAATATGCTCACGATTAACAATATGTGCTGGTAGCGCTGGTGTTTATCGAAGCGCTCAATGAAATTCGGCATAGGAGCGGTCTTTGTTGTTGTTTGCTGTGCCATAAGGTTTAATCCCCCTCTCTGGTTAAGCACCTCTTGTTCTCGCCTGTAAAGGCATTTTTAGGACTTAGGGGTGTTGCGTCTGGTATTGATTAACCTGCGGATAAGTTCGAAGACAGCGATACTGCCATCCTTGAGGATGTCGAAAACAATTAAACCTAAAAATATCTTCCAAACAATCCACAGCGGAAAGTCATTTTGTTGATCCTGAGGCACTGCGTGCTCGTTGCCTTGTGCGAAATTGGGCTGTGCCTGCAGATGGCACTGGGCACAGGTTTGTGGTTCGTTTTGTTTACTGACACTCGAATTGGGGTTTTCTGGGGGTAAAATGGCGTGAGTGCCGTGACAGTCGGCGCAAGTAGCTGACTTGGTATAACCCAGCTTGATTGCTGTGCCGTGGAAGCTGTAGTTGTAACTTTGGGCTACCTTGCCTTGGTGGCAATTCATACAGATATTAGAGATAGTTAGCCGGTAGGTAGTTGCTGCAGGGTCGCTGCTCTTCTGAATATTGTGTTTACCGTGACAGTCACTGCACGCGGCCCCCTCTTTGCCGGCTATAAGCTGTTCACCGTGGATGCTGCTTAAATATGCTTTACCCTCGTCCGTGTGGCAAGCTACACATTGTTGATTTACTTGTTGGGCCAGTTCTTGACCATACACTGGGTTGGTATGAGGGACTCCGCCCAAATCGCTATGACAACTGGTGCAGGCACGCGTACCGTGGATTGATGCTTGATACTGCGTTTTATCTACGTAGAGGTCAATGGTGGCACTTCCTTTGACCACGTTGAAGCCCGGTTGGCTGTGACAACTAAGGCACTTGGCGTTGGCTTGCTCGTTTTGCGCTATGCCACCACCGGCAAAGGCGAACGGGGAAAAAAAGAAAACCAACAAGGTAATAATGCCGGCCAAATTCAATGCGACAAAGGTTGCGGTAAATAACCCTGCCAGGCCGTACACAAAACCTTGCCTCACTCGTTTGTGTTCCATCCTCAGGGTCCACTCCTTTCTCCCTAACCGGATTTTTTCCCAGATGGGGAAACCGGTCTTTGGACTCGGAGCCTCCAGACCCGAATGGTACAATTTCATTAAAACATTACTTTGTAGCCGATCAGACCCAAAACAGCCAAGAAGGAACCGATTTCAAAGACCAACACTCCTGCCATTACGCCACGGCATACTTGCAGCAAACCTGTACGGATCCCTTGCTTAAGCATCTGTCCTCACCCTCTCCTAATTATTTGTTCTTGCACCGGGCACTACCGGCCTTAGAAGATCAGGTAGAAGGCAATTGCCCCTAAGAACACCAGCCCGACAAGATTAAGCGCGACAAATGCGGCAACAAACAGGGCACGGTAGACCTGGATAAAACCTTTGCTCAAAATACTTTTTAGCATCACTCTTCACTCCTTTTGGTTTTGAGTTTGTGCTTAGTTTGGTTAAGCTTGGTTAAACTTGGTTAAGCTTGGTTAAGGTGCCTCTGGTGGTTTTAGGATAAAAGGCTTTTCACTTTCCTCAGGACCTAACTTGTATTGAAAATTGGTTATTCCCTTGGTGTTAATCTGGATATAGCGTTTGCAGTGACGGCACTTGATCAAGATGGCATCACCCTCAATTTGGCACACTATCTTTTTGCAACCGCAGCGGAAGTCTTGCACTCTCTCCACCTCCACATTAGTAATAATTGGTAATAAATAAAGGCCAGCGTAAATGCGCTGGCCTGACGACTTAAAAGTCTTATCGGCTATGCTATAAATTACTAGACTGATTCAATTGCTGCAGGGGTTCCATCGTTCTAAACTCCATGCTGATGAGTCCGCGGGTGTGAATGTATATCATTTTTTTACAATGGCGGCACTTGATGATGATGTCCTCTCCTTCGATTTGACACACCAGTTTTTTGCAGCTGCACCTTAGGTCTTGCCTCATAAGGCTCCACTCCTCTCCAACCTTGGTTTTTAGGAACAGCGGGAAAGATAAAAGGCCAGCAGTGACATTCACCGCTGGCCTTACGACTCTAAGTCTTTCTGGCACAGTTTATTGGGGCTTACAGTGCACGCTTGTGCTTTTCTGCACTTGCGTTTTACTGTTTCTTGCTCTGTTTGGTATAGCTTATGCGCCCGATTACCGAATAGTTCAGGAAGTTTTTGCCTTTAGCACTGGTCGGCGCTATGGTCGGCTTCGCACATTGGGCAGATAAAGTCGTATTCTAGCCAGCACCCTTGGCACATACTTAGTCCGCATTCACAGTGGAGAAGATAGGTGTTGTCATAATATTTTTGGCAAGCCTTGCAATAATCGAGATACGTCATGTTAACGCCCTCCTCTTTAAAGCCTGGGCATAAGCCCGGCCCCTGTAACGATACTCGGCACAATTTCTTCCCAAGCCACTGCCATAATATGCACGCCATGGATTCCCGGTATAGTCTTGAGGTGCCGGATTTGTTCGATACAGATTTTCACGCCTTCCTGAGCCTGATCTTCCGCCTGCTCCAGGCGTTCGATAACTGCCTGCGGCACCAACATGCCGGAAACGTTTTTTTGCATATACTTAGCGACCTTGGCTGACTTAATCGGCATTACGCCGGCCAGAATGTGAGTGCGCTCAGGCAGACCGCGCTTACGTGCTAAGTCCATGAAGGTTTCAAAGCGCTGCATGTCAAAAATACATTGGGTTTGAATGAACTGTGCTCCCGCCCGAATTTTTTTCTCCAACCGATGCACCCGATATTCGAACGGGTCAGCAAAAGGATTAGCTACTGCCCCGATATAGAACTGAGGCTCATCCTGTTTAATTTTTTCCCCGCAATGAAACACCTTGCTGTCGCGCATATCTTTAACTGTTTTGATTAGCTGGATGGAATCCAGGTCAAAGACGTTTTTGGCAGCCGGATGATTGCCGAAAGCCTGATGGTCGCCGGACAGACAGAGCAGATTGCGCAGACCCAGACTGTACGCGCCCAGCAAGTCACTTTGCAGCGCTATCCGATTACGATCACGGCAGGTCATCTGGATGATTGGTTCTCCTCCGCCGGCCAAGACGTGTACGCCTGCAGCGATGCTGGAAAGTCGCACGATTGCAGTCTGGTTGTCAGTTAAATTCATCGCAGCGGCATAAGCCTTAAGCTGAGCGGCATGCTGGGTAATCCCTGTACCTGATGCGTTTTTCGGCGGTCCAATCTCGCACGTAACCACGAACTGCCCCGAGTCTAACAAGCTTTGTAGTTTGCTGCTTGGCTCAGTCATCCAGCTTCACATCCTCTCTGACTACCCGGCGCGGCCCGCCGTCTCGGCCCTGCGACCAATCCTTGGCTTCCGCTACTTCCAATAACTGGTTTAGCCTGCCTAACCGGCCCATCCGTTCGTATATCAGGTTCCACGCGCACTCGTTAGGCTTGACCTCACATTTACCGTCTTGTGAGCCGCCGCATGGTCCGTTGAGCAGGCTTTTGGCACAGCGGATAATCGGGCAAATACCGCCGGTTTGGCCCAGCACGCAGTCACCACATAAGCCACAGCGTTCTTCCCAGCTGCCATGCTCTAAGGTGGCACCGGCAAACTTGGTGTTTAAAGCCGGAGCAACCCAGATATTGGGGTAATGTTCGGCAATAACCTGGACCCCAACGCCACAGGCGAGAGAAAGAATACCATCGACCCCTTCCAGCTTCTTGCCCAGTTCCCGTACATATTCTGGGTCACACTGCCGGGTTAGGGTTATCTCTTCGGTTTCGACGGGTTCGCCTTGGAGCTTGCGTTGCATGCGCAGCGTACTAGCCATAATGCCGGCTTCTTTTTCGCCACCTGCCAGACAAACCGCGACACAGCCCCCACACCCTACGACCAGTACTTTATGCATCCCGTGTAACGAAGCCATAATCTCTTCCCAGGGTTTTGCTGCTGCGACGATCATTCTGCCTTCCCCTCCTCTCCCTTATCGGCCGTACTGAGTGGGCTCGGGCCAAGCCGCAAAATGCGCTCAGTCATTTCGGTGGCAATTGCGGCAAAGCGAGGTCCCATAGAGCCGGACAAATTAAACATCTCTAAACGTTCCCCGCCGACCCCAATCTTGTCGAGGATTTTTTTGGCGGCATTAACCCGCTTCTTAGCCCGGATATTGCCTTGGAGAAAATGACAGTCTCCTTCCAGGCATCCAGCCACATACACCCCGTCCGCTCCGGCTTCAAAGGCCTGTAACAACAGCCTTATGTCGATTTTGCCTGAACACGGCTGTTCAATCAACCGCACTGTGGGCGGATACTGTAAGCGCAGGGAGCCGGCTAAATCAGCTGCAGAGTAGGCACAGTAGTAGCAGCAAAAGGCAACTATTTTGGGTGCAAAATCACGATTAGACATCCTGGTCCACCTCCTTGACAGCGCTGATTTTGGCAAGCATTTGGGCATCGGTATAATGTTGCAGTTCAATCGCCTTTGCCGGGCATTCACCCACACACGTACCGCAGCCATGGCACTGCACTGCGTCTATGGTCGCCACCATATCCGGGCCTATCTTTGGCACACTGTACGGGCAAACTCGCACACAGGTTAAACAGGCCGCACATTTTTCCGGGGTTACTGCAGCGACTACTCCTCCTACCATCAAGTGTGATTTGGCCAGAATGGTTGCCGCCCTGGCTACCGCGCCTTGCGCCTGAGAGATTGCTTCACTGACAAATTTGGGGGCGTGTGCACCGCCACAGAGAAACAGCCCGGAGCTCGGAAAATCCATGGGTCCCAATTTAGCGTGCGTCTCCATAAAAAATCCATCTTCGTTGAGCGGTACTTTCAACATCATCCCTAGCTCCTGCGCGCCTGTGGCTGGGCCAAAACCTTGGGCTAAGGCTATGATATCCGGCTTAAGCTTCCACTCTATTCCGGCATCTAAATCAGGCACGGTAAGGGACAAGTTCCTGCCCACTTGAGGTTGCGGTAAGTTTTCCCCGTCGTAACGGAGGAAGATTATTCCCATTTCCCGTGCTAAACGATAGTAACGTTCCCAAAAGGCATAGGTGCGAATGTCGCGATAGAGTACAAACACCCTACCGGCGGGATTATGCTGTTTGAGCCGTATGGCATTGCTGATCGCCTGGGTACAGCAAGTTCTGCTACAATAAGGCAAATCTGAACCCGCACTCGCGCACAGTACGATCACTGCCTCCTGCCAGGGCCCTAGAACCTCGCCTGCAGTGGCGTGCTGCTCACCTGCCGTGACGAGCTGCTCACCTGCCGTGACGTGCTGCTCACCTGCAATGGCGTGCTGCTCACCTGCAATGGTGTGCTGCTCACCTTGCTGCTCTCGCGCTACCGCAGCCAGCTTAGCTTCCAATTCAGTCAGGCTGATAATCCGCCTGTCTCGGCCCCGGCCATAGCGCGGGTTAGCTTCTGTCGGCTGGCCACCTGTGGCTACAAGCACTACACCGTGCTCTAACTTGCGCACACCGTTGGGAGTCTTGACGGTGCTCGTGAAATGCCCCTGGTGACCGGTAAAGTCCACTAGTTCACCGGCAGTAAACACTTCAATCAGTGGGTGCGCGTGAACTGTATTAAGCACGTTATCCAGGTAAGCCTGGGCGTCCCGGCCGTCTTCAGTGCAGGAAAGCGTGCGCATGCCGCCGCCTAAAACCGGTTCCCGTTCCACCAAGTAGGCCTTAAAGCCTTGCTGCGCCAACTGCAGGCTGGCCGTCAGGCCGGCAATGCCGCCGCCCAACACGAGTGCAGCAGGCCGCACCGGAATTGGTGTGAGTTGCAAGGGCACATGGAGCTTGACCTTGGCTACAGCCATACGGATTAAATCTTGGGCCTTTTGGGTGGCAAGTGCCGGTTCGGAACGATGCACCCAGGAACACTGGTCACGGATATTGGCCATTTCAAACAGGAATTGATTTAACCCGGCTTCCCGCAATGCTGCTCGGAATAAAGGCTGATGCGTGCGGATGGTACAGGAAGCAACCACTACTCGGTTCAGCCGGGAAGCCTCAATTACCCCCTGGATGTGCTTGATTGTATCCTGGGAGCAGGTATAGAGAAATTCTTCCGCATGCACCACCCCAGGCAAAGTTTGTACGTAAGCCAGGGTTTCGGGTACATCGACAATGGAAGCAATATTTATGCCGCAGCGGCAGATAAACACACCTACTCGTGCCGGTTCGCCCCGGACATCGCGTTCCGGCGGATAAATTTTCGGAGTAATAAGCTGATTTCGCCCCGCTGCCAGCTGAGTCGCCGCTGCGGCCGCCGCAGCACTGGCGTTAATCACAGTTTCCGGAATATCACGTGGTCCTTGAAAAGCTCCGGCCGCAAAGATGCCTGGTTGTGAGGTGAGAACCGGGTTTAAAGGATTGGTAGCGGCAAAACCGTATTCGTTCAGTTCAATATTGGTAATTTTGGCCAAGTCCGCTGCATCTCGTGGTGGTTTAACCCCCACTGCCAGCACGACCAGGTCGAATTCCTCTTCCCGCAAAGCCTCCCCTTGCGCATATTTGAGTCGCAGATTACCGCTGACCGGGTCTTCCCGCACACTGGAAATCATGGTCCGGATATAACGCACCCCGCCTTCCCGTGCCGCTTTAACATACTTATCAAAGTTCTTGCCATAGGAGCGTAAGTCCAGGTAAAAGATTGTCGGTTCAATTTGCGCATCGTGTTCCCGGGCAATCAGGGCTTCCTTCGTGGCGTACATACAGCAGATTGAGGAGCAGTATGCATTCCCTTTGCTGCACGTCCGCGAACCAACGCACTGGATAAAGGCTATCTTGCGCGGTACTTTGCCATCCGATGGCCGCAGCACATGACTTGCTGTAGGTCCGGTCGAACTGAGTAAACGCTCAAACTCCAGCGAGGTCATTACATTTGGATAAATGCCATAGCCATACTCACCGCGCAGTTCACCTGCTTGCACTTCATACCCAGGTGCTAAAATGATGGCGCCTACTTGCAGTTGTTCCTCGGTAGGCAATGCAGCATGGTTGATGGCTCCTTTTTTGCACGCGGTTACACACTGCAAACACTCAGAACAGGTACCGCAGTTAAAGCAACGCCGGGCCTCAGCTATAGCCTCTTCCCGGCTATAACCGGAGTACACTTCAGCAAAACTTTGCGCCCGCACTGAAGGTTCCATTAACTTCTGCACTTGACGCGGTACCTTAATTCGCGTACTTTTAGGCGGTGCATCCACCAAGGGTGATTTGGCGGTATCCCTGCCCGCTGCCAAATCTAGTCCGTGCAGATAACGATGGATTGATTCTGCTGCGGCATGGGCCGCACCCACTGCCTCGACTACTGAGGCTGGGCCACTCACCACATCACCACAGGCGAAGATGCCTGCAACCGCAGTGGCATAAGTTAGGGCATCAACCGTAATTTTGCCGTGTTGGGTGGCAATGCCGCTGCCGTTTAAGCAGCTTAAGTCTGAATCCTGCCCTATGGCCAGAATTACGCTGTCTGCTGCTACTGTCAAATTCTGCGTGGTATCAAGGTTTAAGCTCCCGCGGCCCTCCGCCGAGCTGCGTTGGAAATGGATGCCGTTTAAGTTACCCTGTTGTCCGACCAGTTTGCAAGGCGCCCAACCGGTGTGCAGCACAACACCTTCCGCTTCAGCCTCCGCCACTTCCCAGGCATGCGCCGGCATTGCGGCTCTGTCCCGGCGGTAGTAGATGTGCACTTCGTTTGCGCCTAGGCGCAAGGCGGTTCGGGCTGTGTCAATCGCAACATTCCCACCGCCGACTATGACAACTTTCCGTCCGACAGCCACGTATTGCCCCAGGGCTACGGCACGCAGGAACTCTATGCCGGAAAATACTCCAGTCAAATCATTACCCTCAAGCGCCAAAGAGCGTCCCTTTTGACAGCCTAACGCCAGGAGCAACGCTGGAAACTCTTGCTGCAGCTCTGCGAGGCTAACATCGACTCCCACTGTGGTATTGGGGCGAAACTCAATGCCCAAAGCCAATATCGCAGCGATTTCGCGTTGCACTACAGGCTGAGGTAAACGATAGTGCGGGATGCAGGCACTAAGCATACCGCCCGCTTGCGCTAAAGCATCGATCACGGTAACTTGGTAACCGAGCTCAGCCAAGTCTTTCGCTGCAGCCAGTCCACCCGGCCCGGCGCCAATAATACCGACTTTGCGCACTTGCCCGTTGGCGTCCAGCTGCGGTGCGCTTGGTACTTGGGTTAGAAGCTGCTTTTGCTCGGCCTCAGCCCAGCCAAAGTCTGCCGCTGCCCTTTTAAGCTGAGCAATAGCGATGGGCTGGTCTAAATCTTTGCGATTACAAGCTGTTTCGCAGGGGTGATGACAAATACGACCGCAGATACCCGCAAACGGCATTTTGCGCCGGGTAACTTCTAAGGCTTCAGGGAAACGTCCCTCGGCCAGTAAGGCTACATACCCTTGCACATTGCAGCCTGCCGGACACGTACCACGGCAAGGTGGCTCACCGCGCTTGTCAATCAAGTATTTATTGGGCACGGCCTGCGGAAACAATTTATAAATCGCCTTACGCTCACTCATGGCTTGGTTGAATTCATCCGCTACCGTTACCGGGCACACAGCCTCACACTCACCACACGCCGTACACTCCTCCATGTTGACAAAGCGGGCCGCATGTCGGACGGTGACGCTAAAGTTTCCGGCCTCACCTTGCACCTGAGCTAATTTGCTCAAGGTGTGCAGTCTGATATTCGGATGACTCGCGGTGTCCGACATTTTAGGCCCGAGCAGACACATTGCACATTCATTAGTCGGGAAAGTTTTATCCAGTTTGGCCATTTTGCCACCTATAGAAGGCTCATCTGTCACTAAGTGTACGAGAAATCCGCCTTCTGCCAAGTCCAGGGCCGACTGCATACCGGCAATTCCGCCACCCAGTACTAAAACAGCTCCGACAGGTTTATCTGACACGTAAACTCCCTCCTTTCACTTGGTTTAAGAGGGGAAAAACATCAATTAAGTGTGCTTGAAACCAGGCTTCGGTATCCGCTAGCCCCAAGGCCAAACCGACTAATTCTGTGAAGTAGAATACCGGCATACTCTCACTTTGCCGTCCTTCCAAATTAGCTTGGCAAAGCGGGCAGGCAGTTACTAAAGCTTCTGCGCCGGCGCGTTTGGCCTCATACACCAGTCTATCCACTAGAGGTGTTGTGGCCTTGCCCTGAGTTATACCCAGCCCACCGCCGCAACATTCAGTTTTGTAGGACCAACGCACCACATCTGCGCCTAATTCCTGCAACAACAGATCCATTTTTTGGGGCTGTTCCGGGTTGTCAAAGGCAATATTTTCCGGACGAACCAAGAGACAACCATAATACGGCGCCAGCTTTAACCCCTGCAGTGATTGGCAAAGTTGTGCTTTGAGGCGTGCCAGTAGCGCTGGCTGTGTCAATAAGTCCAAAGGATGTTCTACCTTGACTTTTCGGCTGTATGCTTTGCCCATAATTTGCTCGACTTGTTCCTGCACGCTTCTGGCTTCCGGCGTTCCAACCGCCAAAATTTCCGTCGTGGTACGTAACAGGTTATAGCAAGCAGCACACGGCACCACTAACCGCTCACTCTCCCCCTGGCACAACAGCAAATTGCGCAACGGCAAGCTTAGGCTTAAAGCATGACCTGCACTGTGAGCAGAGCTTGCGCCGCAGCAATTCCAGTCGTTAACTTCCGCGCAATATACACCTAGTGCCTGCAGCACCCGACGACAAGACAAATCATATTCGCGTGCGCCGGTGTGCAAGGAACAACCGGGATAATAGCTCACTCGTTCAGTCATCTTCCCTACCTCCTCGCGCTTGAAGTCGGAATAGGTCCTTGACTTGCCGTCTATAGGCAATCCGGTGTGGCAGCAAGGCAAGTTTTCCTTTCAGGAACATGCGGCTGCCAAGTTCCTTGTCTTCCAGCCATCGCTTAACACGCCATTTGTACCCAACTACCATACCTAATTCGTAAACTCGGCCGTGGCGTTGCACAGAATTCAGAAAGCTGGTATGAAAAGAAGCTAAGTCCGTGACCTTGTTGGCCTCACTTAAGACTTTGGCCTTGAGCACGTCAAGCACAGCCGAGATGTCGATACCGTTCGGGCAACGAGCTTGACACGTTTTACACCCGGTGCAGTACCATACAAGTGGCGCGGCGATTAAAGCTTCTACCTGGTCTTGTTGCGCCAAACGCACGACTTGATGGGCCATGACAGTAGTCAATTTGCTAACAGGGCAGCCCCCGGAGCATTTTTGACACTGATAGCAAAGACTTAGCGGCTGTTTGCTTTCCCGCTCCAGGTATCCCAACACATCATTCACATTACTTACCCTCCCATCCGCGATAAAAGATTCCGTTGCCCTAACCTATAGCAAGCTTCATGCCAACCGGCGAAGAGCTAAAACAGCGGACTTTTGGCATGTGAATTAAATCACTTTAACCATGGGTAGGTGGTCACCGGCATGATTGCAGTTGTGCTATAAATCACTAAGGCCTAAGTAGCGCATTAAAAAAGCCCTGATATCCATATGGGATCTCAGGGCTTTTGGGCATGCTACCTTACTCAAACTACAAATTATGCCTGCCGCTTAAATTATGCCTATCGCTTAAATTTTGTTAACTTACGCACAAAGGTTGACTGGTCAATGCCCAAAGCTGCTGCGGCCTGGTAGGTTCCGCCACATACACTCAGAGCTTCCGTCAAGAGCTGTTCTTCCACCGCTTGCACTGCTTGGCGTAAGGGCATTATGCCACTTACTTTGACACTGCCACCTCGTTCACGGCACAGCTTGGGCGGTAAGTCTGCTGCAGTAACCTCATAACCGGGAGTCAGCACAAACAGCTGTTCAACGATATTTTCCAATTCGCGTACGTTTCCAGGCCAGGTGTAGTTATGCAAGGCTTTTAAGACCTCCGGGGCAAAACGCTTTTCCATTTTTAATTTATGCGTAAACTTGATTTGCATATGGTGCAGTAACGGCAAAATATCCTCTCGGCGTTCGCGCAGCGGCGGTACCTCAAGCGGTACAACGTTTAACCGAAAATACAAGTCCTGGCGAAACGCTCCTGTTGACACCATTTGGGCTAAGTCACGATTGGTAGCTGCCACTACCCGAATATCGACTTTTTTTGTTTTGACTCCGCCTACCCTGACAATCTCTTGCGTCTGGATGGCCCGTAAAAGTTTCACCTGCAAATGAAGCGGCAGTTCACCCACTTCATCGAGCAACAAAGTCCCGCCATGTGCCAATTCAAACATACCCAGCTTACCCTGACGATTGGCCCCGGTAAAGGCTCCTGCTTCATACCCAAACAGTTCCGATTCCAGCAAGTTTTCCGGAATGGCACCGCAATTAATTTTAACCAACGGCCCTAAGGCTCGGTTGCTTTGGGCATGGATTAAGTTCGCAAAAAGCTCCTTACCTACACCGGATTCTCCTGTAATCAGCACAGTCGAATCTGCCGGTGCAACGCGCAAACATAAATCAACCAGCCGCAGCATCTTAGGAGCATAGGCTATCAGCCCTGCCTTGCGCAGCAGTATCGCACGTTCTTGGGCCAGGCGCAGCTCAGGTATGTCGGAAGAGTCAGTTTGGCTTGGCAGCACTTCCATATTTTTTTCGGTGCTGGGTAAGGGCCCACCCAGCAATTTTATCAATTCTGAACGCAACACAATGCCTAAAACCTGCTTCTTAGCGTTTACTACCGGCAAGAGGGCAAAATCTAAGGCTAAGGCCTTGGCAGCAGGAAAGTTTTTATCTACCGCCGGCACCTGCCTACTCATTACTTTACCACAGGCGTTTCTGGTGCTAACTCAGCTCCTTGACTATAACTAAACACCACCCCGAGCAATTTGCGGTTTTTGTCCACAACAGGCAGCCCGGGCAGAGCGTTGCGCTGCATAATCGGCGTAATTTCTCCGATAGTTTGACTTGCCAGTATCGGTGCAACGCTAGTATCCATTATTTTACCGATTGCTAACATTATAGCTGTCAGCTCCCTTCACAAATGCAAAAAGCCAACGTCACAGTTAACGCTGGCCTTGGACTCTAAGTCTTAACGGCTTTGGTATGCATTGGGGATGCTATTAAGTTTTATGAGCGGCTCTTCGACCCGATATTCCATGCTGATTAAGCCTCTGGTGTGAATATAGATGATTTTTTTGCAGTGACGACATTTTAGGACTATATCATCGCCGTCAATCTGACACACCAACTTTTTGCACGAGCACCTCAGGTCCTTTTTCATACCGGGCATCATCCCCTTCCCGCTTCGGAATAGACCCAAACAACAAAACACAGTATATTGTGATTGTGAGAACGTACACATGCGTGCTGTAAAAAAAACTCACTTCCTGATTCATCATATTCCGTACTAAGTCAAAGTTGACTGTAATTATACGGTAAATTATGTGCCTCTTACTATAGTTTAAATTTAGTGACGTGATGTTGTAACTCGGTCGTCGCCCCGACTAATTCCTCCGCATTAGCAGAAATCTCGGACATGGCCGCGGTTTGTTCCTCCGTAGTAGCCACAACAGTGGAAGTTGCATCACCCATGGCATTAGAGCGGTCAACTAAAGCATGCATGATTGGGATTATGGACTCCGAGGTCGCGGCTATTTGCTCGTTAACCGAGCTGATCTCCACCACGCGATTATTGACACCTTCAATTGCTGCAAGAATCTGCTTAAATGATTCGCCCGCTTCACCCGTTACCTTGGCGCCCTCTTTTACTTCTTGGGCTCCTTGATCCATCGCGATAGCAACTTGTTGAACTAAGCTTTGCATGGTCAAAATGACATGTGTTATTTCATTCGCGGAACGGGACGTTTCTTCGGAAAGCTTTTTAATCTCGTTGGCAACAACCGCAAAGCCACGTCCCTGTTCGCCCACTCGTGCCGCTTCAATCGAGGCATTCAGCGACAAGAGATGGGTTTGGCTGGTTATTTGGCTAATAACTGTGACAATCGAGCTGATTTGTTGACTTAACTGGGTTAAATCATGAAAAGTGTTGACACTGTTCGACACGAGTCGGTCTATGGAATCCATCTTAGTAACTACATTTTCCATCGAGCTTTGCCCGTCTTGGGCCAATTGAAATGCACCGTTGCTTTTTTCACTTACTTCCTGAACGTTCTCATTACTGTGCTGGATGGCGACGCTTAATTCTCTGACTGCGGTGGTCACAGTGTTGGTTTGCTCCGTTTGCTCCTGGGATTTAAGATTGATATCTTGTACCGTATACGCTATTTGCTCTGAAGCAGCCGCTATTTCAGCGGCATGTGACGTCAATTGTCGGGCAGAGGTTGCAACAAAGGATGAGGTTTGATTGATAGCTGTGGTAATGTTTCTTAAATCGGCCACCATATCCCTGGCAGCAACTTCCAGCAGTCCAAATTCGTCATAATTTTCCACCTTTACTTCTACACTTAAATCCCCTTTGGATATCTGCGTCAAAGCTGTGGTTATGTGTGTCAACGAATGAATCAGACCCATGGCCCACATGCGCCCGGCACCGGCAATCAAGACAGCCGCCACAACATTAACCTCTATGATCAAATTTCGCGTGATAGCATTAACTCCTGAAGCAAAAATAACTACTAGAAAAGCGGCTGTCATTAAAAATATGAGCATCATCGTAAAAAGGAAGATCTTAAGGTGCAAGGACGTAAGATATTTAGACTGAAACAGCTTTTTTGTCAACATAGATTGTCTTTTCCTCTCGTATTTAAACGCGTTAAACGCGGAATTTTGCCGTAGCGTTCTGCAAGGTTTGGGCTAAAACAGCTAGATTCTGACTGGCGGAGGCAATTTCTTCAACTGACGCTGCCTGTTCTTCCGTTGCAGCCGAAACTGTTTGGGATTGGCTGGAGTTTTCCTTGCTCACCATGTCAATTGAATGAATCGAGTCCACAATCTGTTGACTACCGTTTGCCATCTGCTGAATAGTCACAGAAATTTCCTTGATGCGCTCCGCCACCTGCTCTACGGAAGCTGCGATATCTTTAAAAGAATCACCGGCAGTATTAACCACCTCCATGCCAACTTTAACTTCGTTGGCACCCGTATTCATCGTAGCTACTGCGTTATCAATACCAATCTTGTTTTCATCAATCAGCTGAGTAATCTCCTGGGCAGCATTTTGCGACTGCTCGGCCAATTTACGCACTTCTTCTGCGACTACCGCAAAACCGCGTCCTTGTTCCCCTGCCCTTGCCGCCTCAATTGCAGCATTTAACGCTAAAAGGTTGGTCTGGCTGGCAATATCGGCGATTACGCTAGAAATTTCACCGATTTTGTTGGAGCCTGTTTCCAACTGTTCAATGGCCGCTTGAACCTGCGCCGTGCTCTTGCCCACATTGTCCATCTGGCTGACAGCCTTGTTAACTGCCGAGTAGCCAACTTGTGTCGCCTGGGTGGTGATGTCGGTTAAACCGGCTACGCTATTGGCGTTTTCCGCAACTTGTTGAATGCTGATTGACACTTGTTCGATGGCCGCAGAAGTTTCATTGACCGCATCAGCCTGCTTTTGTGTCCCGCTGGCAACACCTTCGATCGCCGTTGCGACCTGGGTAGTTGCTTGGGCATGCTGTTCCGAGCTTGCGGTTAATTCCTGAGAGGAAGCAGCTACTTGCTCCGCCGCTTCAGCCACATTCTTAATTAGCGCACGCAGATTCGCTACCATGGTATTAAAGGAACCTGCCATTTGACTGATTTCATCTTGAGTATTAATTTTCACTTTGTCGATAGCAAGGTTACCCTCGGCAACTTCGTCAATGGCATCACCCAACTGCTGGACGGTTTTGGTCAGTGATACCGCTATATACCAAGCCAGCAACATACCTAACAGGATATTTAGCCCCAGTGCAATGAAGGAAATTATGCGGCCAGAGTCAAAGGCTGTTTGCGAAATTGTTGCTTCTTTAGCGCCGTTGTTGATATTTAAAGCAACCAGGTTCTTGAGTGGAGCTTTAAATTGGTTGTACGCAGTCACACTGGAGTCGTATTGAATTAGGGCTGCGTCAGTACTACCTCCGTCAACTAACTCAGAGATGGTCTCATCATTTTGCACATACGCTTGATAGCCGCGCGTAAACGTAGCCCAGTTGGTTTTTTCCTCCGGTGTGGTCATTGTGGCCGCATATTTAGCCATGTCCGCATTAATTTCATTAGACAATGTAGCAATACTTTGGGTCGTTTGTTGTCGCATGTCCGGCATGGTTATGAGTTGAAGCTCATTTAAGCGCAGCTCTGAGGTTTGGGTATCCAGTTCACTTATATACCCAAGCGACGGCAGCCACTTGTTGCTGATGCTTTTGACAGAATTATTGATATTATTCGAAACTACGATCTCTACCGCCCCTTGTAAAGCGGAAATCAATAAAACTATGCCAAAGGCTGTGACCAATTTAGCTCTAATTTTCATATTTACCCTCCATTTGTATACTAGGCTCGGTTCGGCTCTCCACTAAGGCAATGAAAAAGTCACCATAAGTAAAGCACATGGCGACAATTTTTTTGCAAGATATTTTGAGTTTTATTCGACAATCTTTTCATCAATCCTCCTTTTTGCCTGCAATTTAACAGTCATTTTTTCACCCAATACTTTGCACAACAAAACGGTTGCTCTTGCCGACAACCGTTAATTAAGTCATTATTGCCTTTATGGTACATCATTTTACAGAAATACAGAGCTTATTTTGGTTTTACCTATTCGTGCAAGAGTGGGTAAAGCTGGCTTAACTCAGACCAGCCTTAGAGTCAATGTGCCAAATCACGGGAGAAGTGTGATATTTTTCATCCCCGCCATCAAAAGATACCTTACTGATGAATCGGGTCAAATCATCCAATAAACTAATTGTTTGCTGAAATACCGGATTTCCGGCAGAATCGAACAAAACACGCACTGTGGGACGCGTAGGATAGTGCAAGGGCACCTCAATAACTTGCCCAACCTCTCCCGTATTTAAGGTCACAAAGGAATTTTCCGGGTAAAACACAATGCAACGTTTAAAGACCTGGAGCACATCAGGATTAAGTCCCTGATTAGTAACCACTAATTCGTAGGAGTGATAAAACGGTAAACCGCTGCGATAGGGGCGATCAGCTGTTATAGCATCGAACACGTCGGCAACAGCCACGATTTGCGAATTAAGTGAATTTTTAGGGCCAATTAGCCCATAGGGATAGCCAGAGCCATCCCAACGCTCATGATGATGTCGGATGATATTGAGCACACTCGCGGATACCGTAACATTAGCCAACAATGCAACGCCTTTTTCCGGATGCTCCTTCATCAAAGCAAATTCGTCGTTCGTCAAACCGGAAGGTTTATTTAAAATTTCTTTTGGTATACCAAGTTTACCTATGTCATGCAGCAAAGCACCCAACACGAGCCCGCGCAGTTCCCTGCCCGAGTAGCCATGTTCCGCTCCGATCATGCCGGACAAGATCGCAACGTTAACTGAATGCACATAGAGATCATTATCATAGGTACGCAAGGCGTTAAGATCGACAAACTGTTTGGGGCAGGTTTCCAGCTCCTTGACCATTACTTCCACCAATTCAATTGTTTGGCTCAATTGCTCCGAATCTACCAGTGCCGCTTCATAGTATAGGTGCTGAACCTTAGTCAAAACCTCACGATAAACATGAGCCGAGAACCGTTTAACTGGCACTGCTTCAACGTGTCCCTGCGCGATTCTGTACACCTGGCGCCTTTGCAGCAGTTCATATACGCTCTCTGTTACTAACTCGTCTTTGGCCAATAACAGTTTACCGACCTCATCAAAAAGGTCATAGCTTGTCAGAACTCCAACGTCCAAGGCATCAACTTGCACTGGTATTAAGCTAATATCCACGTGTCCACACCCCGTTTTCTCCCGCACAAAAAAGTCGCCACGAAACAATGCTTACGTGGCGACAATGTGGTGTAAATTTTCGATAGCCCGACCATCATAGTGTTTTTGTCCACCTTAGACTCGTAGCTTTGCGTCCCCACCTTTAAGCAGGTTTGCCATTGTCGACAGATACAGCAATTATAATTAACTTTTTTATAATCTTCGCCAAAAATGTCCGGATTCCTGCTAATATTTCACTTAATTTGCCTATGTCTACCATTTTTTTAATAACATTGCGTGTTTGATTAGATGCGGAAATTACTCACACTGTTCTGCAGTTGTTGGGCCATTAGAGCCAAGCTTTGGCTCGCATTGGCAATTTGCTCCACAGACGCCGACTGCTCCTCGGTTGCTGCCGCTACGGTTTGAGCTTGATCTGAACTCTCCTTACTGATGAGTTCGATTTTACGAATAGAAGCAACTACCTGCTGACTACTCCCGGCCATCTGTTGAATTGTGGCGGAAATTTCCTGCACTTGACCGGAAACAAGCTCGATTGCTTCAGCTATGGCTCCGAAAGCATCACCGGCTTCACCTACAACGGATTTTCCCAGCATTACATCTTGGGAACCCTGCTGCATCGACTCCACTGCAGTATTAAGGTCAATTTGGTTTTCTTGAATTAATTGACCAATTTGTTGCGCCGCACCTGCTGCTTGTTCAGCCAGTTTACGTACCTCTTCCGCCACTACCGCAAAGCCTCGCCCTTGTTCACCGGCTCGGGCCGCTTCAATGGCCGCATTAAGTGCAAGCAGATTGGTTTGATTGGCTATGTCGGTAATCATCCCAATAATATTGCCAATTTCCTCCGAACTACCGGCTAGTTTGTTAATAGCCGCCTGTACTTTGACAGTCCCTTGATCAACTTTTCCCATCTGACTAATAGCTCTTGCGATGGCACCTTGACCTTCTTTGGTTACACTCGTGGTGTTTTGCGTTTGGTTCGCAACATTGTTGCTGCTTACTGCCACTTGTTGGATACTGGTAGATATTTGTTCAATGGCAGCAGAAGTTTCATTTACGGCATCAACTTGGTGTTCAGCCCCGGCTGCTACTGCATTAATCGATCCGGCTACTTGATCAGAAGCTTGGGCATTCTGTTCGGCACTAGCGGTTAGTTCCTCGGCAGAAGCCGCGACCTGCTCTGACGATTCGGCAACTGTTCGAATCAACCCGCGTAAATTGGTTGTCATTGTTATTAGCGATGTGCTCAATAACCCAACTTCGTCATGCGAGGCAACTTTAATAATGTCAACAGCCAGATTACCTGTGGCAATCTCCTGGGCGCTCTGCGTCATCAATTTAAGTGGATTGGCAATGATCTTGGCCACAAAAAGGCCTAGTGCCAAAGCTAAAATAATGGCCAATAACATAATACCTATGGATATTTCAGTTGAGATAATCGCTTCAGACTTAGTTTGCAGGTTCATGGCGTTTGCCAAGTTGTCATTGTGCGTGGCAAGATCAGATAAAGCCTGGGCTATGTTATCGGCAGTAGTGTCCAGGTTGGTCTTATAATACTGGAAAGCAGCGGTGGGGTTGCCAGCCTGAACTAGCGCTAACACCTTTTGCACTCCGGTTTCGTACGTACTAACAGTTGGCAGTAGTGCGGCAAGTTTAGACGCTTCGAAGGAGTCCAAACTTTGCTTTTGATAGTCTGCCAAATCTTGATTGAGCGCTTCTACCGCAGCTTTTGATTCTTGGCTTAAATCTTTGATACGATTTTTGTCAGCTGCAGTAATTACCGACTCAAAAACCGTCCCTTCGTAATGACGCATTTTGACTCTGGCATCGTTTAGGTCTTTAATCGGAACCAGGTTCCCTTGATACATTTCAGTCAGATTGCTGTTGGCCCTGCTGCTGTAGTAAAATACTACCGTCCAAATCCCAATCATAAAGAGAATCAGGAGAACCACAACGCTCATGATTTTTTGGGCAGTTTTAAAATTTATAAACCACTGCACACCTACACACTCCTTTTTGCTACACCCTCTTCGTGCACAAGCGGAAAACCAGCTCTATGCGACGATAGGTTCCTTAATAGGTCAAAAGTTGGTCATATGTTCGTCATATAAACGAATATTGCCTATTTACACATGTTACAGGTATAAGTGCCATTAAGCAACATTTTTCTCGGTCGCCCTCTAATGCACGGACGTTGCTGGCAAACCTTTAAAATGACGTATAGATAACCTCATGCGGGAAATAAAAAAACGACTCTCCCTTACAGGAAAAGCCGTCGATCAGCGTATTTGGTGCGGTCGAGATGCGGCTTTAGACAATTAAATAAACATATATCTATTGAAATGAAATTCCAATCATGTCATGGCCAAGCCCTATATTATAATGCTTTATGCCAGGCTTTAATTGAAAAATCAAATTTAAGTTATTACCGCCTTTAGTAATAGTCATGAATGTGCACTATCTTCTTCTATCTGTACTGTTGATAATACTGCATTAGCAAGAGTCTGAGAGCCCCAAACCTCTATATAAAATGAATACGGTTCCGGTCTTTTAATGATAAACGCCTTCCCATATCCTATATATTGGGTTTTACTATATGAACCAGACATAGTAAATGGTATTATTTTTGAAGTATCTATAAAACTGCCAGTTTCTCCATTCGAACTAATATTTGACCATTGTTTGTCTGGTTGCCCAAAAATTCCTGTGATATTCCATTTCCCTGTTGATTCGTCCATAAGTGCGCCTACATTACCAGATTCAATAGCTTGAATTGCTTGAGTCGGGTCATTTGGGTTTGTCCAGGCATATCCACCAACGTCATACTTTTGCTCTCCTTAAGTTTGCCTCTATACGTAGGCTACGCTTGTGGGAAGATGCTTGTCAATCGGTAAAATAATGCAGATGTATGGAACAACTGGCACATAATTAGTACCGTTCATTAATAAGCCCTACCTAAGCCACCGTCTTGTAAGAAATGCTGTACCCAAAAGAAAGCTCAATACACGCAAAAAGAACGTTCTACCGTATTCCTACGATAAAACGCTCTAAAACGTCGATTTGGTGCGGTCGAGAGGACTTGAACCTCCATGCCCTTGCGAGCACTAGAACCTGAATCTAGCGCGTCTGCCAGTTCCGCCACGACCGCAACTCATTAGTGACAAAACATAATATAGCATGTTGAGTCAAACAAATCAAGGCTTAATTATAGGTAAATTAAACAAACTACATCGTAATGTGTAATCGTAATCCAAGATAATATCTAATCTACTTGGACTCGGATTTTACCTCTTCATTCTCAGCTTGTTTTTTTTCACCATCTGAAGCAGATTTAAATTCCTTAATACCTTTGCCCAAGGCGCCACCTAGTTCAGGTAGTTTACCCGGTCCAAAGATGACCAAAGCAATCCCCAATACGACTAGAGCAGTAGTAGTATTAAACCATCCAAAAGTTAACATGGGTATTCACCTCCTACATATAACTATATCATAAAACAGTATTAAAAGAAATCTCAAACTATTTTGCATATCTTCTACAATTTAAAACTAAATACTTCGCCTAATAGCAATAGCTAAAAAAATAATGTGAGTTAATAGTACACCCTAGGATTCCTTTTGGTAAAGAAAATAACCCTACCATATTTGTCCATTCCTGTAATTAGGCAAGCTGTCCCGCAAACTTGCCTAATTACAGTGCTCCCGATTCGAACTTGCTGACCTGATATTGTACATATGCAATTGCGATTTTGCTATTCCACTTTACTGTAATCAATGATACTGACATAGTCCCTTTCAACCATTATTTCGTCATACGAGGTGTATAGTTCCCAGATTGTTTGCCAAAGCTCCCCAGTGGCTTCAACGATGTTTAGGCCTAACTCCTCTTTCGCTTCCTTACGTCCAATGGGATAACCGTGGGAAAAGTAACCTTCGACAAGGGCCTTGGTGGCACCCTCAATTTTTTCCGGCTGGTTCTTAAACATGTAACTGGCGAGCAACTGCTGCGCGTACTGTTTCGAGGCTTTAATGGCTTTTTCATAGTCGCCGATAATCCATGGATCCAGCTTGTTCATAATTGGGGATAAGGCCAAGGCTGCTGTATCTGGTTCAGGGTTTTCTTGAATGGTACGCTGAATGTAGTCAAGACAATAGCGAATGGCCTGCACCGGTATCCACAGTTCTTTATACAAGGGATGTTTTACTAACGGGTCGATGGGACCGAGCTCCGAAACCGGACCCATCACAATTTCATCCGCACCAATCGCAATCATCGATGCGGCACTTTTGGCCACAAATGGTACGATTACGCCAAACTTGTCACAAAACTCACGAATTAAGGTAACTACTTTGAATGGGGTATCCACTGCGCCGCCATACGAGTGCAAGAATAAGTCTATTTTTTCTGTTTTCCCAATTGTTACGAGTTGCGAATATAAAGGCATTAAAATGTTGTCATCCAGGGGGGTATAAGAAAAATACACTAATACCTTAGAATTACGTTGCGATTCGAGTTGGCGCAGCAATTTGATGCGCTCATTTTTATCGATAGCCACCGAAAAAACCCCTCCCTCTGAGCAATAGCTTAGGGTCTGAGGGATAAAGGGTGCGGGGTTCCTGCATTACCGGAAAGCCTTTGATTTGGCGCGTCAACGGAATCAGTCTTACTGTCATGCCGCGTTGCACGCTGGACTTGCGAATAACCAGCACAGAGCTTCACCCCTTCCCTCCCCATACAATACCAATGGTTTCTCGTTCATTGTATGTTAAGGGGCCAAGAAAAGCGCGCATCGGTTTCCACTGCGCGCGTTTTTCCTCGTACTATCTTCCGCGGTCCTCGCCTAGTTGGCGAGGTTATCCTTTCTCATAGTGAAAAAAATGAGCCAGCGCAAGCAATCTGCGTCGGCTCATTTAAAATTTAAGTTATTGCATTGCCGCAACAGCCTTAAAGGCTACTTGCGCTGCTGCTATCGTTTGGGCGATATCGGTGTCGCTGTGGGCTACAGACATAAACGCTGCTTCGAACTGGGAAGGCGCCAAATAGATACCTTGCTCCAACATAGCACGGAAATACACGGCATATTTTTCCGTGTCAGAGGACGTGGCGGTGGCGTAATCGTACACCCGTTGGGGTGTAAAGAAGGTCGTAAACATCGCTCCCACGCGGTTGCTGTGTACCGCTACCCCAGCCTCAGCTGCGGCTTGGCTAATACCTGCTGCCAGTTGGGCCGATTTTGCTTCCAGTGCTTCATAAGTGCCGGGCCGCTGCAGGACGCGAAGGTTAGCGATGCCGGCGGACATGGCCAGAGGATTGCCGGATAAGGTTCCCGCCTGGTAAATCGGTCCGGCAGGTGCAATCATTTCCATAATCGCACGCTTACCGCCGTATGCTCCGACCGGTAAACCGCCGCCAATAACTTTACCTAAGCAGGTTAAATCCGGATCAATATCATATAGGCTTTGAGCCCCGCCATAGGCCACGCGAAAGCCGGTCATGACCTCATCAAAGATGAGCAGTGCGCCGTATTCACGCGTAAGTTCTCTTAGGCCCTGGTGAAAACCTGGTTCTGGCGGAACACAACCCATGTTTCCGACGACAGGCTCAATGATGACTGCGGCAATATCTTCCCCTTCTAACTCAAAAATTTGACGTAAGGTTGCTAAATCATTATACGGGGCTGTCAAGGTGTTGCCGGCAATATTAGCCGGTACTCCAGGGCTGGTAGGTACGCCAAGAGTCAGCGCACCGGAACCGGCTTTGATGAGCAAGGAATCGGCGTGACCGTGGTAACAGCCTTCAAATTTCACAATCTTATTACGCTTGGTATAACCGCGCGCTAAGCGCAGTGCACTCATGGTAGCTTCCGTGCCTGAATTTACCATCCGGACCATTTCCAGCGAAGGGACGGCATCAATGACCATTTTCGCCATAGTGGTCTCTAACTCAGTCGGTGCCCCGTAACTGGTTCCATTCTCCAAGTACTCCTGTAGGGCAGCGATAACTTCGGGATGACGGTGTCCGAGAATCAATGGGCCCCAAGATCCGACATAATCTATATACTCGTTGCCGTCGACATCATACATTTTGGAGCCTTGACCACGTTCAATAAATACCGGATTCATGCCGACCGACTTAAACGCACGTACCGGACTGTTAACCCCGCCGGGAATGTAGGTTTGCGCCTCTTGATATAAGGCAATACTCTTGTCGTGGGCTTTTGGCACTATGGAAACCTCCCAACTATTTGCCGGTTTGTTCATTCACTTCGCCTTTACGGCCATGGTATAAGCACTATGGATGCGTCACGGTAACAATGATCACAGTACACATTATTTTTCGTCCTTAAGCCATTTAGCTACATCAAGAGCATGATAGGTCAGTATCAGGTCGGCACCGGCCCGTTTGAAGCCGGTCATGATTTCCATGACGATGCGTTTTTCATCAATCCAGCCGTTGGCTGCGGCGGCCTTAACCATTGCATATTCGCCGCTCACATTGTACACGGCTGTAGGCAAACGAAACTCATCTTTAATTTTGCGCACCAAGTCCATAAAGGCCAACCCGGGTTTTACCATAACGATATCGGCTCCCTCGCCAATGTCGAGTGCTGTTTCCAGTAAGGCTTCGTTGCCGTTGGCCGGGTCCATCTGATAACTGCGCCGATCGCCAAATTTGGGTGTTGAGTCGGCTGCATCACGAAAGGGCCCGTAGAACGCCGAGGCATACTTGGCGGAATAGGCCATAATAGGAACGTTAGTTAAGCCAGCTTCGTCTAGTCCTTCGCGAATGGCAGCGACACGCCCGTCCATCATGTCCGATGGTGCCACCATGTCAGCACCCGCCTGCGCATGCGATACCGCAGTTTTAACCAACAGTGCCAAGCTAGGGTCATTAAGTACATCCCCTTCTTGGACAATGCCGCAATGGCCGTGATCCGTATACTCACACAGGCAAACATCTGTGATTACATAAAGTTCCGGATAAGCATCCTTGGCGGCTCGTACCGCCTTTTGCACTATGCCGTCGGCTGCATAGGCGCCCGAGCCAACACAATCTTTGGTTGCCGGGATGCCAAACAACAGGACCGCCGGAATTTGCCACGCAACCACTTGTTCCAATTCGAGCAGAAACATGTCCAAAGACAAATTATACACACCCGGCATCGAAACCACTTCAGTTTTGATGCCTTGTCCTTCACATACAAAGAGAGGATAAATCAAATCTGCCACATTTACCTGATTTTCCCGCACCATATTGCGAATTGCCACACCGGAGCGTAAGCGTCTGGGACGCCGAATCGGAAAGGCCAAAGCAAACACCTCTTTCTCTTATCTGTTTTCAGCAGACGGCAGATTATTGCCGCAGTGTTCTACGATAGCTTGTACTAAGCCGGGGATAGTATATTCCAAGGCCTCTACATCAACCTTAAGACCTAATTTACGCGCGGTTGCGGAGGTAATCGGTCCAATGGAGGCAATAGTTACATTGTTAACTAATTCACTTACTTGGTCCTTACCTAGTAATTGAACAAAATTTTGCACCGTGGAGGAACTTGTAAAGGTTACCACATCAATCATACCCTTGGTGAGCATTTCCCGTAGTTGCTCTGTTTCACCCCCGCCGAGTATTGTACGATAGACTGCTACAACCTGAAAGGGAATACCCATGTCTGCTAAGGCATGAGGAATAATGTCGCGTGCCACTTCAGCGCGGGGCAACAGTACCCTATCCTGGGCGCAAAGTTGTTGCCGCAGTACATCTACTAATGCTTCGGCCCGATATTCTTCCGGTACCAAGTCCACCTTCAGGTGATAATCCTCCAACGCCTGCCGCGTGGCAGGGCCGATGGCACAAAGCTTAACGCCCGCTAATTCCCGAATATCTTTACCCAGATCCTTGCAACGGCGGAAAAAGAAATTAACCCCGTTAACACTGGTGAAAATCAGCCAACTAAACTGCTTGATATTGGCAATGGCGTCGTCCAAAGGGGCATAGTCGGTCGGCGGCACGGTCGCAATAACCGGAAACTCCCACGCCTCGCCGCCCAACTCTTCAAGCTGTTCCGAAAGTTTACCGGCTTGTTCCCGCGTGCGCGTTACGACAACCCGCCGGCCAAACAATGGTTTGCGTTCAAACCATTGTAACTGCTGGCGTAAATTTACGACCTCGCCAACTACAACAACTGCCGGCGAACCGAAGTTGCGTGCTTTAGCTATGTCCACAATATCGGCAATTGTCCCCGTGATAGTCTGTTGGTCGGCAGTTGTTCCCCAACGGATCAAGGCAACCGGCGTTGCCGGCGAACGGCCATTTTCCTGCAGTTTGAGCATGATTACTGGTAGTTTCTCCATGCCCATCAGGAAAATCAAGGTACCATGGGCTTGGGAGATTAAATCCCAACGAACTGCCGCATCACCTTTGGCCTGGTTTAAATGTCCGGTTATAACGGCAAATGAGGTGGTAAAATCACGATGGGTTACAGGGATGCCGGCATAGGCAGGTACAGCTACGGACGAAGATATACCGGGCACAACCTCAAAGGTTATGCCATGCGCAACCAAAGCTTCTGCCTCTTCCCCGCCCCGACCAAAAACAAAGGGATCGCCGCCCTTTAATCTTGTAACAACCTTACCGGCTAATGCTTTATCTACCAGTACCTGATTGATCTCCCCTTGACGCAAAATATGATGATCCGGGTATTTTCCGCCATATATCAATTCGCAATCCGGTCTAGCATAACTCAACAGGCGGCGCGAAACCAAACGATCGTATACGAGCACATCTGCCTTCTGAATACATTCTATACCCCGCAGGGTAATCAATTTGCGATCACCCGGTCCTGCTCCAACCAAATAAACTATGCCTTTTTGCATTACTTCTGCTCCTAACGTAATTCTGCTAAAATCTCGCCAGCCCCCATGGTCAGTAATTTATCGGCCAACATATTGCCTAAGGCCTCAGGGGCTTGCACCCTGCCTGAGACCTGAGTACGTAGGATGCGGCTGCCATCAATGCTGGCCACCAAACCCTCTAGCTCCAACTGCTCGCCTTTTACTTGGCCCAGTGCACCAATGGGAATCTGACACCCTCCCTCAAGGCGCTTAAGCATGGCTCGCTCCGCGCGGATCGCGGTTGAGGTAGGGAAGTGATCCAGCTTGGCTACTAGTGCGGCAATCTCGGCATCATTTTCCCTTATTTCTACACCAACCGCGCCTTGCCCGACTGCAGGCAGGAAGTGGTTGAAATCAATGCGCTCTGTAATACGCTCCGACCAGCCCATGCGTTCTACTCCGGCCGCAGCCAGTAACATGGCTGTGTAATCACCCCGGTCTAATTTAGCGAAACGAGTATTAAGGTTACCGCGTAAATCGGCAATTTCCAGATCAGGACGCAGTTTTGCCAACTGAGCCCTACGGCGCAAGCTGCTTGTGCCAATCTTGGCACCCTTTGGTAAAGTGAGCAACGTGTACCCTTGCGGACAAATAAGCACATCCCTAGGGTCATGCCTTTCCGCTATCGCGCCTAAAATTAATCCCTCCGGCAAGGCTGTCGGGACATCCTTCATGCTATGAACTGCCATGTCTGCCCTGTGGTCCAGCAGAGCCACTTCTAATTCCTTGGTAAACAGACCCTTATCCCCGATTTTGGCCAAGGCTACATCGAGAATTTTATCCCCTTGTGTTTTCATGCTTACGAGTGAAAACTTGATGGTGGGGAATAATTCCGTTAATCTGGCTTTGACCCAATCAGCTTGCCATAAAGCTAATGCGCTATCCCTTGTGCCAATTTTAACTTCTTGAACCATGCAGCTGCCTCCTATTAGTGTGTTCTATCATGTTCTGCAACCAATACGCCTTGAGGTGCTGTGTGGCGCATCGCTTCACCTTCTACTTCCAAGTCAAATAAATTCTGCAATATTTCGGTATATAAGTGTCCTTGCTGGGTAGCGGCATATTCTTTTAAATTAGTAATCGGGTCGTGCAGTAATTGATTGACAATTGAACTGGCCATGGAGCTGACGATTTTCTTTTGTTTGTCGGTAAGCGCACCTAAACGGCTTAAGGCACGCTCGAGTTCCGCTTCTTTGATGTCGTTACCTTTTTCTTTCAAAGCCACTACAGTCGGAACTACAAACAGGGAGTTGTGCCACTTGGAAAATGCTTTCATCTCTTCACCGATAATTTTTTCGCATTCCACAGCTGCCAGTTGCCGATCGGCTAAATTGCGATCAACAACCCCTTGCAGGTCATCGATATCATACAGAGTAACGCCTGGAATTTGTTTGATCTCCGGGTTAATATTTCTGGGTACCGATATATCGATTAAGAATACGGGTCTGCCTGGACAAGCAGCCATAACTTGCTCCATTTGTTCGGGATTAATAATAAAATTACGCGCTCCGGTAGCAGCTACGACAATATCTACCTCACACATAGCTGCAAAAATTTCGTCAAAAGGAATAGCTCTGCCATTAAACTGATTGGCCAAAGTTACGGCCCGATCATAGGAACGATTGGCCACTACAACGCGATTGACCCCGTTTGATACCATGTGTTTAGCGGTAAGTTCACTCATTTCTCCGGCGCCAAGCACTAAAATAGAGCGATTGGTTAAGCTACCGAAGATTTGCTTGGCAAGTTCCACTGCCGCATAGCTAATCGATACGGCCTGTCTATCGATACCTGTCTCCGTCCGTACGCGTTTGCCAACGCTAATCGCGTTCTGAAACAGGGCGTTAATCACTTTGTTGGTGGCACCACTGTCGCAAGCCATCCGATAGCAATCTGCAACTTGGCCCAAAATTTGCGTTTCACCTAACACCATAGAGTCCAATCCGGAGGCAACCCGAAACAAGTGTCGCACCGATTCATATAAAGTCTTAACATAAAGATATTCATATACTTGTCCTTCAGACAGACCACCATAACGACAAAGAAAATCTTTAACGGCCGCAATGCCTGCTTCGACATCGGTCGCGACTGCATATACTTCCGTTCTGTTGCAGGTACTTAAAATTGTGCATCCTTTTACTGTAGGATAACCGTTAAGCCTGCTTAAAGCCTCCGGTTGCGCTTGCTCGGGGAAACTCAATCTTTCCCTAATTTCCACCGGGGCAGACTTATGGTTCAAGCCCACTGTTACGATAAACACCGCTTAACCCACTCCTTTGCATTATCCAGCCGTCCTGCTTGGACCAAGTTTAATAAATCGCCATTGGTTAATTCTGTAAATATTTCTCGTCGTCGCCTGGGATCGACGCAAGCTTGCTTGACTCTGTCGCGTGCCTCCGCCAGCAGGGTCAAGTATTCCCCGTACGCTGAACTGTACTTTTGCGCCAATTCATCCCGTATATGTCTGGCCACCAAGGGACTAGCTCCGCCGGTGGATACAGCTATCACTAACTCTCCCCGCCGCAGCACCGCCGGTAGCAAAAAGGTACAGTTGGGTGGATCGTCCACCACATTTACTGGAATCTTGGCCTGCCTGCATTCTTCGGCTACCACGCTATTTATTTCAGGCCGATTGACCGCACTGACCACCAAGTGGTACAGTCCAACATCACCGGCACAAAAGCTTCGTTCCAGCCAACAAATAACGTCACGCTCCCACAAATCCCGCAGTATTGGCGATATTTCAGGGCTTATTACCGTCACCACTGCCTGGCATTCGATTAAAGCCAAAACCTTGCGTTCCGCTACTTGTCCGCCGCCGACCACCAAACAGGGCAAACCCTTTAAATCTAACATTACCGGATAATAGGGCATGCGTATCCCTTCTTCCTAGGGAAAAGTACTTATTTTAACTATTCGCCGTTTTATGTCCGAATCCTACAGCCGGGAAGCATTTTAGTTAAAAGTTAATTGCCGGTCCTGGCAAAAAGTAGCTAATGCCGATAAAGGTAAACAAAATTGCCGTAAAACCCATGACCAGCATCCAGGCTGAACGGCTGCCCCGCCAATCGTGTAACATCCGCACATGGAAATAGGCTAAATACGCCAGCCAGAAAATAATGGACCAAGTCTCTTTAGGCTGCCAGGACCAAAACTGCCCTAGTGCAATGTTCGCCCAGATTGCCCCCAAGATAATGGATAAAGAGAAAAACGGAAAACCAAAGGCCACTAAGCGGTACCCAAGCTCATCGAGAATCTCCATACTTGGCAGGTACTGACCGAGCACTCCGCGCTTTTTGGTTTTGCTCAAATATTCCTTGATCAAATAAGCGATGCCGATACCAAAGGCCACTGCAAACGCACTATCGGCAACAGCTGTGGTGAGCATATACCCGGTCAACCACCAGCTGCGATAAATCATTGACGCACTCAAATCGAGCAACGGCTGTTGAATTATCACCACTACGTACAGTAACAACGCCCCAATGATAGGCAGAGAAATTGTGGCACTCATATGGGCATATTCGCGGCGCAACAAACCGAAATTTACCAGCACAATGCAGGCCACAAACACCAACACAAATTGATATGGATTGACCAACCTGAAAGGGTCGAGTTGGATACTTAAAGCGTTAGCTCTAACCAGGCTGAGGAGTATGGTCGCGACATTCCCGGCAAAGGCTGCAATCAGCACGCCGTTGCGGTATTTCTCCACTAGACTGGAGCGAAAGACAATACAGGCCCAGTTAAGCACAATCGCCATAAGATAAGCTGCTAAGGTAGCATAAAACATAGCATTTTCAAATTTAGGGTTAAATATTACATCCATTTATCCCCCTACCAGGCTGCGCGCTTCATCAATTAAAGCTTTGAACTCTATGGCAAACCTCAATCGTTCTTTAGCGCTATAGCCGCCAGCCATGACTTGTAGCTGATCTCCATCAGCAATAAAACTTAGCCAAATTTTACGATAGCGTAAATATAGGGTAAGGAACATGCCGCCAAGTAGTACTAATGCACCCGTCAACACGAAATTTAAGCCCGGTTGACTTGTGGCATGCAATACCGCTGAACCTTGGTACCCGATCAGCGAAAAGGAAAACTGATTTTGATAATTTTCACCCTCGCCTGCCCGCAATGAACCTTGCGCTAAGGGTTGTGGACTACTGGGTTGCACGATCATATAATCCACAGTTGGCCGGTTGGGGTCAGGATGCATATTGGTAAATGCGACATATAAGTCGTTCGTTGGGGTAAGCGGAAAGTAGTTAGGCTGATTCGGCCTGATAATCTGCGGTTTGCCATTGACCGCGACTAATTCGCCATGGATAAACTGCACCAAATGGATATTCACGCCCTGATAAGTAAAGGGAGCATTAAACTCGACTTGGCCGGTCTTCACCACCGCGTCATTGGCAAGAATCGACACATTAGGTGCGGTATTCAAGAGGCCAGTGCGGGTAATAAGCTGTTCAGCGCTATCAACTCGGATGGCAAAATTGCGGTTGACAGTGCCTGTTGTTTGCTGCATGGCGGAAAGCGGTGCTGAACTGCCTACAGGTATGGTCAGGGTGCCGGCAAAACCGGATAAACTCAGTCCAGTCAGGCCTAAGGCCAAGATGAAGATACCGCTGTGCAACACGACAGGACCCAAGACTTCAAGTCGTTGTTTATCGGCATACAATTGCGGTTGTTCTTCATCCTCGCTCTGCAGCACGCGATAGCGATTGGACTTCAATACTTGAATAAAACTATCGATGACCTCTTGCTGTCGTTCCTTGGTGGTAAACGTTTGATACGCTTGCAACCGATCGTACGCGTTCACGGTCATGCGTGGCGAGCGTAACACTGAGATTACCGCACTGACCCGATGCAAGGTACATACGGAAGCATTTAGTACAAGCAGATAAGCCAAGGTGTGAAACCACCAGGTCGCAAAGACATTATTAAGGCCCAAAAATGAGCTTATTTGACCAAGGAGTGTGTTTTGAGTGGTAATTTCTTGCGGGAGCAAGATGCCTAGGGTGGCCGCGCCCGCCAAGAGAAACATTAGAATTAATCCGAAGCGCATAGACGCGAAAAAACGCCAGAAACGCAGCATGTTTTTGTTATACAGCTGATCGCCCATACGCTCAGAGCCTCCTAAGTATTATTTTTCACATTAATCATACCATTTTACTCTTGCTCTGACAAACTGAAAACATGGAGTGTAGGCTACACTAATATTTACGAATCATAATAAAATCCGCCAGCTGCTCCAAGGCCTTACGGGCAGAACCTGCCGGTACTTCCTGTAAATATTGCTTGGATTTATCAACATATTGTTGCACCAAGCGCAAAGACTCCGCTATGGCACCGGACGCTGTGATGATGGCAATCGCTTCTTGGATTTGTTGCTCCGATTTTGTGTGCAAGGCAATTAACTCACTTAATCTGGACGCCTGAGAGCTTTGTTGCAAGGCATAAATCATCGGCAGGGTGATAATTCCTTGGCGCAGATCCCCCCCGATAGGTTTGCCCAGTTGCGTCTGATCTGCTGTCAAGTCCAAAATATCGTCTACTATCTGAAAAGCCATACCCAACGCGTGTCCATATGCTCCCAGCGCCCAAATCTGGCGACGCTCGCCGTTACACGCAATCGCAGAAAGCTTGCAACTTGCTGAAATGAGTAGTGCCGTTTTGCGTTTTATCCGGTAGTAATAATCTTTGGGCAATTGTTGTACGTCAAAAGTTGATTTAATTTGCTGAATTTCACCCTCGCTCATCTGGATACTTACTTCGGCTAAGATCCGACTAATCTCCGGGTTATCTATTTCAGCGATTAAGAGGAGCGACTTGGCAAACAGGTGGTCGCCTGTGTGGACTGAAAGATCGG
>JAJXUE010000017.1 GCA_021783135.1 Bacillota bacterium | reverse complement strand
TCTGGTAATCCGAAAACACCCTGTGGCCAAGATTTTGTGATTGCCAAAGAGTGAAGCTAGATTCAGTTTGATGATTTCTTCCAGTAGTATAAAACACCGTTTGTTGTTGAGAGCAGGCACTTCTACCAATCTGTCGAGCACAGATGGTACCTGGATGGTGCCAAAGAGAGTATTATCGTTATTAAAATTGTCTTCCAATAATAGAGAAATATTTAAGGTTTTATTCAGGATTAAAGGAAATGGTTGATTTTTGTCGACAACCATCGGAGTGAGTACCGGGAATACATGATTGACATAATACTCGCGGATAAAATCCAGCTGAATGTTGTTTAACTCTTTTACTCTAAGGAAATGGATGTTTTCCTTTTTAAGGGCTTTTTTCAAGGATCGATTGAAACAATTATACATATCCAGCACATGTTGATGCGTTCGTTCCGATATTTTTACCAGTTGTTCTTGCGGCGTGAGCCCGGCTGGATCCGTTTTGACAAAATTGGCATCGACTTGGTCTTGTAGTGAGGCCACTCGTATCATGAAAAATTCATCTAAGTTAGACCCTACGATGCTGAGAAATTTAATTCTTTCAAATAGTGGATTGTTGAGATCTTGGGCTTCTTCCAATACACGATTATTAAATTCCAGCCAGCTAAGTTCTCGGTTAAGAAAATGTAAGTTTAAAAAAGTATCCGTCTTCACTGTCTCTACCCTTTCAGTTCAATTTTAATGCCCATTACTTCTTGAAAAAATTCGACGTTATTCATGATATCCCACTTTTCCAGGACGATATCTTTATTACTAATTAACTCTAACTGCAAAATATCTTCCGTAATAACAACTTCAAAGTCACTAATCTTTTGCATGTGGGAGATATCCATTGATTCCGCAATTTTTAAGATGGCAGATAATTTTGAGACTAATACTTTTTCGTGATGACTTAACACATTATAACTACGATCAGCATAGGTTGGGATGCGCGTGGTATGGTATTTAGCGATAGTGGCAATAAGCTCAAGTTCCTGATCTGAAAACCCCATAATACTTTGAGTTCTAATAATATTGGAAGAATGACTGCCATGCTCACTAAAACTGACATAGTTACCGGAATCATGCAAAATGGCAGCCACTTGGAGATATAATCTATCTCGATTCCCTAGTTTGTGATATTTCCAGCTTTTATCGAACAAGGAAAGGGACATTTTTTCTACAAAAGATGCATGTTTTTTATCCACACCATATTTTTCGGCAATATACCATATCGAACTGATGACGTCATTTTCGACCTGGAGCGGCTTGGTAACCTTGGCATGATTTTCGAGCAGTCCATACAGTATGCCTTGACGTATGTTGATCTTAGGAGCGTAGATGCCCTGCCCTTTGGTGGTTTTTAAGAAGCTATGCAAGATGAGGATTGACGGCAATAATAGCTTGGCCTTGCCTGAGGTGATATTAAAGGCTTCAACCATTTGATTAGTATTCATTTCTCTGACTTGACGGTAGAGTTCAGCCAAACGTTCTTGACTGATAAAGGCTGCGTCAGTTATCTTACATATTTCCAGAATGGTCGTAAGGTCGCCGCCTAGTCCGATAAACTTATTAATTTGGATTTTTTTGATTTTTGGTTTAAGCAGGTATATCTTACTCTCAATGTATTCTTCCATCAGTTTGGGAAAGGATATAGTCTTTGCTTCGAGGGTAATGAGCTGCTCCCTTAATCTCAGAGGCCCTAGTTTAAGGTGTTCAGTGAATTTTAATCCTTGGTCTGAATACATGGATACTTCAACGCCGCCAGGGGTTATGTTGACAATAATAGAATCATTCAGGTCGATATTGTCAGATTCAGCTAAATAATTACGTAATGCTTTATAAATGTAAAATCGTTCTTGGACATTATTGATGATCTCAACATCAATTTTTGACACCAATCTGATTTGTTCGATTATGTAGTCACGATTATCTGCCTCATGCAGTCCGCTGGTGGCTATGGCTTTGTAGGTTTTTACTTGGTAATCTTGCATTAATGCAGCAAATCCCTTGAGCCCTTCGCAAGTTTCTTTGATAGTTCGCGGCGAAATTCTTCCGCTAGTATACGTATCCTTGCCAATATTATTGGCAAGGGAAACGTCCTCTAAAATATTTAATGTTCCTTCTTTGTTTAATTGGGCAATACTCATTTTCAAGAAATCTGAACCAACATTTATGGCAGCGACAACTTCCAAACGCTTCTTTTTCATGTCACGCGCTCCTTAAGCAACCTAGCATATCCTATCTTGCTTATCTTGTTAAATCAATATATTATTAGTCATTGAGTATATTATATTATATCATAGGGAGAAGTATAATGAGAAAAGTCGGAGTTATAGACATTGGGTCGAATTCAATACGACTTGTGTTGATTGAAGTTGAACACAAAAACTATTTCCGCATTATAGATGATGTTAAGGAAACAGTTCGGTTAGGTATGGACATGCTACCCAACGGTGAACTTAATGCAGTGCGTATGAACAGGGCCATTAATACACTTGCCGAATTTAAATTATTATGTGACGCGCAAGGAATTAGCGAATTGTTGATTGTAGCTACTGAAGCGGTCCGCAGAGCAAGTAACCAGAACGTTTTTTTGCAGCTGGTTCAAGCAAAATTAGGCATCGCTATTCGCGTCTTAACCGGCCCAGAAGAGGCCTATTATGATTATTTTGGTGTCATCAACAGCATGGATCTTAGGGATGGCTTGATTATGGACGTTGGTGGCGCAAGTACAGAACTCATCTGGGTACAACACCGGAAGGCCAAGGCAGTCATTAGTTTGCCCTTTGGCGCGATTAATCTCACGCGTCAATTTAATTTGACTCAGAAGATGAATAGCGATACGGAAAAAGAGTTAAATAAGTATCTTATGTCGCAATTTGCCAAGGTGACCTGGCTTAAGCAAGTAAAAAACATACCTTTAATTGGCGTAGGCGGAACAGTCCGCAATATCGGTAAAATTTCGCGCAAAAGTTCTAATTACCCGATTGATCGCTCCCATAACTACCAAATCGATGCGCATGAAGTTTTGGCAATTTACAATATGGTCAAGGATAAAACACTGGAGCAGCGCAAAAAAGTCAAGGGCCTGTCCAAGGAACGCAGCGACATGTTTCTAGGTGCGTCCTCGGTAGCGGCCAATTTAATTAATTATTGTAATGCTCCTCACTTGATTGTTAGTGGCAGTGGACTCAGGGAGGGCTTAATTTATGAAACCCTGCATGGACACAAAGCAATCCATGACGTTTTGGACTATTCCCTTAAAAGCGTGGTTAAAACTTTAAACATTGACCAAATCCACGGTCAGCATGTTTGGCTGTTAGCTGAGAGCCTGTATCGTCAGCTAAAACCTTTACATAAAATCATTTATCATTCTGATAAGATTTTAAAAACCTCAGCCATATTAAATGATTGCGGTAAAATCATCAACTTTTATAATTATCACAAGCACACCTTTTACATGATTACCAACTTACCAATCAACGGTCTTACTCATAAAGAGTTAATCATCTCTGCTTTAACGATGCTTGTGAGCGTGAAAGATAATTTTGAATTAGACAACAGTCCTTATGGCAAACTTTTGACTGAAGAGGATAAATCCACAGTTCAAAGGTTAGGGATAATTTTACGTTTGGCAGAATGTCTCGATCGCAGAAGAAATAGAAACATTATAAACGTAGATTGTCAGGTAAAATCGGATTCTGTTCTGATTCGTTTGATATCACATGCTCCTTCAGACGGGGAACAAAAGGACGTTTCCGAATGTAGTGTCGCTTTTGCAAAAATATTTGGTAAACCGCTGCTATTCGAATAAAATAGTACCTTGCTATAACTGCCCAGGCCAAAAAACAAACAAGCCTGGGCAGTTATATTTGCACGCCCTAAAAAAACTATGTGTTGTCCTTTACGCCTCAGTTACCACTTCTTGCCAAGCAAGTTTTAGCGTAATTGGGAGAGACTAATTTTGATTTTCATAACATAGTTTAGAGAGGATTGACGTTATGGATGACTTCGCACAGCCTTATATCGGCAAAGATGAACGCTCTTGTCCCTATTGTAACCTGATCTTAAGCAGGTGCGAGCTAAAGACCCAACAATGCCATCACTGCCACAATGACCTGCCCCAGGACTTTAAGTAATGCACCAATTGTCGACCAAAATCCCTGGGACATAACCCAGGGATTTTAATCTTCTTACGACATTATTTTTGCCATGTTACTGCTTTAATTCGCTTGACTTTGCCGCCCTAAGATAGAAAAATAATATGGGTGAACAATGTTCATTGGGGGAGGAAAGCTGATGAATCTACTGACCCGTTTTTCCCTGAAGTACCCCGTGGTTGTCTTCATGTTAATCTTCCTTGTTACTGTCGGGGGAATTTATTCGGCCGGACGGATGAAAACAGAAGCAATGCCTGACATTACCGTGCCGGTAATCGTAATTGCTACTCCATATCCTGGAGCGAGTCCGGCTGATGTGCTGACGAATGTAACAAAACCGCTTGAACAAGCTCTGCGCGGCGTTACAGGAGTTAAAAACGCTAACTCTACATCCACTGAGGGCCTGTCCGCCATCAGCCTTGAATTCGATTTCAGCCGGGACATGGACAAGGCAGAGCGCAATGTCAACGACGCCATTAACAATATAATTTTGCCTGACAACGTGCTCAAACCCACCGTTACCCGTATAAGTTTCGGCTCGGCACCTATTATGCAGCTTAGCGCCTCGGCGCCGGGTGACCCGGCAGCGTTGCAGCGCATGGTGGAAGAAAACGTGGTACCGGAATTATCCGGTATCAGTGGGGTTGGGCAAGTTCAAGTTAACGGATCAGTTGACCCCAATGTATATATCAAGTTATTACCCGATAAGCTCAAGGACAACAACTTAACCCTCAATCAGGTTAAGCAGGCGCTGCAGTCCAACAACATTTCATTTCCGACCGGCGAAGTTATTCAAGGGGACAAATCTATGCCTGTTCAGGTCCAAAAAAAGCTTAGCAATATCGCCGATCTTAAAAATCTTGTCCTCACGTTAAACCCCAATCCTATGGCCGGCCTAGGCGATGCTTTTTCATCCATCGGCAAAGGGTTTCAAGGCTTGGGCTCTGCCATAGCCGGTCTGGGAGAAGGGGTAAAAGGTATTAGCTCCGGGTTGCAGGCTCAGCTGAAGTTAGTAGCTGCCATAGATGCCTTACAGACCCAAATCGCGCAAGATCAAACCGCTCTAAACAGCCTTAAGGCTGCGACACCTTTAACCCAAGCAAATCCCCTCACCCAGACGCCATCTGCCTCTCAGCAAAATACCCTCCCGGCGCAACCCCCTGTCAATACGGCAATTTTGACCCAAAAAATCGCTGCAGAACAAGCAGCTTTACAAAAAATGCTTGCCACATTAACTAACATGCAAGTCGGCATGAGCTCGGCCTTGGCAACCAACAACATCGCTGACACCCCAAGTCACAGCATAACTGTTGCCAAACCGAAAACGCAGGCCATTAAAGTAGTGAAGTTAGGTGACATCGCCGAGATAACTACCGGCGCTGAGCGCCCTGCCATGATTACACGAACCAACGGCAAGCCCAGTGTCGTGATTAACATTATCAAGGATCCGGACGGCAACGTGGTCGACATCAATCAAGCCATCCAACAGAAGTTGCCCAATCTGGCGCAAACCTTGCCATCTGATGTTAAACTCGACGTGTTATATGACCAATCAACAGACATTAAACAATCAATTAACGGCATGCTGCGAGAGGGTTTATTAGGTGCACTTTTTGCAGTTTTGGTTATTTTTATCTTTTTACGCAATTGGCGTTCAACCATAGTCGCTATGGTTTCCATCCCGCTATCTATTTTGATTGCCCTAACTATAATTAACAGATTCAACATTACCCTAAATATCATGACTTTAGGTGGCATGGCGGTTGCAATAGGCCGGGTAGTGGACGACAGTATTGTGGTAATTGAAAATATCTACCGTCGCTTACAAAGTGGTGAAACACCTGGCCCGCAGCTAATCAACTCCGCAACCAAGGAGGTCACCTCCGCCATTACTTCCTCCACGCTCACCACAGTTGCAGTTTTTCTGCCCCTGGGTTTGATTAGTGGGATGGTGGGCAAAATTTTTCTGCCTTTCGCTGCCACAGTAGTATTGGCGTTATTGGCCTCCCTGTTAGTTGCCGTCACCGTTGTCCCGTTACTTAGCCGCCTCTTATTGCTTAAACACCCGCCTAAATCACACCAAGAAGGTTGGTTGGCGCACGGGTATCGTCGGCTGTTAAGTTGGAGTTTACGGCATAAAGCAGTTGTCGCCCTAGTGGCCATCCTCCTCTTAACCTCCAGCATGGCCTTGGTGCCGCGCATCGGCACTAATTTCTTACCCTCCACCACCGAAAACGCGCTTAATCTTAAAATTGAATTCCCCCCTGGTACGAAACTTACGGAAGTAAACGAACAGGCCATGCAGGTGGAAAAACTTCTACAGGCTATTCCGGACGTAAAGCTATACCAGACGATGGTCGGTTCACCCCAAAATCAACTCTCGGAGCGCGGCCAGCTGCAAGGGTCCAATATTGCTACACTATTTGTTGCTTTACAACCCAATGCCGATGTTGCCAAAGTTAGCGCTGAAGTTAGACAAAAACTTGCTCCGTTGCAAGGCAAAAGCAGCATTACTCTGCTCACTCGCAGTGTAACCGGCTCCACCGATCAAGTGGATGTGTTGGTAAATGGTAAGGACATCAATAAAATTGCTGCCGCCGGAACCCAGATCACGACGGCCCTAAAGGATATACCCGGTCTGGTTAATGTTGCCAACAATTTATCCGCCTCTAAACCCGAAATTTCTATTGCTGTCAACCAAGCTGCCGCCGCCAAAGAGGGCCTTTCGGCCATAATGGTAGCTGGCGCCCTGCGTGAAATGCTCACGGATTCAGTTGCTACAACTATAGACTTAAACGGCCAAACCAACAATGTTATGCTGTCACTTAAAACTGACAATTTAAGTTCACTGGCGAAGCTTGGCGAATTAGATATTGTCGGGATGTCCGGTAATGTTAAATTAAACAGCATTGCCACCATCAGCCAGCAGGACGGCTCGGTAAGCATCATGCATCGGGATGGGAACCAGTTTGCCTCAATTACCGGCGATGTTGTGGGTAGTGACACCGGAGCGGTCTCTAAGGCCGTCAGCGCTAAGCTTAACACCCTCGAGTTACCACAGGGTGTAAGTTGGTCGCTGGGCGGCACCACCGAGCAAATGAATCAAAGCTTTGGGGACATGGGCATTGCCATGCTCGTTGCCGTTGTCTTGGTATACGTCGTGATGGTCATCGCCTTTGGCGGAGCATTAGCACCTTTTGCCATTCTCTTTTCCCTGCCCTTTGCCGTAATCGGCAGCCTGTTAGGTCTGTATTTAACTCAACAGCAAATCAGTATGGCATCCATGATCGGCGCCTTAATGTTAATTGGCATCGTTGTTACTAATGCCATTGTCTTGGTCGACCGGGTTCAACAGCTTAAACTAAGCGGTCAACCGACCAAGGAAGCGTTACTCAATGCCGGCGCGACCCGCTTGAGACCAATTTTAATGACAGCCATCGCGACAATCTGTGCCCTTTTGCCCCTAGCGATGGGCTTTGAGCAAGGAACGATAATTTCCGAAGCCTTAGCGATAGTTGTTATCGGTGGACTCGCCACATCCACTATACTTACCTTGGTGATTGTCCCGATTGCCTATAGCTTTTTTGACAGCGTAAAAATGCGCTTTCTAGGCCAATCCACCACAGCTGCAGGGGAGCAAAAGGCACCATAGATAAGATTAATTGACGTACAAATTAAAGCCTAAGCAAAAGCGCTTGCTTAATCAACCTAGGTTTGATCAAGCAAGCGCTTATTTTTTGACACCAAACTGCCCTGACGCCGTATTGTCGGCAATAGTATTTAAAAACTATAATTAGGCGCCTCTTTGGTAATTGCAATATCATGGGGGTGGCTTTCTTTGAGGCCGGCACCAGTCATTCGAATAAATTGGGTTTTGGTGCGGACTTCAGCAATATCTTTGGTACCGCAATAGCCCATGCCTGCTTTTAATCCGCCGATCAACTGATAGATAGTCTCAGATAATGGTCCTTTAAAGGGTACACGTCCCTCAATGCCTTCCGGCACTAACTTCTGCTCTTTTTCCTGAAAATAACGATCCCGACTACCCTGTTTCATCGCGCCAATTGATCCCATGCCACGATAGACCTTATAGCTGCGTCCTTGATAAATTTCAATATCGCCGGGGCTTTCTTCTGTACCGGCAAATAAACTGCCGATCATAACGGTGTGGGCACCGGCGGCAATAGCCTTGGTAATATCTCCGGAAAATTTGACACCACCATCGGCAATTATTGGCACGCCGTATTTGTCAGCCTCTTGAGAGCATTCAAAAATTGCTGTTATTTGGGGAACCCCAATGCCGGCAACTACACGGGTCGTACAAATTGACCCCGGACCAATCCCTACTTTGACCGCGTCTACGCCCGCCTCAATTAAATCACGGGTGGCCTCGGCTGTGGCTACATTGCCGGCAATCAATTGTAGGTCAGGATATGCCGTCTTAATCTCCTTAACTGTTGCGATTACACCGAAGCTATGACCATGGGCAGTATCCACTACGACAACATCCACGCCTGATTTTACTAAAGGCGCAACACGCTCCATAGTATCAGCGGTGACACCTACCGCCGCTCCGGCCCGCAACCTGCCGCGTTCGTCCTTGGCTGAATTGGGAAACTGGCGCGCCTTTTCGATATCCTTGATCGTGATTAGGCCGGAAAGGCGACCATTATCATCCACAATTGGGAGCTTTTCAACCTTATGTTGCTGCAATATTTCCTTGGCATGCTCCAGTGTCGTACCAATTGGAGCGGTAATCAAGTTTTCTTGCGTCATCACATCTCCGATCGGACGGCTGAAATCTTTCTCAAAACGCAAGTCCCGATTGGTCAAGATGCCCACTAGTACGTGCTCATGATTGACAATGGGTACTCCAGAAATACGATAGCGTTCCATCAACTCCAACGCTTTCGTAATCTGATTCTCCCGGTGGAGGAAAATAGGATCCGTAATTACACCATGTTCGGAGCGTTTTACTTTATCTACTTCCATCGCTTGTGCTGCAATCGACATGTTTTTGTGGATAATCCCGATCCCTCCCTCGCGGGCAATCGCAATCGCTAGATTGGAATCAGTTACAGTGTCCATGCCGGCACTCAACAATGGGATGTTTAGTTTAATTTTTTTAGTCAGATTAGTACTGGTATCTACATCCTTCGGTAGAATATCCGACTTGGCCGGTACTAATAGCACATCATCAAAGGTTAAACCTTCCCGGGAAAACTTGTCCATTTGATTGAAACACCTCTCCTTTATGCAAATAATATGCGAAATTATATTTTGTCATTATACCACTAACTATAGAACATAACAAGGAAACAGTACACTGCTTTGGGTACGTATGATCTAACCCATTTTGCCATAAAATAAACTGCCAAAAGATTGCAGGGAGGTGTTATATGTTACGTAATTTAGGGCCGATTCATCCGCTTTCCCCTCACCCGAACGGCTACCAGTCATATATATGTAACCCCGAAGAGGACTTACCTGTTGCAGAGGATACGCTGTCACCCCAAAATTTTGCTGCTGCTTACTGTACAGAACCCGTCTTTTCAGCACAGGCAATTTATGGCTTTGAGCACAAACCACAAAGCTATAATAACAACAAACCAGAAGATTGAGCCCGGCTCAGTCTTCTGGTTTGTTGTTTGATACGAAAATGATGGATTTTTTCGGCTCTAACTTACATAATGTATATAATAGACCACTGAAGATGGGGTTTTGCCATGAGCGAGCTGATTGTTATTGGTCACCGGGGAGCTGCTTCCCTCGCCCCTGAAAACACCCTACCCTCGTTCGACGTTGCACAAAAACTAAACGTGCAAATGATTGAGCTCGATGTACATATGAGTAAGGATATGCAGCTGATAGTAATTCATGATGAAACTTTAAATCGGACAACATCCGGTCGCGGTCCGGTGGGTGCCCACACCCTAGCGCAACTTAAGACACTAGACGCTGGCGTTTGGTTCAAACCTGAATTTCGTGGCAGCAAGATTCCCACCCTGGAAGAGGTTTATGCAGCCTTACCCAAACATATTGGTATCAACGTTGAAATTAAAACTGATGTCACCCATTATCCGGGTATCGAAGCCAAGGTGTTAAACGTGGTGCAAAAATTCCATGCCCTACATCGCACCATTGTTTCATCTTTTAACTGGGAGAGTTTGACGCTCATGCATCGCCTCGAACCCAAACTAAAATTGGGCATTTTGATGCATCACTTGGAAGGTAAGGTGTGGCCAATGGCTGGGCTTATCCATGCCTTCTCCTTGCATCCTCCCCAACGATTGGTCTCCTCAAATTTTGTTTGGCAGGCGCACAGTTGGGGCTATAAGGTCTATCCCTGGGTTGTCAATGATCCGGGCAGAGTGCTAAAATTAGGAGCAATGGGCGTAGACGGAGTTATAACCGATTGTCCGCAAATCATAACTCATTACTGGGAGTAAAACCATGCTACACAGGCTAAGACAATTTTTCACGGCTTTAAACCCACACCTCGGAGTTAAACATCATACTATTATTGCTGCCCAGTTGAATGAAGCAGAACAGACCTTATTCTTTAGTATGGATAAGATTGACCAACGTCATTGTGCTGATGTCGCCCTCCTATGCGACCAATTGTCCCACGCTACAACCCTTGGTGTTAACAGGGAACTTCTGCTCAAGGCAGCCCTGCTCCACGATGTTGGCAAACGGGCCGGTGACATTAAATTACACCATCGTATCTGGATAGTTTTGCTGCAAGCTTTCTGGCCCGCTTGTATGCCGCGCTTGGCCGAGAGGCCCGACACTCCATACAACGTGTCGCTTAACCATCCGGCGATCGGGGCCGATCGTTGCAGACTAATCGGCGCATCACCCGAACTAATCCGGTTAGTTGACACGCATCACTCCGACAGTGCAGGCCTAGAGCTAACTCTACTCAGGCAGGCGGATGCACAGCGCTGATTGCCCATTTTCCATTTAGACCCGGCCACCGAGCAGGTCTCTCCACTCTCGATCAACCTTATTGCATATAAAAATGGTTGGGTTATATGTAACCCAACCATTTTTATACTCTTTCGTTCATTTTAGCTTTAAGTTCAATGATTTGCCGATTCTTGGACAGCAGGTTTTTGGCAAACCGGCTATTATTCATCTGTAGTTTCTTATTTTCCAGCTCTAGGCGGGTGACTAACCCACCTTTTTCGCGTTCAACTTTTTCTAATAAATTCATTAGGACACGCCGGCTGACGCGAAGATGTTCCACCTTCTCCTCTAGTTCGGTAATTCGCCGGTGCAGTTGCTGGGATTCCGGCCCATTGTCCATACTACCAACCCCTCTTGGCTAATCTTCTATAGTATATGCCAAGAGCAAAGGTCTTAGTCATGAACTAGGGGTTTGGCATTTCACCTAATGTCACTGTAAGCGTTTGTTGCTTGCCGCCGCGCACCACGCTTATATCCATACGGTCGCCCACTTTGAGCCTAAACACCGCGCGTTGCAGATCGGAAAAAGCGCTGATTTTTTCACCGTTAGCCCCAATCACAGTATCCCCACTAAGCATTCCTGCCTTCTGAGCCGGTCCGTTATCCGCAATGCTGATTACCACTCCATACGTGGTCCCGGGGGTGGCGCGGTCATGCTAGTTACGTCGCTTTGGAGGACAACACCTAGCCAAGGCCGTGTGACCTTACCGTTTTGCACTAAGTCCCGCGTTACTTGGATTACGGTATTGCTGGGAATGGCAAACCCCATACCCTCAACCTTATCGCCGCTTATTTTAACGCTGTTAATGCCGATTACTTCACCACGGGAATTCACCAGGGCGCCTCCGCTGTTGCCCGGATTAATCGCTGCGTCAGTTTGAAGCAAGTCGATATACTGCGAGTCTCCTACACTCACAGTACGTCGTGTCGCGCTGACAATGCCTGCTGTTACTGAACCGTAGTATTGTTCACCTAATGGATTACCGATGGCAGCTACCAGTTCACCTACCTGTAACTTGTCAGAGTCACCAAAATTCGCCGCAGGTAAATTGGCAGCAGCAATTTTAAGCACTGCCAAGTCGGTACGCGGATCTGTACCGATTACCTTGGCCGCAAACATGCGTCCGTCGGCCAAATCAACTTCCACTTCCTGGGCCCCGTCGACCACATGATTGTTGGTTACGATGTAGCCGGTTTGATCGAAGACTACGCCTGAACCGCTGCCGCCACCAACAGCAGCCCAGGGATGACTATCTGTACCGCCACCCTTACTGATTATTCCAACGACGGCTGGACTCACTGCCGCGGCCATCCCGACTACAGGTGAAACAATCGTGTCAAACGTGGTCCTCGACGGTACTATCGGCACGGCTGCTTGACTCAGTGGGCGCGCCGTGAATTCCTGGTTACTTGCAACTAAACTGCCATGCGCAAGCAGGCCAAAGACAATAACCCCGCCAACGATTGAGCCCATCAAGGTATAAAGGATATTTGCTAACCCGCGCCTTAAACTGCTGCGTCTTTCCTCAAACTCATACATCGGGCAACCCCCATTTTCCAGTTATCCTATACTATATTAGTCTAACGGATAATGGTAGGTTTTTACAGGGGATAATTGTTAAATATCTTTGTACTTTATGCGACTTAGAGGCAGTGTCGCAAAAACTCGCCAATACGAGCTACCGCAACCCGCAATATTTCCGGTTCGCGTACAAGCGCGATCCGCACGTAACCTTCTCCCTGGGTGCCAAATGCTACTCCTGGAATGACCACAACCCCGGTTTGACGTAATAAATCTAGGGCAAATTGCCGCGATGAAATTATCCCCTTGGGTAAAGGAGCCCAAACAAACATCGAACCTCTGGGTTTTGGTACATGCCAACCCCATTCGGCTAAACCGTCAACCAAAACATCCCGCCTAGCCTGATATGCGGACGCGTTTTGCCGTACTACCTCTTGCGAACCTGACAATGCTGCAATGGCCGCTAACTGAACTGGCTTAAAAATACCGTAATCCAAGTTGGATTTGAGCATTGCCAACCCGGCTAAAATTTTTCGATTACCTACCGCGAATCCCAAGCGGCAACCGGCTAAATTATATGTTTTAGAGATAGAATGGAATTCTATCCCGATATCTTTGGCCCCTTTGGCTTGGAGGAAGCTCGGCGGGCGATAACCGTCATATGCCAACTCGGAATACGCATTGTCGTGACAAACCATAATCCCATAGGTGTTGGCAAAATCCGCTACTGCTTGAAAAAACGTTAAGTCAGCGGTAGCCGCAACTGGATTGTTAGGGTAATTTATAAACATCAGCTTTGCCTTGGCGGCGATGGCAGCCGGAATTTGGCTCAAATCAGGCAGAAAATTATTTTCTGCTAGCAGGGGCATAGCGTATTTTTGTCCACCCGCTAAAATTAACCCTGCGGTATAGATGGGATATCCGGGGTCAGGTATTAAGGCGATGTCGCCGGGATTAATAAACGCAGTATAAATGTGAGCTAGTCCATCCTGAGAACCCATGAGTGACAAAACTTCTGTCTCAACATCAATTTTGACATGGAACCTTTGCTGATACCAGTTGGCAATTGCAGTACGTAAGGCATCAATTCCATGTGTCATGGTATAACCATAATCAGTTTCAATTGCACACGCGCTTGCCAGCGTCTCACGCACGTGGGCACCAGGGGCACGATCAGGACTGCCAATACCCAGGTTAATAACTTCTTTCCCTTCAGACTCTACTTCACGCCGCAGCTTGTCCATTTCCGCAAAAATTGCAGAACCCAGACCATTTAATCGCTGGGCAGGCTCGGCAAAAACTTTGTTCATTACCCTATCTCCTCTTTAAACTGCATAAGTGAATATACTGTCGCTATGCTAACCGACGGTTGACCCAACTCCACGCCTGCTTTACGTCCCCCGCCATGATAATCTGACCCGCCCGTAATTGCTAAATTTAGTTCAAGGGCTAAGTTGGCGTACTTTGCTTCCATGGCAGCACTATGACTGGAATGGTAAACCTCGATACCCTGCAGGCCTGCTTTAATAAATTTCGGCAACAATTCGTCTCGTCCAATCAAGCCTGGATGGGCCAATACCGCTATCCCCTTCGCCTGGCGGATAATTTCGATTCCCTCTTGCGGGGTCAACTTGTACCTGTCTACGTAAGCCGGTTGACCCACACCGATATAGCGATTAAAAGCATCTTTAATATCGGCCACGTAGCCTTTCTCCTGCATTGCTTGTGCAATATGTGGTCGACCTACAGATCCGGAACCGGCAATGGCAAAGACCCTCGTTTCCTCCAGTGGCAAGCCTATAGCAGCAAGTTTGTCCAGAATATACTTCACCCGTGCCGTGCGGGCTTGACGCAGTGCACTTAAGGCGGTCAACAAACTAGGCGCGTGTAAATCCGGATAATAACCTAGGATATGTACCTCTACGCCATTATCATCAGTGTTTAATTCTACTCCGGGAACTAGCAGGATGCCGCACTTTGCAGCGGCACTTTGTGCCGCAGGGATGCCTGCAACAGTGTCATGGTCGGTTATACCTAAGGCTTCCAGGCCCATCTTTTGAGCCAAATACACAAGTTCCGCCGGTGGGCTTGTTCCGTCAGATGCTGTAGTATGCGTATGTAAATCTGCCGGCATTTGTTGTAGTCTCCTTTTAACATCAATTTATCGCCTATTATCCTAGTACCTCCTGCATAACCCGCAAGAAATTCCCCCCCATTATCCCGGCTGCGTCCTCAGTTGAAAAACCTCGCGCCAACAGCGCCTCTGATAAAGCAGGCAGATGGGTAACATCATCTAAGCCTTCAGGCACAGATGCACACCCGTCATAATCAGACCCAATGCCCACGTGCTTAGGACCAACCAAATTACACACATGCTCGATGTGGCGTACCACATCCGCTAAGCTAGCTTCCTTACCGGTTAAGAAATCGGCAAAAAAGTTAATGCCTATTACGCCGCCACCTGCAGCCAATGCTTTAATCTGATCATCACTTAGATTACGGGGATGGTCATGTAATGCGCGACAACAGGAGTGAGACGCAATTATAGGTTGACTTGATGCCTTGACTACATCCCAAAACGCGAGCTCAGACAAATGGGAAACGTCGATTAGCATGCCAAGCGTATTCATTTCCTGCACAACTGAATGCCCAAAGGCTGTCAAAGGGCCAGGTTTATAGGCACCGCCAGCTAATTCATTAGCATTGTTCCAAGTTAAGGTTAGGGATCGAACGCCAAGTCTGTAGAGTGTACGCAGCACATATAACTGACCTGCTAGGGCTTCCCCTCCCTCGACACTAAGCAAAACGGCAACTTTATCGCTGGTAATCGCTGTCCGAATGTCGTCGCTTGTTGTGAACAGTAATAGCTCAGCTGGATTTGCGGTAATAAGTCGCATACAACCGTCCAGCAGTTCAAGACAGCGTATCAAAGCTTGGGTCTGCTGATAACTGGGGGCAACAAAGCTCGCTAGGAATTGTACACGTACCTTTCCCAAGCGTAGCCTGGGTAGATCCAAGTGTCCGTCCTCACTCAACTTGGCTAGATCACGCTCCCCCGCGACATAAGCCGTGATACTGTCGCAGTGTGCATCAATTATCGGATGTGAAAGATGCAAAGCAAGCGCTTGACTCTTATAGTTTGGCACAATGTTCACCCCTCCCGCAATACTCCTCTTTAATATTTATCAAATCCAACGTAGCATATACCTGCCTCATCTTGGCAGATAAAACCGCAAATTTGCCCACAGAAAACACCTGTCTACTGTGTAAACAGGTGCCAGCAAGAATCCGCTTATTTATTTCTCGGCTCAACGATTAACTTAATAGCGGTACGTTCTTCCCCATCAATTTGAATGTCCGTAAAAGCGGGGATACATATTAGGTCAACACCGCTGGGAGCAACAAAGCCGCGCGCTATGGCCACAGCCTTGACTGCCTGATTGAGAGCCCCTGCGCCAATGGCTTGCATTTCAGCAACACCTCTCTCGCGTAGAACCCCTGCTAGTGCACCTGCAACTGAATTAGGGCTTGATTTTGCTGATACCTTTAAAACTTCCACACGTGCAACCTCCCGTTTTACTAAATTAGTTCTTTCATACATTCCTTCTAACTATTGCATATTCTAAGTAAGTTGTATCCCTGGTGCGAGTGATATGAGTTAATAGGTCTGGGAAATGGACAGATTGCAAAATTTTCTAACTATTTCGTTTATTTCGTGATGGTGTTTATTTTCTCCTGCCGACTTATGCGATAAATTTTTGGATTCTGGTAATTGCTTCAGCTTTACCGGTTGTAGCATCCACTGTAAGTAAAACTGCATTTAGCTGCAACGGGGGACCGGCAGTTTCAAACCGCGCTGGCAAACCGGTGAGAAATTTCTTAATGATTACCTCCTTTTTTACCCCTAAAACCGAATCCTTGGGTCCGGTCATGCCGACATCGCTAATATACGCGGTACCTGCCGGCAGAACCCTTTCATCCGCCGTCTGGACATGCGTATGCGTGCCACATACAGCAGAAACTCGACCATCCAAAAACCAACCCAGCGCTATTTTTTCCGAAGTTGCCTCCGCATGGAAGTCAACAAATATTATTTTTGCCGAACTGCTCAGCTGAGTAACAATTTTGTTAGCGGCAAGGAATGGATCATCAATTGGCGGCATAAAAATTCGACCTGAGAAGTTGGCAATGGCAATCGGGACTCCTCCTGGGCCTTTTAGCACGGCAAATCCTTTGCCGGGAGTACCGATAGGATAGTTCGCCGGACGCACCAGCCTCGCATCGTGTTCGATAAACTCAAATACTTGTCTTTGATCCCAAATATGGTTGCCACTGGTAAGACAGTTGATGCCATAACCATACAATTCATCCGCAACTTCTTTGGTTATACCGTTGCCTCCCGCCGCATTTTCACAGTTACAGATTGTAAAATCTACCGCGTACTCTGTCTGAATATCCTTTAATAGGCGTTGCAAGGCTGTACGCCCTGGTTTGCCAACTACATCACCTATAAATAGCAGGTTCATCTCAGCATCCTTCTTCCTATGCTAACACCCCTGGCCCGCGCCAGGGGTGTTTCTATAATTTTGCCGGTTAAGTTCAGCTTTATGCTTAGCAACTACTTATTGAACACCAGAACCCGACCGTCCTCACGCAACGCAACTACATTCTTATCCAAGCGTTTGCTCCTGATATTATCGAGCATATGACGGATCATTTCTTCCTGCATTAATAGTTCCTCCTCCGGCATATCCTCGGAAGGGTCTGCCACTAGCGAGTCCGGGAAGAATTGACTCAGTAAGTCCACTATCAGGTTAAGTTCATTTTGGGTAAAGGTTTCAATATCGCGCTTTACCTCAATGCTGATAAGTCCTTCTTCCAGGTGGAGGCTTAGGTCGCATACACGGCAAACACGACCTTCGAACTGGTTAAACAGCTGCAAAGAGTCGATTATTGTCTCTCGATGATCCTCTATGCTGTTAATACCTTTAAACAAAAAGAATGTTAAGCGCAAAATTTGATCATCTTGCTCTACGTTAACGGTACCTACTTCAGGATATCGGACAAGAATGGAAACCAATAGACCCACACTGTCGGATACTTGGCCCCCTGACTTATACTTAAAGCTCATGCTGCACCACCTTTAGGGGAACGATAAAATACTCTGCTTTATTCGATAGTTCGAAGAGATTATCCTTCTTTTTGCCTCCAAACGGTGTTGGGCAAAAAAAAACGACCTTATCGGTCGTTTACTAATTACTTAGCATAATCAACTGCTCGTGTTTCACGAATCACTACTACTTTAATTTGTCCGGGATATTCAAGTTCATCCTCAATACGCTTAGAAATTTCACGGGCAACTTTGGCGGACATGGAGTCATCAATCTTATCCGGTTTAACCATAATTCTGATTTCCCGTCCAGCTTGAATGGCAAACGCCTTTTCAACCCCTTCAAAGGTATCCGCAATTTCCTCAAGTTTCTTCAACCGCTTAATGTAGGATTCAAGTGTTTCACGCCTAGCGCCCGGTCGTGCTGCGGACACAGCATCACCTGCAGCTACTAAGACAGCTTCTATGGTAGTAGGTTCTTCGTCACCGTGGTGCGCAGCAATAGCATGCACAACTTCCGGCGATTCCTTATATTTACGTGCCACATCAGCACCGAGTTGCACGTGGGTTCCTTCCGTATCATGGTCGACGGCTTTACCCAAGTCATGCAAGAGACCGGCGCGCTTAGCGAGCTGAACGTCTGCTCCCAGTTCGGCCGCCATCAAGCCGGCTAAGTGGGATACTTCGATGGAATGCTTTAAGACATTCTGGCCATAACTTGTTCTAAACTTCAAACGACCCAATAAACGTACGATTTCCGGATGCAGACCGTGTACTCCCGTTTCGAAAGTGGCTTGTTCCCCTTCTTCACGGATTTTTTGATCTACTTCTTTTTGAGCCTTCTCCACCATTTCTTCGATCCGTGCGGGATGAATGCGACCATCGAGAATCAGTTTTTCCAACGCAACCCTAGCCACCTCGCGCCGGATAGGATCAAAGCCCGAGAGAATAACTGCTTCCGGGGTATCGTCAATAATCAAATCTATGCCGGTCAAAGTTTCCAAGGTTCGAATATTGCGTCCTTCTCGACCAATGATTCTCCCCTTCATTTCGTCACTTGGCAAAGCTACAACTGAAACAGTGGTTTCAGCCACATGATCTGCCGCACAACGCTGAATAGCTTGGGAGATAATATTCTTCGCCCTTTTATCGGCTTCTTCCTTGGCTTGCGTTTCAATTTCTTTAATCATTATTGCAGCTTCGTGCTTAATTTCGTCCTCGATATTGGAAAGCAAAAGCTGCCTGGCTTCTTCTGAAGTCAGCCCCGATAATCTCTCTAGTTCCGTCTGTTGTTTAGCAATAAGTGCCTGGAGATCGTCACGCATTTTATCAACATCTGATTCTTTGCGGTGCAGACCTTCCTCTTTGCGTTCTAAAGTCTCCACCTTGCGGTCAAGAGATTCCTCTTTTTGGACTAAACGTCTCTCAAGCCGCTGCAGTTCCGAACGACGTTCGCGTGTCTCCTTCTCAACGTCGTTGCGAAGTTGCATTACCTCTTCCTTGGCTGCCACCACAGCCTCGCGTTTTTTGGACTCTGCATCTTTTTGGGCCGAGTCGACAATCCGCTTTGCTTCTTCTTCAGCGCTGCCAATGGTTTTTTCTGAAGTTCCTTTACGCACAATATAACCAACTGTAACGCCGATGGCTAAGCCCACCAAGGTAAGTATAACTACTAAAATGACAGTACCATCCATTTTTTCACCTCCTCGTAGTTTTTTTACTCGTTATAATTTTGTTTGAAATCAGCAGAAGCTAATAAGGCATGCATTGGTCCTTTCCAGCATAGCGCAAAAAAGACCGGCAAAGCCGATCTCTCTCATTAAACTAACCACAACTGTCTGTAGCGGGATATAGTAAAACTCAGGTCTCAGTAGACCCAAACTATTCTTATATATTATTCGTCCAAAGGCGTTCCCCAAATATTTAAAACCTTATCCCCACTGGGGAATGAGGTAAAATGGAGCCAGTTGAAAATCTATATATAAGAAACCCGCATCTGTGGATTAGTAATCCTAGACTAGCTTCTCGCTCCTATTTTAATGTAATTTGCAAATTCTGTCAAGATTGCAGTTAACTTATCACGATTTCCGTACATTCGGGGGCAACTTTTTGCATAACAGTGTGTACAATAGTGGAAGAAAAGCCTCGAGATAACAATTTTCTTGCAGTTTTTGTAATCTTTTTATAGTAAAGTTCTTGTGGTGCAAGGTTTTGCCAATTACGCGGTACACACTCTGAGCATTGGCGCCATATTTTTTCCGCCAATTCTAATGCTGCCGCCAATTCCTGATCCGGCGGATAATTCACTTCGACTACGGTCCGGACTAAATCCTTATCCACACCTTTATCAGTAAGCTCATAACGCAGACCTAGACTGCCCGTTCTCCGTACTTTACTTCGCACAAATGCTTCAGCATAAGCACTATCATTAATATATCCCATGTCTTTAAGGCGTTCAACTACCTCTAAAGTAATCTCCGGCTCATACCCTTTTTTAGCTAGGCGGGTAACCAATTCCTTTTCGGTTCGCATCTTAAAGGCCAGGATACGCAAAGCGCAATCCATAGCCTTGTCATAATTAGAAATGTTCATCACCAACCATCCGGTTTGTCGCGCACTTTAGTTTAATTCATAGTCTAATTCATATCGTCGTCAACATTGACAGATTTTACTGTTTCTAGTTTCAGGCTTTGGCGAATCCTTTGTTCGATTTCCAGAGCAATGTTGGGATTTTGCTTTAAGTAGTCCTTAACATTTTCCCGACCCTGGCCTAGCCGTTCTCCATTATAGGAATACCAAGCACCCGATTTATTCATAATGTCCAATTCCGTTCCGACATCAACGATACTTCCCTCGCGTGATATTCCCTCACCATACATTATATCAAATTCAGCTTGTTTAAACGGCGGTGCAATCTTATTCTTAACTACCTTGACTCGAGTGCGGTTACCCACCATATCCTGGCCTTGTTTAAGCGTTTCCACTTTACGCACATCCAGTCGCACAGAGGCGTAAAATTTAAGTGCCCGCCCACCTGTTGTAGTTTCTGGGTTACCAAACATAACTCCGACCTTTTCACGAATCTGATTAATAAAAATCGCGGTAGTGTGTGACTTGCTGATTGCTCCCGTGAGTTTGCGCAACGCTTGGGACATTAGACGCGCATGCAGTCCTACGTGCGAATCGCCCATTTCACCTTCAATTTCGGCTCTTGGTACCAAGGCAGCTACGCTGTCAATAACCACTACATCCACAGCACCGCTACGCACCAATGCTTCACAAATTTCCAAAGCTTGCTCACCGGTGTCCGGTTGGGATACTAAAAGATTATCGATGTCTACCCCAAGCGCCCGAGCGTATATCGGATCAAGGGCATGCTCAGCGTCGATGAATGCTGCATTGCCCCCGTTCTTTTGTGCTTCCGCAATAATATGTAGAGATACCGTGGTTTTTCCGGAAGACTCCGGGCCGAATATTTCAACAACCCTGCCTCTGGGTACTCCGCCCACTCCTAGAGCAATGTCGAGAGCTAAAGAACCGGTAGGAATGACTTCTACTGTCATTTTAGCCGAAGCTTCTCCCAGCTTCATAATTGAACCTTTACCAAATTGCTTTTCAATCTGTGCTAAAGCCATATCAAGGGCCTTCACTTTGTCAGTGCCCACCATAATATTTCCTCCCCAAACAAAACATTTGTTCGCCTTTAATATGATTATAGTGTTCCAACCAACATTTGTCAATTGAAAACTTTCACGCTCCTCTTAATTATAAAGGAGAACTGTGGCTAGGCAAAGCACTTTCTCGGCCACAAACATAAAAGACGCTCACCGCGCTACTTGCAGGTAAAGCGTCCTTCAATGGCATAATGAAGCAGCTTACAATCGTCATTCTTGCTGCCCACTGCCCGCGACTAATATTTTTTGATCTTGAACCTTCCCGCAAGAACCAGCCAATTTTGCGGGAAGTCATGGCCCAATGCCCAATAGCTTACACCACGCAGCCCATACTCGTTCACTAAATTAAATTTAGCGTTAATGCTGCGTGCATCCTCAAACCAAACTGTGTGCTCCCTGCCGTTGCTGTCGCGGTAATTAAACCAAGGCGATTGCAGCTTTGTATCATAGCGGATTGCCACCCCATGTGCTGCAGCTATTTCAATGGCCTGCTGTGGGCTGATAGTTCTCGCCCATGGCCCCCCTGCTACATAGGGCAAGGTCCAATCGTAACCATACAAAGGCACGCCCATCATAATTTTTTTACGTGGAATTACAGTGACAGCATAATCTAAGACCTGACGGACATTGACAATCGGAGCGACGGCATACGGCGGACCCCCTGACCAGCCCCATTCGTACGTCATTATAATAACGTAATCAGCTATCTGTCCATGTGCTCGATAATCATGCGCACCATACCATTCACCCGTTTGCCAATCACTGGTTTTGGGCGCCAGGGCGGTGGAAAAAGGATACCCTGCCTGGCGCATGCGTGCTGCCACATCCGCCATAAAGCCGTTAAGCAGTTCGCGGTCTTCCGGTCTCACCCGCTCAAAATCAACGTTAACTCCTTGATAGTTGCGTGCCCGTAGGTGATTAAGTATATTTTGGATCAATCTTTCCTTAACTTGAGCTTCACTCATCACAGCGTGCGCCAACTGGGGACTAAAATTAGTTCCGTCAAAGTTAGTTACAACAAGCACCGGAGCCTCACCAAAACTTCTCGCCGTGCTCACTATTTCGCTGTCGTCCGGTCCAATTATTTCTCCCGCAGGCGTGACGCGATAACTAAAAAGGGACAAATAAGTAAGGTTTGCTCCGGCCGCCTGGATTGGCGGAAGCGTATGTCCTCCCACAGCGAGCGGATCAATATAGGCATTAACTTCAATAGTTCGGGCTGGCGGTCTGCTTACAGTCAAATTAATACTTTGACCTACGCGTAATTTATTTGGGTTCACTCCTGGATTAGCATCCAATAGGTCTTGTGGTTTAAGCTTATTACGTTTGGCCAGCAACCACATCGTATCGCCGGGTTTAATGGTATATGGGGCGTGCACGCTGGGAATAACAATGGTCTGACCTTCCACCAGGTTATTCGGATTTGGTATGCGGTTTACCTTTACCAGCTCATTAGGGGTAATCCCAAAACGTTGCGCAATAGCTGATAGATTGTCACCGGGCTTCACTACATATATCTGCACATTTTTCCCTCCTGCAGCTTACGCCGATTTCGCGTAACAACACGCGACAGCAACCATGTTTAGCTCGGCGAGCCAATGCTTGTTCACTACCCGCTGTTGCGCGGGCTTGCTATAGTCTATGCAAGGCAGATTGCCGGATGTCAATTTAACACTGCGTGGATGAAACGAAAAAAGCGCCACTTCACGATTTACGCGAAGCGGCGCCTCATTTATCAGTTAGTTGCGTGCTTTAGCAGGTTCTACGCTGATCTTTTTACCTTTAATCAGGTTATGGTGCATTGAATACATGACTCTAGCGGCCACGTCTTCCGGCACCTCCACGAAGGTAAACTTATCATAAATATTGATCATCCCAATGACATTGCCGGGAATCCCGGCGCCGTCGGCAATTGCGCGAATTACGTCTTGAGGTTGAATTTGGTTAGCGCGCCCGATGTTCATAAACAGACGAACCATACCTGCTCTGGCCCCAGTATTACCAAAGCTCATCTCCTCTTCTTCCTCAAGTTCAGCCTCTTTGTTACCTACCCCTTCGATGGCATACTTCAAAGCGGCGGCTGCAACTTCCACGGAATCGTATTCTTCCATCAACTCGGCAACTAAGTTGCTGTACGCAATCAGTTTGCCGTCTTCAATCATATTAACTAAGTGTCCGCGCAGCGTTTCCAATTGACGCTCTGCTAAATCAGCCTGGGTGGGCAAGTTTTCGCGTCTAATGTTAGTTTTAACCAATTTTTCAATCAAGCGTAACTGACGATATTCCCTGGGCACGATAATGGTCACAGCCTGACCGCGTTTACCCGCACGTCCAGTACGCCCAATGCGGTGCACGTAAGATTCCGGATCTTGAGGAATATCGTAATTAATGACATGAGTCACGTTTTCGATATCCAGACGACGCGCGGCAACATCGGTGGCAACCAAAAGCTCGGCCTTACCCTCGCGAAAGCGCTTCATGACGCGATCGCGCTGAGTTTGGCTTAAATCGCCGTGTAAGCCATTCGCAAAATACCCACGGCTTTCTAAAGCAGCCACCAGCTCATCTACCCCGCGTTTGGTTCGACAGAAAATAATCGCCTGGCGGATGTCCTCCATATCGATAATTCTGCTCAAGGCATCAACCTTGCTCTTTTCCTTGGCTTCATAAAATACCTGATCAATTTGCGGCACCGTGAGTTCGTCACGGCTAACCGAAACCGTTACAGGCGAATGCATAAATTTACTGGCCAACTTTTTGATTTCCATCGGCATTGTAGCCGAGAATAACAAGGTTTGTCTTTCTTCCGGCGTCGACTTTAAGATGGTCTCGATGTCATCGATAAATCCCATGTCCAGCATTTCATCCGCTTCATCCAAAACGACAAATTTAACTTGTTCTAGGCGCATTGTGCCTCGTTTAAGATGGTCTAAAACCCGTCCTGGGGTGCCGATTACAATGTGCACACCAAATCTTAAAGCGCGAATTTGCCTGTCAATCGGTTGTCCGCCATAGATTGGTACAGTCTTGATATGGCGATGCTTGCCGATTTTTGCCAGTTCCTCTGCAACCTGGATTGCCAGCTCCCTAGTCGGAGCAAGAATAATTGCCTGCACCTGATGCAGACGAGGGTTAATCATTTCAACAATAGGTATACCAAATGCGGCTGTTTTACCGGTTCCGGTTTGAGCCTGGCCTAAAACATCCTTTTCGTCCAGAATGACTGGAATAACCTGAGCTTGAATTGGCGATGGTTCTTCAAATCCCATATCTGATACAGCTTTAAAGACCTCGCGGCTGAGTTTTAACTCACCAAAAAAACTTTTTGTTTCGGACATCATGTAAGTTTATAAATCCCCTTTCTAATTCGCTTCCCTTGCTTTATCCAGCAAGTAAAGCCGGACTCTATTTAGAGCCCCGTTAACAGTTAAAGCACGAATTGCCTGGCGATCACCAAAAAAGTTATACCTGTACGCCAAAACGTCGTCCGGCGTTGCTAAGCCGACAAATACCAACCCAACAGGTTTTTCCGGGCTACCTCCATCAGGACCTGCTATGCCGGTTACGGCAACAGCAATATCCGCTCCGGTGCGCAACCTAGCCCCGCTCGCCATTTCACGGGCTGTTTCGGCGCTGACTGCGCCCCATTTTGTTAAAGTCGCCCGTTCAACCCCGAGAAGTCTTTTCTTCAAACCATTTGTGTACGTAACATAGCCACCGTGATAGTAGTCCGAACTTCCCGCAACAGCCGTAACAGCCCCGCCAATAAGACCCCCGGTACAGGACTCAGCTGTAACCAGACTTAGTTTGGTTGCCCGCAAAAGCTTTCCTACACTGCTCGCCATGTCTTCCGCGTCTATCCCAAAAATTGCATCCCCCAACTTGGATTCAATTTTCGGAGTCAAACCGGCCAGTAGCTGTTCTGCCGCAAGGGCTGTTTGGGCATGCGCCGCTACGCGGACATGAATTTCGGCTTGTTTGGCAAGAAGTGCAATGCTGACCCCTTCCGGTGTCGTCAACACTTCGCCCAAAGCTTCCTCTACCGCAGATTCTGCCATGCCGAATACGCGATACACTTTATGCAGGGTGGTTTCCGGTGTCACCTGCACTTTTTCCTGCAAGAAGGATTCAACTGTTTCTTCAAACATGGGTTGCATTTCAAAAGGAGGTCCCGGTAAGATAATCACTATCTTCTCTCCCTTTTCCACGATTGCGCCAGGGGCCGTGCCCAGGCGATTAGGAATAATGCGGCTGCCTTGAGGAAAATACGCTTGGCGGAGATTATTCTCCGGCATATCCCTTCCCAATTTAGCAAAAAAGCCTTGCACCCATATCAGGCTTTCTTCATGTAATTCCCGTTCCAATCCCATTACTTTGCAAACCGTGTCTTTGGTTAAATCATCCAATGTCGGTCCCAAGCCACCTGTGGTAATCACCAAATCCGACCTTTGCAGGGCCTGCTCAAGCGCAGTCTCCAGTCGTTCCGGATTATCGCCCACAGTAGTATGATAATAAACATTAATGCCTAATGTTGTGAGTTTTTGCGATAAGTAATAGGCGTTTGTATTCAAAGTTTGTCCCAACAGGAGTTCTGTTCCGGTAGAAATCAATTCGGCTTTCACGCTATTGTACCACCTTCCGTTATCCGCTGCAATCCCAATCCCTTGACAAAACTGGCCGAGCCTAATTATTAGAGCCCCATGTTTACAATTTTAACCCTGCAAGCTAAATTTTAACCTTACTATATTTTACCCTCTATTTTACCTCAAAAAAATAAAGCTGCAATTAGCTTGCAGCTTTCAGTCCCGCCAAACATTCTCTGAGTTTTTCACCAGTTATATATTCTTTGTCTGCCAAGATATCAACGATCTCTTTAAATAACACTAAATTCTCCTCTAAAAGGCGTCTGGTCTGTTGTTCGAGATCCTTGAGAATTATGCTAGAGGCTTCATGCACTCTTTCCTGCGGCAATTGCTCCAGTTCAACCACACCCAAACCCGACATTCCGGCTGCAATCATGTGCTTGACTAAATTCATCGTCTGCGCATAATCTCCGGTAGCACCCGTGCTGCGATCGCCTAGCACCAGTTCTTCGGCCAAGGCTCCGGCTAAAGCAATTTTGATTTGGTTTTCCAAGGCTTTTTGTGTCTGCAGATAACTTTCATCCTCCGGGTTATGTCGCACATAACCCAAAGCATTACCCCTCGGGCGAATCGTAACAGTAGAAACAGAATTCGGATTGAGCAGTTCACTAATCAAGGCATGCCCGGCTTCGTGTACAGCTACCCGGTTTAAATCCGCAGGACTGGGCTTACGATCAGACTTTTCACCCATAATTACCTTGTCAATCGCTTCCTTAAGGTGTTTTTGGTTTATTGCAGGTTCTTTTTCACGCAGTGCAAAAATTGCGGCCTCATTGGCTAAACTCTCTAAATGAGCGCCGGAAAAACCGAAAGTCTCATGCGCAATCCTCGCCAAATCGGCATCTTCCGCCAGTGGTTTATTGCGGGTATGAATCTTAAGAATGGCCAAGCGCCCCTCTTTGTCCGGTAGGTCAACTTTAACCATCCTATCAAACCGACCGGGACGCAACAAGGCCTCATCGAGCGCTTCCATCCGATTGGTAGCTCCCAGGACCAAAATTTGGGTTGCGCTGTCACTCTTAAGTCCGTCCATCTCCACCAACAGTTGGTTGAGCGTCTGGTCGTATTCATGGTGACTGACATTCGTACCCCGCTTGCCGCCAAGAATATCAATTTCATCGATAAATATGATGGCGCTCGACTTCTTACCCTTTTGGGCCTTGTCACGAGCATTTTTGAACAGACTTCTTACCCGTTCTGCCCCAACTCCAGCATACATTTGGATAAACTCACTGCCGGAAACGGCAATAAACACAGAATCCGTAAAATTAGCAGCTGCCTTGGCTAGCAAGGTCTTGCCTGTTCCGGGCGGACCGGTGAGTAATATACCTTTGATGGGTCTGATACCCAACACTTTGATTTTTTCCCGCTCCAAAACAAACTTCAAGGCTTCTTGCAGTTCTTGAATCGCCGAGTTTTGTCCGCCAATCATGTCAAAAGTAAAGTCTGCATCTGCCGTGTACTCCAATTTCTTCGCATTTCCGCCCAGGCCAACCCCATTTCGATTAACCAGCAAAAAAATCGTTACCAGTAACGCCATTAGGACCACGACGGGAAAAACATTGTAGCCTAGGAGGGTCAGGAAAACGAAGACCGCCAGCCCAACACCGGCAAAGATTTCCTTAAGCATCAGTTCACCACCTTTTTCGACAAGGGTTTAACCCTCGGTAAATAGTTGCGCTTTATCAGATTGACGAGCAAAAACTTGATAAAGATAGTTTTGGCCTTGACCAAACTGGAGGTAGATGTATTCATCGTCCATGTAAATGTGGTAATTTGTTAACTTATCGGTTTGAGCAATTTTATCAATCGCTGCCTTCATCTCAACAAAATCACCTTTTACTAAGGCTTCTTCCACATTAAACCTCATCTGTTCCAAAACTGACTGCAGTTGCGGCGACCGGTGATCGATGAGCAGTATTTTGCCTGAATCAGCCGCCTTCAGCAATTGAGAACAGGTAACCTTAAGATCGGGAACACTTTTTAGAGTAACTTTAATAACACCGGAATCAGTGCTATCTGTACCTATTTTAACACTGCTAACCCCGCTGATGTTGCTGATTTTGCTTGTTACGGGTGCATCCAACATGTATTTTTTCCATGCAAACTGTATTCCGACTAGTGCACCTAAGGTTATTGCCGTGACAAGCACAACTACTCCGACCTTTTTCAGTTTGAGGTCCACACATCCCACCCCTTTCTATATGCAAAACCAGCATAATATTCTCAGAAAAATCCTGATAAAATTCCAAACATAAGCTCAAAAATTATTATAGCATGCGGACTGATTTATTTGATTAGTAAATAACTGGATAAAAAATAAATACCCATCGCGAAATGGGTATTTATTGTAATTAACCAAAACTTATTTAGCTGATTTTAATAACTTTCGTGACTTTATTATATAATCCAGCCCCGAAATAACCGTAAAAATTAACGCGACATAAATAAACCAAGGGCTAATTTTTATGCCAATTAGACTCAGGGGCCAATCACGCAACAGATACGCGCTGATCGCGACAATCTGCGTAATAGTTTTAACCTTGCCCAGCTTACTGGCCGAAATCACTACCCCCTCGGCCGCTGCAATCGCCCTCAACCCTGTCACCGCAAATTCACGGCCAATAATAGCCCACGCTATCCAAGCTCGCACTTGCTGTAGTTCAACCAAGGAAATCAGGGCCGCCGATACCAAAAGTTTGTCCGCCAGCGGGTCCATGAACTGGCCTAAGCGAGTAACTTGCTTACGTTTTCTGGCTATGTACCCATCCAAACCATCCGTAACCGAGGCAATAAGGAAAATGGCCGCCGCAATATTGAGAAAGACTTCCTGTGTTTTAGGTAATTTGAGCAATAAAAATACCATAAACACGGGGATTAAAATAATTCTAGCCAGGGTTAATTTATTCGGTAGATTCATTGGGCCGCCTCTCCCATCAAATCATAAGTCTCAGTTTCCGAAATATATACCTGCACCATATCGCCAACCTTTAAGCCAGAGCCGCTGACATAAACCTGACCATCAATTTCCGGAGCATCACGTTCGGTACGGCCGACGTAAGGTCGGTCAGGGTCACCGGTTTCTGCTTCGATCAATACTTGGACTGTTTTTCCCAGCCAGGTAGAATTAAGTTGCGCCGCTATCTCCGTCTGTAAACTCATCAGTCGGTCCTGCCGTGCTTCTTTGACTGTCTGGTCGAGCTGGTCAAGCCTTTCTCCGGCCGGCGTTCCTTCTTCTTGCGAATAAGTGAATACTCCAACCCGGTCAAAGCGTATGCGTCGGACAAAGTTTAGCAAATTAGAAAATTGAGCTTCCGTCTCCCCAGGAAAACCGACAATGAAAGTCGTACGCAGGGCCATGTCCGGCATCGCAACACGCAACTTACCGATGAGCGCTTCAATCTCGTCGATGTTTCCCCGGCGATACATTTCCTTTAGCACTTGATTGTCGGCGTGTTGCAGGGGCAAATCAAGATATTTACATACCTTAGGCTCTGAAGCCATTGTATCAATTAATTCCTGCGTGAAATGACTAGGGTAACAGTAAAGTAACCTAATCCACTCAATACCGTCAATCGGGGCTAGCTGGCGAATCAGTTCCGGCAACTTGTACTCGCTGTATCTGTCCTGACCATAGCGTGTGGTATCCTGCGCGATCAACATTATTTCCTTCACGCCGCTCAGCGCCAATTCCTTGACCTCAGTTACAATTGACTCCATTGACCTGCTGCGAAAGGCCCCGCGCATTTGCGGAATTACACAATAGGAACAACAGTTGTCACATCCCTCAGCCACCTTGACATAAGCACTGTACTTAGGTGTTATCCGTAGCCTAGGCGAAGTATGGTCATACAAATAACTGGGTATTCCCACTTGTTCAACCCTATTCCCACCCAAAGCTTGCCGGGCAACCTCAGCAATGTGTGCTACTTCCCCCGTGCCGATTATAGCATCGAGTTCCGGTACATCAGCTGAAAGTTCTGCCCGGTACTTCTGCGCCAGGCAACCGGCCGCAATAAGCACCCGGCAATTACCCTGGGCTTTAAACTGGGCTAATTCTAAAATTGTGTTGATTGATTCTTCCTTGGCTGCTGCAATAAAACCGCACGTGTTAACCACTATAACCTCGGCCTGAGACGGTTCCTCTACTACCAAAAAACCGGAACGTGCCAGGGTGCCTAACATAACTTCGCTGTCTACTAAATTTTTTGCACAACCTAAACTAACCACAGCAACTTTTGTTGCCAAAAATAAGCACCTTCTCCACTATATGTCCAAACAAGCTTCTTTACCATATCTTAACTTAGTATAATACAGGCATTTTCTAGTGTCAAAAATAAATTGACTTAATGCGGAGCGCGGCTCTGTCGCTTTTCCGGTATATTTTTGTCCCGCTGGTGATTAATGTTCCCTTTTTTTTCAGCCGGCTTAGGCCTATTACGGGTATTTTTATCGACTTTATTCGGTTTTTCGGTTGTTACCGTTGACTTACGTACCAAAGCGCCATTTCCCTGTACAGTTGCACGAGTGCGTGGCCGAATCAGGCACTTTGGTCCAAAGCCGACTAAATCTTCCCGACTCGCTTTGTGCAAAGCTTCGAGTACCAAGGCATAGTTCTTCGGATTACGATATTGCAACAAAGCTCGTTGCATGGCCTTTTCATGGTAATCCTTAGGCACATAAACCTTTTCCATACTGCGTGGGTCCAGACCAGTATAATACATGCACGTGGACAGAGTCCCCGGTGTGGGAATAAAATCTTGCACCTGCTCCGGGTTGTACCCGATATCGCGAATATACTCCGCTAGTTCTATGGCTTCATTGAGCCCGCTGCCCGGATGACTAGACATAAAATAGGGCACTAGGTACTGCTTTTTCCCGAGGTCAAGACAAATATCTTCATACTTACGGACAAATTTATCATACACCCGCCGTCCCGGTTTGCCCATTTTGGCTAGGACCTGCGGTGAAATATGCTCCGGGGCCACTTTCAATTGACCACTTACATGATGCTCACAAAGTTCACGTAAGAATTCACCCGACGAATCGGCCATCACATAGTCATACCGGATACCGGAGCGGACAAATACTTTTTTTACCCCGGGAATTTTGCGCAAATCCCGCAGCAGGTTAAGATAATCCGTGTGCTCCACCACTAGCTCCGGACATGGCTCGGGAAATAAGCACTGTCGGTGCGAACAAGCGCCCCGCGTATGTTGATGTCCGCACGCCGGCTGACGAAAGTTAGCTGTGGGACCACCAACGTCGTGGATATAACCCTTAAACCCCGGTCTCCACACCAATTGCCTCGCTTCATTGATAATTGAGTCCTTACTTCGACTCTGAATAATACGCCCTTGATGAAAGGTCAAAGCACAAAAAGAACATCCCCCATAGCATCCTCGGCTGCTTACCAGACTAAATTCAACCTCTTGAATAGCCGGTACGCCACCGGCAGCTTCATAACTGGGGTGATAAGTGCCCATATAAGGTAAAGCGTACACCGCATCTAATTCACTCTGGTTCAGCGGTCTGGCAGGCGGATTTTGCACGATGTAGGCTGCAGCATGCGCTTGAACCAAGGTTTTACCCCTGATCGGGTCCTGATTCTTATATTGTTCCATAAACGCCTCTGCATAGCTGCGTTTATTAACTGCCACATCTTCATAGCTGGGGAGTATCTTGGCATCAGCAATATTTTCCGCACTGGAGGTCGTATAAACCACGCCGCGAATTTGTGGCAAGGTATAACTCAATTGATCTTGCGCCAGAGCCTGGGCGATTTGTTTGATGGCTAGTTCACCCATTCCGTAGACCAATAAATCACCCTTACCGTCAATCAAGACCGAACGCCGCACCTTATCCGCCCAATAGTCATAGTGCGCAAAGCGTCGCAAACTAGCCTCTATCCCCCCCATAATCACCGGCACACCTTTATAAGCCTCACGACAGCGATTGGCATACACCACTACTGCCCGATCCGGTCTCAGCCCCGCCTTCCCTCCCGGGGAATAGGCGTCTTTGGAGCGCGGCTTTTTGGCTGCAGTATAATGATTGACCATGGAGTCGATATTGCCTGACGTTACTAACCAGGCTAAGCGCGGCTTGCCCAATCGGCGAAAATCTTGCCCGTTACGCCAATTTGGTTGGGCTATTATCCCAACTTTGTACCCTTCCTTTTCCAAGATGCGGCTAATTATTGCCGCACCAAAACTAGGATGATCGACATAGGCATCCCCTGTAACAACAATGAAATCTAAGCTTGTCCAACCGCGCTTGTCCATATCCTCTCGACAAATCGGTAAAAAATCGCGAACAGTCATCTTATTACCAGCACTTTCCTGAGGTGCAAAAAAGATCCCCTTGGGACCTTTTGCTTTTTTAACGATAATTTATAAATTGAAGCTCAAAGTCAAAATCCTGTTGTCGCATCAAGGCGATTACCTTCTGCAGATCGTCCTTATCTTTACCACTTACCCTTACTTGGTCACCTTGGATTGAAACATTGACCTTGATTTTGCTGTCTTTAATCAATTTAATTATCTTTTTAGATTTATCTTGATCAAGACCCTGAACAATTGTGGCTTCCTGTCGAACAGTATCTTGGGCTGCCGGTTCAATTTTACCGTATGTAATATTTTTTAGTGATATACCACGCTTAACCAGCTTACTTTCGAGGATGTCCACAACATTGCTCAATTTGAAGTCGTCATCGGAGATTAAAATTATCTTGTCCTTTTCCAAACGAAGCTCGCTTTTACTCCCCTTAAAGTCAAAACGCTGCTCGATTTCCTTTTCCGCCATATGCAGAGCATTAATTACTTCCGGCATATCGACTTCGGATACAATATCAAAGGAAGAGTCCTTTGCCACAATAAATCAACCTCTTTCTTGTTCTCTATAGCTATTGCCCAATATCACTTCTGGTAAACACGATGTTGTTCACTACCTTGCCCAAGCCACCAAGCGAGCGGAGTGGAGTGCCATTTAACGTAAGTTGCATTGCGCCGGCACTGCCCACTGTGACAAAGGTGATGTTGTTTTGCGCTGTGATTACCTTGGTTGTACCAGACGTAAAAGAGCCTTGAACCGCTTGTTGGTTGTCGGTCTTATACAGCAGCCAGCAATCCGCCGTAAACTTGATGACCAAGGACAACTGAGCTGGATTGGAGCCTACAGACGGCGCAACATTTTGCGCGGTGCCTTGGGCCGGCGTCGCAGGCTTAGATTGTGGCGGTACAGATTGCTTGGTCGGTGGTTTGGTCGCAAGTTGGCGATTTAGAGGTTTATTCGCAGCCGTTTTAGGTTGCGCAGGAGGACTAACCGACTGGGCCGGGTGTTTAGTTCCAATTGAATTAACGCCAAACAAGGTAATTACCGCCAGTATGCACAAAACGCTTATGGTCAACCAACGCGGCACAACTCTCCTAGACCTAGACCTTGGCCTCAGCGGCGCCTCAGGTTTATCAAGTACTTTTTCTTGAGGTTCTCCTACATTGAAACTAGTCAAAATGGCTTTAGGATCAAGTCCTAACGCTCGGGCATAAGTACCTAAAAATCCTTTGACATAAGTCTTGCCCGGCAACTCGTCAAAGTTCTCGTCCTCCAAGGCCTTTAAATAATGTGTGCGAATTTTGGTTATTTCCTCTAGTTCTGACAAACTCAGACCTTTACTTTGGCGGGCCTCCCGCAGGATCTCTCCGATTGCAGCCATACATTACCTCCTAAGGACTAACTCAAATCGAATGAGGAAAAACTTGAGGCAATCTCCTGCAGTTTAATTTCTTCATCAGGTTGTTGCCTGAGCTCAATAATTAAATCAAATAAAGTAGGCGAATAACCGCCATCACGCATTAGAACGTCCGGATGTTCAACAATTTTGGCGCCGGGTCCATGTATAATTTGATCAAGCAATTCAAGATGCGCGGGTGTTCCCCGCGATGTACTGGTTATAGCATCAATGAGAAACACCGTACTGTCTGTTTGTTCTTCGTCCGATAGTTGCGTCCGAATCGTCTGCCTAATAATCGTGGAAGAAATTAACGTCCATTTTTTATTGGCATATACACAAGCCGCAATGGAAGCTTCACTTTTTCCAACTCTTGGCATGCCGCGAATGCCGATTAGTTTGCTACCACCCTCTTTTAACATATCACCCAAAAAGTCGATTAAAAGACCCAACTCCTCGCGCACAAAGCAGTAGGTTGGCGGTTCAGTGCTCACCACCTCTAAGCGCTTGCCGTGTTTTAAGGCAATCATGTCTAGCAGGGTCGGCTCACGCAGCTTAGGCACACTAACATACTCAACTTGCGCTAAGGTGCGCGCTAAAGCGTCAAGCTTCAACGGATTACTGCATTCAATTAAAAATCCGCGTCGATTTTCGCCAATACTAGCAACCTGCTTAATATTGATGTTCAGCATGCCAAGCAAGGTAGTTATGGAACCCATGATACCGGGCCGATTGAAATGGATGTCATACTCAAGATAGAATTGCTCCATTGCCTTCCTCCAAACTGCCCAAAAAATCTTCAATTATTTCTAGTGCTTGTGCAGGTTGTTCCATCGCGACCGACAAGCTATAAGCTGCATCCGGCTGGTTAGGATAACCATACAAAGGATCATAGTACTCCTGCAGTAAGATCCGTGTAAACTCGGCATATTCCCCGTTTGACAACTTGGTTTTAAGCTCGTCCGTTTTGGCATAACCCAATCTTTTATCCAAGCGGGACAGGGCCGCCTCAAGTTCAGGATCAGAGGTCAAAAAAGCAGTATATTCCTTCACCAATCGCCTTACTCGGTTAGGCACACTGTCATACACAAGTAGCTGTTTACCGGATTGCATCCCTTTATGTAGCACCTCCGGCAACACTACCCTGCCAATACGTTTACTCTCACACTCCACCACAACATATTTGACAGGCCCAAAGGCACGAATTTCTTCCCGCAGACACGCTTCAAATTGTTTTTGACTCGGCGCTGCGCCCAAACCAACCGCACCAAATACCGAACCACGATTATTGGCTAGGTTCTCCAGATCGACAGCCGGCAGACCATGCTCACGCAAAGCCTGAATCAACTGGGTCTTGCCAGTGCCTGTATTGCCGCGCAGCACAACTACATCAAATGGCAGCTCAGGCTGTTCCCAGTAAGTCACTATTGAACGGCGGTATGCCTTGTAGCCACCCTGCAAACGATAAACCTTGATGCCCATCAAATCAATTATGCTGGCAACAGCGCGACTACGCATGCCACCGCGCCAACAAAAAATTACTAATTCTCCCTTTGTCCCCAATTCACGACACTGCTTGACCAGTCGGGGTAGCTTAGGCGCTACAATAGCTAAACCCAAGTCCTTCGCAGCTAGGGGACTTACCTGACGGTATGCGGTTCCAACCTGTGCCCTTTCTGCATCGGCAAAAATGGGCAAGTTGACTGCCCCGGGAATCGTTGCTTCGGCAAACTCGCTTTCCGAGCGAACATCAACAAACACGGGATTGGTCAATTTAACCAATCCATCGACATCAATTTCTTGAATCATTAAGAGTTCTCCATCTCATTTTCGTATTCGACAGGGCTGCAGTGATTCCTTCATTATATATATAAAAAGCTAAATTCTACCATTAACTCACCTTATTTTCTTACTTGTTTTCTTAAAATATGTACTAAAACCAATTAGCGGTACTAGCTTAACTATAATTATTGTAACAAGCTTTCCGCTGTAAGAAAAGCCTTGTCTGTGGGCACAAAAAAACCGGGCAGATAAACTGTCCCGGTCACTCCGCAATGAAGCCTCGACTAGCAAGTTCCTGCCGTGCCTGTTCAATAATTTCCTGTCGAGAAGCCTCTAAGGTGTGAAAATGCAGACCACCGGTGAGCGAGCTTAATAACGAGGCGTCTGAAGCAGCCATTTGCTGGAGGAACGTCTTAACATCCATGCGATTTTTTAGTCCTAGGGGGCGAATATTCCGAGCATACACCGAATGCTCGATTCCCACATCGATAACTGTGACTCCATGGTCAACCATGATGTTTAATTCTGTTTCCGTATCGGCATAGGTATGACAACTAAATATTATCGTACGTACCCCCTCGATTTGCACCTGGGCCGGCAGGTATAAATAGCCTTGGGGCGTAGCCATTAGCGGTTCGCGCCTAGCCCGTAATAAGGCGATATCCTGTACAATGACTTGTCTGCTGACACCGGTATTTTTAGCTAAATCGGCAGCCTTGACTGGCAATTGACTATCCTTTAACAGATTCAACAAATGAGCCCGTCTGGCCTCTCCAAGCTGTCCATCTCGCCGCAGTTTCATCACCCCCACCTATTACATAACCAAACGCCAGCTATGTTAGAAAGCGTCCGGCAAGATTTTGTTTGACTGTTGCAAACGCAGCAATAAACTGCTCCATATCACTTCGACTGGTATCTCGGCCAATTGTTATCCGCAGGCATTCGTACGCCTGTTCCCGACTTTGTCCGATGCCAAGCAGTACATGCGACGGTTCAACCGACCCACTTGAGCACGCTGACCCGGCACTCACCGCGATGCCTCGAGCAGCCATTTCCGCAACTAAAACTTGACCTTCAATTCCCTTGATACCAAGGTTGATATTGTTGGGTAAGCGGTTGTCAGGATGACCGTTAAGATAAACTCCTTCAAGCTGCAACAATTCACGCAACGCGAGTTTGCACAATACATTCTGTCTACTGCTCTCCCGGTCTAGCTCCGCAGCTGCCAACTCTACCGCCTTGGCCAAGCCCATTACCGCGGGAACATTTAAGGTGCCAGGACGCAGGCCTCTTTCTTGGTCCCCGCCAAACATCAGCGGTTCGAGCCTGACTCCCGGGGCAATAATTAATACCCCAATCCCTTTGGGTCCGTATATTTTATGTCCGCTAATGGTTAGCGTATCTACACCTAGCGCCGCAAACTGCACCGGGATTTTACCGAAACTTTGCACTGCATCACAGTGCAAATAAATCTTTTTACCCCTACTTTTGTCCCTGATAAGACCGGCTATTTTGCTAATAGGTTGAATCGTGCCGATCTCATTGTTCGCATGCGCTAGAGCTATGAGCAGCGTGTCCGCGGTAAGTTTATTGTCTATCCCTGCCAAATCGACCGTACCATAGCTGTCTACTGGCAACAAGTCCGCATTAAATCCTTCCCTGGTTAAGGCCTCAATCGGAGAAAGCACAGATTTATGTTCAATAGCTGTTGTGAGAACGCGTTTGCCGTTCTTACGGGCGGCCCTCGCCAGACCGAAAACAGCAAGATTGTTAGCTTCCGTTCCACCCGAAGTAAAGACAATCTGCCTGGGCCAAATGCCCAAAACTGTGGCAATCCTTCGTCTGGCGCCTTCTACCTCTGCTTTAGCTGCCAATCCGGCATCATGTGGACTATGCGGATTAGCAAACTGAGCCGCAAAATAGTTCGCCATTTCTTGTTGTACTTCCGGTCGAACCGGCGTCGTAGCGGCATAATCCAAATAAAGCACAAATAACCACTTCTCCTATCTCTGGCGCCAGTTTATGAATGATTGTAAAACTTACCGCACACAATGTCAATACAGGTGTCTTGACACATTTATTATACTCTGGTAAAACTGAAGTTAACAAATGAGAAGGCGAGATGTCTTATATGCGTGTGATAAAGACAGATTTTTTGATCATAGGCAGCGGTGTGGCAGGATTATCCAGCGCCCTTGGAGCCGCCCAATTCGGCAAGGTTACGCTCATTGCCAAGGACCGCCTCGACATATGCAACAGTACTTTGGCCCAAGGCGGGATCGCCGCTGCAATAGGCAAAACCGATTCTCCCGAGTTGCACAAATCCGATACTTTAGCGGCAGGTGCGGGAATATGTCGTCCTGAAACCGTAGAAATCCTCACCGGCGAAGCTCCCGCCGTAATCGATAGTCTGCTGGACTGGGGTACTCGCTTCGATTTGGCCGCTTCAGGTGAATTGGCGCTTGGACGGGAAGGGGCTCACAGTCTGGCCCGTGTAGTACACCATGGCGACGATACCGGTAATGAAATCTGGCAATCACTCTACCGGCAAGCGCAAGCTAATGGTTCCATTTCACTGTTACCTTCTACCAACGCTTTAGAACTTGTGACTGTTAACGGTCGTTGTTACGGCGCCATAGCAGATTGTAGCGGCGAAGCAACTTACTTTGCTGCTCGCGGTGTGGTGTTAGCCACAGGAGGATGCGGACAGCTTTATGGGCGCACCACCAACTCTCCCTTTAGCACCGGGGATGGTCTCGTTCTGGCTTGGCAAGCCGGGGCTTTACTAACGGACTTGGAATTTATGCAATTTCACCCTACTGCGCTTGATTTGACCGATAGCCCACTTTTTCTGATCTCCGAAGCAGTCCGCGGTGAGGGTGCAGTGCTCGTAGATGATGTAGGAACCCGCTTTATGCCGCAATATCACCCAATGGCAGATTTGGCCCCACGTGATGTTGTCAGCCGAGCCATTCTGGCACAACAACAAAACGGCAAGCGAGTCTATTTGGATGCTACTTCGCTGGGGGCAAGCTTTAGCAGCCGTTTCCCTAATATCTTTGCTAAACTTCAGCGCCATGGTCTTCAGCCCAGCCGTGACTGGATTCCCGTGACACCTGCTGCCCACTTTACTATCGGCGGCATCAAAACGGACAGCTACGGCAAGACCAACGTGCCCGCTCTACTGGCATGTGGTGAAGTCGCCAATACCGGCGTGCACGGAGCTAATCGACTGGCCAGCAACTCTCTTCTCGAAGGGTTAGTGTTTGGCAAACGAGTTGGACAGGCTTTGAGCCAACTGCCACAACTGCCCCAAACCCTGCCTGAGCCCAACTTTTTTACAACGTCTCTACCTCATCTTAGGCCCCTTGGCAACGATGATCCACGTTTAACACAGCTCCACAGTATAATGTGGAATTATGTCGGCATATTGCGTGATGCTAACGGTTTGGAAACTGCCCTGCAAGAGTTAACACTGTTGGCATGCCAAATTCAAGCGGAAGAAATCCAATTGAAGTCGATGCTTACCCTAGCCAAAATGATTACCCAGACTGCTTTGGCCCGCTGTGAAAGCCGCGGTAGTCACTACCGGCTTGACTACCCGCAGCCAAACCGAGCTTGGCAAAATCAACACTTAAGCCCCGGGAGGTATTCTGCATGAACTCTTTCCTCTTCAACGACATTGTGCAAGCTGCTCTGCAAGAAGATATTGGCTTTCACGACCTTACAACTGAAGCAACTGTAGACCCGCACCACACCTCGAGCGCTGAACTTTTGGCTAAAGAGCACGGCGTATTGGCAGGTTTGGAGGTCGCATTTACCGCATTTCGCCGCTTGGACCCTTCAGTTCAGTGCGAAGCAACGCTACAAGATGGCGATAGCCTCGCACCTGGACAGGTCATCGCCAAAATTAGTGGACATACTGCCAGCCTGTTGAGCGCGGAACGAGTTGCTCTTAACTTTTTACAACACCTGTGTGGGGTAGCCACTGCCACCCGCAAGTCAGTCGAACAAATCAAGGCTTACAACTGCCGCATTGTGGATACCCGTAAAACGACGCCGGGACTGCGTTTACTGGAGAAATACGCTGTCAGGGTAGGCGGGGGATACAACCATCGCCTGGGTTTGTTCGATGCCGTTCTAATTAAAGACAACCACATTGCGGCAGCAGGCGGGATAACTGCCGCCGTACAATTGGTTCGCAAGCGATCAGGCCATACTGTTAAAATTGAGGTTGAGACAGAAACCCTAGCGCAAGTTAAGGAGGCGTTTCAGACAGGTGCTGACATTATTATGTTGGACAACATGTCTCCTGCCCTGATGCGTGAGGCTGTCCAACTAACCCACGGCAAAGTCCTGACCGAGGCCTCAGGCGGGTTGACCCTGGATGCGCTGTCCGAGGTGGCAGCGACCGGGGTTGATCTCATTTCGCTCGGTTGGTTAACTCATTCCGTCAAAGCTTTGGATATCAGCCTCAACATCAAAGAATCAAGCAAATACATTTAAGTGCGGGATTTGGGGATGGAGATGCAACAACTTTTACCGACAGAATATCTTGAACTTGACCCGGCTGAAATGGACAAGCGTATTACGACAGCCCGTAAGTCCCTTGGCAATCAGTTGGTTATTTTAGGGCACCACTACCAGCGCGACGACGTAATCTGTTACGCCGACTATACCGGTGATTCACTCAAACTCTCCCAATTGGCGGCGCAAGAGCAGGCGGCAAAATATATCATATTTTGTGGCGTTCACTTTATGGCCGAAACTGCTGACATCCTCACAAGTGATGCGCAGCAAGTTATCTTACCCGATTTGCAGGCCGGCTGCTCCATGGCAGATATGGCTGATATAGCACAAGTCGAAGAGTGCTGGGAAATTTTGTCGACCAATTATGCCAAGGACATTGTCCCGGTAACTTATGTCAATTCCTCTGCCGAAATTAAAGCTTTTTGCGGGCGCCATGGCGGACTTACCTGCACTTCCTCGAACGCCCGCAAGGTATTTGAGTGGGCTTGGCAAGAGGACAAAATCATTTTATTCTTGCCCGATGAGCACCTCGGGCGCAATACCGGCACTGACTTGGGTGTCGCTCAGGCCGAAATGCTGCTCTGGGATCCCGAGTTACCTGACCGCGAGCTGCCGGACGTTCCTCCCCGTCTTATGCTGTGGCACGGGTATTGTTCTGTGCACCAAAGGTTTACGCCGGAACATATTGCGCAGACACGTCTTACCCATCCGGGCATCAAGGTCATTGTGCACCCGGAATGCAGCCGCGAAGTGGTGCAACTGGCTGACCTCAATGGTTCGACGGAATATATTATCCGGATGATTTCCCAAGCCCCTCCTGGCAGCGAGTGGGCCATCGGTACAGAGTTGAACTTAGTCAACCGTCTGGCACAGCTTAACCCCGACAAAACCATTCTCAGCCTCAATCCGACCATGTGCTTGTGTGTGACCATGAACCGGATTGATCGCCCCCATCTGCTGTGGACCTTGGAAAATCTGGTGCAAGGCAAAGTTATTAACCAAATCAGCGTGGCAGAGAGCACAGCTGTCGACGCCGTAATTGCCTTACAACGCATGCTCGCGATCAGCCAATAAGAAGATTGTATTCAAGCGCGTCAACACAACAACAGGCCATTAGCTGACTTTGCAGCTAATGGCCTGTTGTTGTATGGGTGGCTCGATTTACATTGCTTATTCACATTACTTATATACTTGCTTCGACTACTTTCTGCACAGCTGCGTCAATCTCAGCCGCGAATTGATCTAACTTTGGTTCTTGATACATGGCAACCTGCACTTTAGGTCTTATTGCACAAATCGTAGTTACACCATTCTCCACATACACGTTGATACGGCATGGCATTAATAAGCTGACAGTAACATCGATTTTTAGCGCCATATCTGCATACTTGGAATTGCATATTTCTAGTATTTTTATGGGCTCTCGTACGAAACCCTTTTCTGCCAAAGTAGCCTGAACATCGTGGATATGCATAACTCTAAAGCCAATTGCTTGCGTTTGGGCTTCGACTGCAGCCACCGCAGCGTCAAAAGATTTGTCTGTAGTGACTTGATATAATATATCCTGCATTTTTTCTATTATCCTCCCTCTATAATCTGAAGATTTTTCGTATTTACTCCTTGCAAATTAACTCTTACTTACATATTGGGCAGTCTGGGGATACGCCCCATTTTCGACAACTTGTAATAAGTTCCCCAACTTTTTTTGAGCCAGTGTCCCACTACAGGGAGCATTAAAATCCGCTCCATGCTATTATCTCGATGCACATAAGCCGCCCCATTGCCACTGTCCATTACACATAAGATGCTTAAGTGTTCGATATAGCTCTTCCGTTCAGGTATACCTTGTTCCTTATTGGCAAGATTGTCCGCTACATTGCGTGCCATGACCTCACCAACATGGCCCTGTTTAGCCTTCCAGTCCGGCCCTTCGAGTGCTGCACAATCGCCGACAGCATAAATATTCTCGTAGCCCACAACTTGGCAATAGGGATCAATTTTGATGAACCCCGCCTCATTTTGCGGCAAATCCGATGCTTTAATCACACTGTGCCCATCACCCGCTGCAATGAACATCGTGAAATCAGCTGCGAGCAAACTGTCATCTTCAAATCGAACCCCGCCGGATTCGAACTGTTTTATTTTTATGCCAAAATGGGTATTAATATTCAACTTACCAAACATGATATCCATCGACCGGACAGCTTTTTCGCCCATTCTCGCCCCAGGACTAACCATAGGGGCAAAAAAAGTAAGTGTAAACTTATCCCTAATATTACGCTTTTGCAGCATATTATGCACATTAAAAATAAACTCAAAACCCGGACCGCCGCGCACCGCAGAACTATCCTTGGGATTGCCGCCAAACCCAACCGCAATATTGCCGCTGCCGCGTTGGACCAATTCATCCAGTCTGGCCTTGATTTGCAAGGATTGTTCAGGTTCACCGCAGATGGACAACGTGTTTTCCGCTCCCTTAGGCTTTAACTTACCCGCTCCTATTGCCAAGACCAGGTAATCAAAATCACTATAACTGCCACCAGCTTTGAGCTCTACTGTCTGCTCACTGGCACGAATTGAAACGACCTCGTCAATAACAAGTTTAAATTGATGCTTTTTAGCGAGTTGTCCCAGCGGCATAGATGTTTGCGCAAAACTCTTTTCTCCAGTTGGAATCCAAATAGAAATAGGGTAAATATATAGATAATTCCGCGGTGAAATCAATGTAACGGCGAACCCTTTTTGCCTGAGCATAATCGCTGCCTCAATGCCTGCAATTCCCCCGCCCAACACTGTAACCTTTTTCATATACACTGTCCCCCTTGCCCCATAATATTAGAGTAATTTTTCTCTACTCCTATACCCCCGGGGCGTATTAGTAAACTTAATAGTAATATATTACGATTGCTCTTGTTTGGCAAGTCATTTTTTTGTAACATATTAGTAGTAAGTAAGTGAGGGTTGAAGTATGGAAAAAATAATTGTGTTACAAGATGTTTTTCTCGGTAAGCAAGATGGCCATCTCGGCCGCAAAATGATGCAGGGCTTACTCAAGGTATTGAGCGAACGCGAATGGCAACCTAAGGCCATATTTTTGTTGGGCGAGTCGGTAAGGCTTTGCACGGATGAATTTCCAGTTATACCACATCTCCAAGCGCTCACCGCGCAAGGAGTAGAAATCCTAACCTGCCGTGCCGCGTCCGAAGAACTAAACTTGGGTGAAAAATTAAAGGTCGGCAAAATAGCCTCTACCGGCAAATTGATTGAGCTCATGGCTGACTACGAAGTAATTTCACTCTAGATTACAAGCATACGCCAAACAGGCCGCTACAAACAAGTGTAGCGGCCTGTTTGGCGTATGCCACTGAGCTGTTCTTAACGGCCTTTTTCATATGGCTTACCATCCGCGGCAGGGGCATTAGCGCGCCCAATAAAGCCTGCCAAAGCAACAATCGTAAGCAAGTAAGGCAGCATCGAAAAGAACGCAGGATTCGCATACTTCGTCAACCCAATGGTTTGCCCAATAGCATCAAGCGCATTGGCTGCACCAAAGAACATACACGCTCCCAAGGCTCCCCAAGGTGTCCACTTGCCAAAAATCATGGCAGCAAGCGCAATAAATCCCTGCCCCACAATTGTTACTTCCGTAAACTCGGCGATGATGCCGATTGATACAGCAGCTCCACCTATCCCAGCGAGACAACCGCTGATGATTACACACGTATAGCGAATAAAATAGACATTAATCCCCATCGTATCCGCAGCCAATGGATGTTCCCCCACGGAGCGCAGCCTTAGGCCAAACGTAGTCTTATATAAAACTACCCAGGTCAAAAAGGCGGTAAAAAACGCCAAGTATACTGTCGGATAGTTATTAAACAAGGCATCTCCAAGATAGGGAATTTTGGCCAAGCCCGGGATGGCCCATTTAGCCAATTTAGTGGCAATATGCGGCGTTTGTCCGCCTCCATAAAGTTTGTACAACATGAACATCGAAAATCCGTTAGCCATGAAGTTAATAGCTACGCCGCTCACTACCTGATCAGCGCGGAAGGTTACTGCGGCAACCGCGTGCAATAGCGCTAAAAGCCCGCCGGACAGCATGCCAGCCACTACACCCAACCAAGGATTGCCTGTACCTAATGCGGTAACAGCCGCCGCAAAGGCACCAATGGTCATCATACCTTCCAAGCCAATGTTGACTACGCCTGACCTTTCGGAAAAAACTCCTCCCAAAGCGGCAAAAATTAAGGGGGTAGCATAAAGGAGAGTATTGCCCAGCAACGTAGCTAAAATCGGCAACATTATACTTCCCTCCTTTTTAACCGTAGAATGCGGCGCACCAATTCTTTGATGGCGACGAAAAAGACAATGGCAGCAATTACCACCCGAATGATGGCGTAGGGTACTTGCGTAACATATTGCATTTGAATAGCGCCTGTCTTTAAGGCACCAAATAAAAAGGAACCGAACAACACTCCGAACGGATTGTTATTACCAATGAGGGCCACGGCAATACCGTCGAAACCTACCCCCGGCAAAATAGGTGATACCGCCATCCGCCCGAAAACGCCTAATATTTCCACCGCACCGCCCACGCCTGCAATCGAGCCGCTGATTAGCATGGACAAAATCAAACTTTTGGTCACATTAATACCGCCATATTGCGCGGCATGCGGGTTAAAGCCAACCGCCCGAAACTCAAAGCCTAAGGTAGTTTTATACAGAATAAAGGCCACGAGTACCACCAAGCCCAAGGCAACTACAGTACCCCAGTGAATTCTAGCGCCACCTGAGGCTTGCTTCAACAAGGCAATGCTCAAGTCTGCGCTAGGAGCAATGTTGGCAGTGGCTTCTTGTTCCTGGACACGGAAGAAGTTGCGAATTAAGTAGTTGGCCAAAATTAACGAGACGTAATTGAGCATTATAGTCGTAATGACTTCGTGCACCCCAAACCTGCCTTTGAGCAAACCTGGCACAGCGGCCCACAGCGCTCCGGCCAGGGCCCCTGCTCCCAGTGCCAAGCCAACATGGAGCAACCAGGGTAATTGTGGCCAAGCGGCACCGACTAAGGCTCCTGCCAGCATGCCAAGGACAAACTGTCCCTCAACGCCAATATTAAATAGCCCGGTCCGAAACGCGAAAGCCACCGCTAAGCCGGTAAAAATCAAAGGAGTCATGGAACGAATCGTCTCTCCAAAGGAATAAGCATCACCAAAAATGCCACGCAGCAAGCTCTGATAGCCGATGACTGGATTATAGCCCATCCAGAGCATGGCAACAGCCCCGACGACTAAACCTAAAATTATGGCGATCGCCGGAACTCCAGCAACTTCAAGAAGGTCTTTGGCCCATATCTTTTGTTTCCCCACCCAAGGCGCCCCTTCCCATTAATTTCCGGCTGCTCCGGCCATCATAAATCCAAGCATTGCTTCATCCGCATCCTCGGCCGCGACGATGCCAACTATATTTCCTTCGTAAATAACAGCAATTCTATCGCTTAAATCCATAATCTCATCTAAATCTAAAGAAACCAAGAGCACTGCTTTGCCTTTATCACGTTGCTCCACAAGTCTGCGATGCACAAATTCAATCGCGCCCACATCTAAGCCGCGGGTAGGTTGTGCGGCTATGAGCAGATTAGGATCACGGTCGACTTCCCGGGCAATAATAACTTTTTGCTGATTACCGCCTGACAAGGAGCGGGCTAAGGTCTTCTGATCCGGTGGCCGAACATCAAACTCTTGAATTAGGCGCTTGGCATGCATTTGAATTTGTTTGTTATTTAAAATGATGCCGTTGGCAAATTCGGCCTGGTAGTACGTTTCTAAAACCATATTTTCTTCAATGGTAAAATCCAATACCAGTCCCCTCAGGTGCCGGTCCTCTGGAATGTGCGAAATACTGGCCGCAATAACCTTGCGCGGCGATGCATTGGTGATATCTTTGCGCAAAAGCTTGATGTGACCCGCGGTAGCCTTACGTAAGCCTGCGACTACATCCACGAGCTCTGATTGCCCATTACCGTCCACACCGGCAATGCCTAAGATTTCGCCCCGCCGCACCTCGAGGGATATTCCTTTGAGAGCCGGCAGTTTGCGGCTGTTTAAAGCTTGGACGTTTTCTAGTTGTAGCACCGTTTCTCCTGGACTGTACTCTTGTTTGTTGACTTTAAAAGATACTTCCCGCCCCACCATTTTAGCTGCCAACTCGCGCGGGGACGTACTTGCGGTCGTAACCGTATCAATGACCTTGCCGCGGCGAATTATGGTAATCCTGTCGGCGATGGCCATTATTTCCTTTAATTTATGGGTAATGAAGATTATCGACTTACCTTCAGTATTCAAATTGTGCATAATATCAAACAGTTCCAGAATTTCTTGCGGGGTTAAAACAGCAGTCGGTTCGTCTAAAATCAGAATTTCTGTGCCGCGATACAGCGCCTTAAGAATTTCTACCCGCTGCTGCATCCCTACCGAAATGCTTTCGACTTTAGCCTGCGGATCGACCTTTAGCCCGTAACGCTGAGAAATTTCTTCAACCATAGCTACGGCTTTTCGCATATCCAGAAAACCATAGCGCCGCGGCTCACTACCTAAGACAATGTTTTCCGCAACCGTTAGCGTAGGAATTAACATAAAATGCTGATGCACCATACCGATACCTAACGCAATTGCTACATTGGGATTGGTAATACTGACCTTTTGTCCCTTAACGTATATTTCTCCCGCGCTGGGCTGGTAAAGTCCATAGAGAATATTCATTAGAGTCGATTTGCCGGCGCCGTTTTCACCCAACAGGGCATGTATCTCGCCTTGTCTGACGCTCAAGTTGATTTTATCGTTCGCCACCACGCGCGGAAAAATTTTACTGATATTACGCATTTCAATTACCGTTTCCACCCTGGCGCCCTCCCTTAAAGGGTCAAAGCCAGACTAGTTGTTGTCAGCACTAGCCCGGCTTTTGTATCAAGCTTGCTCCAGCTCTTACTTCAGCCTTATGCAGGCAACTTAAGTAGATAACTATCAAATTGGTCTTTGGTACTAGGTACGGTGATCTCGCCGGAAATTATTTTCTGTTTATAGTCAGCAACAGCATCAAGGGCCTCTTGACTCGTATTTTTGTTAGAAGTGGGCGCGATATCGACGCCACCTTCTTTTAATCCGTAGGTTACAACTTTGCCGCCTTGCCAGTCGGAATCATTTAGACGTTTGGAAACATCAAAGACAGCGTTATCGACCGACTTAATCATCGAACTTAAGGTATTTTCCGGAGCAAGTTTATATTGATCAGAGTCTACGCCAATCGCCCAAACCTTCTTGTCGCTGGTGCTCTTTTCCTGAGCCGCTTCAAACAGACCTTTACCGGTGCCGCCTGAGGCGTGGAAAATTACATCCGCACCCTGGTCATACATGGAATTGGCCATGGCTTTGCCTTTAGCACTGTCGGTAAAGGATGCTGCATAGCCGGAGAGAACCTCGATTTTAGGATTAACTGCCGCAACCCCGGCCCGGAAGCCATACTCGAACTTTTTGATCAGGTCGATTTCTACACCGCCTAAAAAGCCGACTTTGTTCGTTTTTGTCATTTTGGCTGCAATAACACCCATGAGGAAGGAACCTTCCTCCTCTTTAAAAGTTACACAAACCACATTGGAGGGGACGGTAGTGTAGGCAAAGTCTACAATACCAAACTTCTTATCTGGATTTTCCTTGGCCGCTTTTTCGATGGCATTAGACATCGCAAAGCCGATACCCCAGGTTAGGTCATTGCCCCCACGCACCAGGGTTGCTAAATTAGTATCGTAATCGGCCTCCTGTTTTGATTCTAAGACCTTTATTTCGGCACCCAATTCATCCTTAGCCTTAAGCAGTCCCCGATAGGCAGAGGCATTAAAAGATTCATCATTGATGCCGCCAACGTCCGTGGCCATTCCTATTTTTAGTTTCGGAGCAGTTTGCTTGGTGTCAGACCCTTGCGTGGGTTCGCTGGTTTTGCCGCACCCGGCCAGACTTACCAGCAAGGTCGCAATAATAAGGAACACGCCTAATTTTTTTACCACTTTTTTTCCCTCCCACAAATATCTTCTTCCACCAAAAAGTCTATGTCCCAGGCCTGCTAAGTATCACCCCCATAGGGAAACAAATATCTCGCATTATCGCATCCCATATTTATCCTATATTTACTTATACTGCCAAATATAATAATTCGGCGGGAGGTTTTTTATTCCTCCCGCCGTGTATCCAAAATTATTTAATTGTTTATGTCAATTTATCCTACTACTATTCCTTTTTCCCAAATTTCTGTTCGAATTGACCCATGGTAAGGAGAACTTCTCGCGGCTTACTGCCTTCATACGGGCCGACAACACCTTGTTGTTCGAGTATATCGACCAACCTAGCTGCGCGGGTATAGCCAACCCGTAGCCTGCGCTGCAACATAGAAACGGACGCCATACCTGAATCAATGAATAGTTTGGCGGCATCTTTGAACAGCTCGTCCCCTTCATCTTGGGTCTGGGGAGAACTGAGTTCGCCGCTAAACTGGATTTCTTGGTATTCCGGCTTCCCTTGCGCTTGAATAAATTTAACAATTGACTCCACTTCTTTGTCCGAGAGGAAACAGCCTTGCACCCGCACCGGTTTAGCAGCACCCATCGGATAAAAGAGCATGTCCCCTCGTCCGAGAAGTTTTTCCGCTCCGTTCATATCCAAGATAGTGCGTGAATCAATTTGGGAAGAAACTGCAAAGGCCACGCGCGAAGGAATATTGGCCTTGATGATTCCAGTAATAACATCAACAGACGGGCGTTGCGTAGCGACAACCAGATGAATGCCGGCGGCGCGAGCCATTTGAGCCAAACGACAAATTGCGTCTTCGACATCACCCGGCGCTACCATCATCAGGTCTGCTAATTCATCAATCAGCACCACTACTTGGGGCAAGGCCGGACCTGTAGCTTGCGGATTTTCCTGTGCTTTGAGAAAGTTATACCGCCCAATATCGCGAACTCCGGCCCCGGCAAATAATTCATAACGAGTTTCCATTTCCGTAACCACCCACTTCAGCGCAGAAGCGGCTTTTTTCGGATCAGTTACCACTGGAGCAATCAGATGTGGAATCCCGTTATAGTTAGTCAACTCCACCATCTTAGGGTCAACCATCAAAAATTTGACCTCATTCGGTTTAGCACGAAACAAAATACTGCAAATTAACGTGTTCATGCACACCGACTTACCGGAGCCAGTCGCACCCGCAATTAACAAGTGGGGCATCCGGCTCAAATCTGCGATTACCGCCGCTCCGGTAATGTCCTTACCCAACGCCACGCCAAGCTTGCCGGCGGACTCAGCAAATTGCGGCATTTCCATTACTTCGCGGAAATGTACTAAGGCCACATCTTTATTCGGAACCTCAATACCGATTGCAGCCTTACCCGGAATTGGTGCTTCGATCCGCACATCCTGAGCAGCCAAGCTTAATGCAATATCATCGGACAAATTGACAATTTTGCTAACCTTTACCCCAGGGGCAGGCTGAGCCTCGTAGCGTGTAATGGCAGGGCCTCGGGTAACCTGCGTAACTTTAATCTTCACGCCAAAGCTGTCCAACGTATCTTCCAATATCTTAACATTATCAGCTATATCTTTGTTCAACCTGGTATTTTTAACTCGCAAGGAACGCTGGAGTAAACTCATGGGAGGCATAAGATAATTCGTGTTGCCCTCGCGCGCAATTTGTCGGGTAAGCGGGGTAGATGTAACCACGCCCGGACCGGCAGTTAGTGGAGTTTTTACTGCCGCAGGTTCTTCCGGTACTACTACGGATTTAGCGTCAGAGTAAGGCAGCTCGCCAATCTCTTCCTCGTGCTCCGCACTAAACTCTTTACCATTAATAATTAAAGGAATATCCCGCGCCAAAGCAGTGGCTGCCAACTCAGGTTCAGATCCGGGTATTTCTCGTTTGGTTTTACGCTGGTTGGTTTTTTGTGGTTGCATGGGCAAAGCTTCCTGATCTTCCACTACTACAAACAAAAAATCCTTTAACTGAGCGCTAATAATAGCGAAAACTCGTTTGGCGTTTTGCCAAGTTAATTTTGTCACTTCAGTAACAGATAGTTTAGTTAACAATACCAAACATAAAACACCCAGCCCAACAATAATAACGTAACTGCCAGGTACACCAAAAGCGGACCTTAGCCCATATGCGAGAAATCCGCCAATTAAACCACCGCCATCCCCTTGATTACTAAGGTTCATAATATCGTGTTGCCGCAAAAGCGAAAAGCCCGGAAGCTGCATGGTAAGTAACGCCAAATACAATAAGTACAAAACTAGTAACATGCTATTGCGCAGGAACATTTGACGGTGGTGTTTCTGATTCATGACTTGAATCCCTAGCAATATTAGCAACACCGGAATCATGACCTTACCGTATCCGGCCAAGGCTGAAAGTCCCCTGTAAAACCAACCGCCGATAGTCCCCACGTGAGGGTTCTAAA
>JAJXUE010000016.1 GCA_021783135.1 Bacillota bacterium | reverse complement strand
CCGGCACAAAGTACTCTTGTTCTTCGTACAAACGGCCTACTTCCACCATGCCAGGCACCAGTCCATCAAATATTGCTGCATGAGCATCCACGTTTTGGGCTAAGGCTTCATTGGCCGCAGCAATAACTGCATCCTCATCGTAATCGATTACACCTTGTTTTAATTTATCAAGAATTTCTTGGGACATTATTAACAACCCCTTCATTTATAATATTTGAGAAGCGAATTGCTCCGTAGAGCCAAGGAAGAATTCAAATGTTCTATCCCTAAATATTAGAACATAAGCAACTGAATACGCAAAATAGGGACTACTTATACTCAAGCAACTGGATTTGCTCCAGCCTTGTTTTTTAGCTATTTTCCAAAGTACTCTAACTTCAATAATATAAGAAATAAAGAGGGGTACTGGGGATACCCCAATCTACTCTTTTTACCATATTAACCGATTCCGTAGTCCCACTGAGGCCTTGGCAAATACTCCCATTCCTCTCCGGCTATTATTTTCGTTGCCAACTCTACACATTTAGCAGCATATTCAAATGCATATGGAATACCAGGCCCGCCGGGAACAAATCCACCCAGAATCATGCCGATAGAAGCGGCCTCAAACACTTCTTCTACCGTTGCTCCTGCCCTACAAGCCGGAAGAACATGAATTATGCAGCGTGGAGATTTATAAGCTACACCACCGGCCATGAATATCAATTCTTTGACCTTGCGGGAAAGAGCACCGTCTTTCCAAAGAGTATTGTAAAAGTCAGCAAAGGTTTGACCTGCTTCCGGATTGAGTTCATTAATAACTTTAAACATCCTAGGTACAAATAACATTTTCTCCATCATGTAAGTGTTAGTTTCTTCGGGAGTCATTTTGGTTTCACTCATTTCAATATCCTCCTCTAAAATCAACAGTTTTTGGAAAAATCGAATTTATTTCAATTTACAGAGGAGCCCCAGTTCTCTTCTGTTCATGGAAACCATGTTTTAAACGGTTTAGGCTAGCATTTATATTCAGCGTATGGCCATATTTATTTGAAATTAGCATTACGCAGGGCCTATTAAATCAAGTGCTTTACGAACAATACTCATAAAATGCTGCAACTCAACAGGAGAATTACTAAATTCCTGACCCTTTTTGAGCGAAAGGTAACAGGTTGGACAAGGCGTTGTCAGCATGGCTGCTCCTATTGCTTCGGCATCTTCCAATCGCGCAGCGGATGCCTTTATCTGTAGGTCGTGATCAACCAGCTTCAGACCTCCGCCGCCGCCACAGCATTTAGCCTTTTGGCGGTTACGTTCCATCTCAACTAATTGTAAACCGGGTATAGCTTTTAACACTTCACGCGGAGCTTCATAAACACCACAGTTGCGACCCAGATGGCAAGGATCATGATAGGTGGTAGTTACCTCTAAAGAACGTTGAAAAGCAATTAATTTTTGTTGAAGCAGTCGATGAACCATTTCAGAGACATGCAATACTTCAAAATTAAGCGGAGCAATTTTTGGGTAATCTTCATTGATCGTTTTATAGCAACCTGCGCAGGAGGCTACCAAGGTTTTTATACCTAACGCATTAAATTGCTCAATGTTAGCTCTCGCACGCTCATTAAATTGCACCTCTCCCATTCGCTTCATCTTACCGCTACAACAGAGCTCATTCTCACCTAAAACCGCAAAATCGATGCCAGCCTTTTGTAAAACATTTATTGTATCCAAGGCTACTTGGCGGATAGTAACGTCATAGGTAGCAGTACAACCCATAAAATATAAAACGGGCGCAGGATGTTCTAGAATATTTCGCACCGGTTCCATAATTTGTCCTTCAGCATACGCTTGCTCTAGCCAAGTGCGGCGTATTGCTTGAGGTTGATTAAAAGAATTATCGTGGGTTTTAATAATTTGCAGATATTCTTGTTGTTCCTGCGGTGGGCCGTATCCGCCAACACCCATCATTCCCCGCAGCGCTTCCCATAGGTTTGGAGTATCTATCCTAGCCGGGCAGACAAAATGGCATTGCCCACATACTGTACATTTCCAGAGTGCATCCTGAAAGATGCCAAAGTTAGGGTTACTGCGGTTGCCAAGTAAGAAGCTCAAGGGAGGTTTTTCGTTACGCAGTAAATTTTTGAATAAGTCAATTTTTCCTCTGGCAGTTAACCGTTCTTCCGGTTCAATTGCGTAAACAGGACATAACTTTACACATTCACCACAACCGGTACAAGCTTCAGCCTCTAAAATTTGACGTCCACTTAAAGCGGATAAAATAGGTTGTAATTTCTTATGCATATATATCCCTCCGCTGATCCTCTTCAGACGCATTTAATAAAAGTTCAATTGGTGTAAAGATAATATGAATAAACTTGCTAAAAGGAAAATATATGAGAAATACGGCAGTCAAAAGACTATGAAAAATCCATAATACAGCCAAAACGTTTTGCCAAAAAGATAAAGAAACACTTATGTACGGTATTAACACTTTAAATAAACTTGCCAGGATTAGGGAGAAAAAAGAACTCTTTTGGCTCTGATCTAATGGCGCTAGTGCCATTGGTAGAGAGCGAAGCATAAAACCGGTAATAACTATACTTAGAAGCAATAGGATAGCTGTCTTGTCATTAGCCAGGCGGCGCAGATGAGGTAACCTCTGGACAAAACGGCGATGAAATGCGATAAGTAATCCTACAAGCATTAATAGACCAAAAAGATCTCCCACAAAACCTTTCCAGGCATATAATTCAAAGTTAAAATGTTGATCCAACAAAACGATATTGCTGATTTGTAAGAAAGATAAAAACGACAAACCAATAAATCCGACAAAGATGGAAAAATGCATTAGCCAACGTTTTTTATCACTTTGTAGTAAATGACTTTGAAAAAGCACTTCCAAGAAGAACCTCTTAAGCATCGCCAAAGGATTGATTGTTTGATTAAGCGAACGTTGGCGGCCTTTAAAAATGAAAATGAAGTGGAATAATATACCTATGATACAAATAGCAAGCGCAATCGTTTGCACTGTCCAAAAAAAATTCCAAGGCTTAAAATAGGCGAGTCCGTGATTAAATAACATGAAACTTTCCCCCGCTTTCCCCCGCTCTTTTACAAAATTCGTGTAAAATAGTCCATAAAATTATCCTCAGAACAGGGATGGAGTAATTTTAATTCTCCTGAACTAAACAAAAGTGTAAAAAATAAATGCCTGTACTATTTGTCAGAATATTTATTTTATTCTAACAGATACTACTGTTTAAGTATATAGTTTGCGGTTTAACAGTAGGAAAATCGAGTTTAATGGTATATATATATGTTTTTTCGGACTCTTCCCTTTCGTTATGGTCTGCCACCCGACAAATATAACGTTTTCCACCTTAAATTATTTCCTTAATATATCCGATTATTTTTATTGCTTCATTAACTGCGTGCGCAGCATCACATGCAAAACCATCCGCACCCCATCGATGCGCTATTGATCCATTCAGAGGTGCACCTCCTACCATGAACTTAACATCAGGAAAACGTTCTTTCAATTTACGGATTACATGTTTTATTTCCACAGCTGTTGTGGACATCATGGATGAAAGGCAGATAATATCGGCATGATGCTTTTCTTGTTCCCTGATGAACCGTTCCAATGGAACATCCCGTCCCAAATCCCAGACTTTGAAACCCGCAATATCGAACATCATCCGTACAATATTTTTGCCAATATCGTGAATATCGCCAGAAACTACGCCAATAATAACTTGACCCTTTTCTTCAAACAGGATTTTTTGTTTTTGCAACTGCAGCTGAGGTCGCAACAATTCCAGCCCGGCATACAAACTGTCGGCACATAATAACATTTCCGGCACATAATATTCCCCTACCTCGTAAAGCCTCCCGACTTCCTCCATCCCGGCCACTAGCCCATCAAAAATACAGCGGTAAATATCGTGTTGACCGTCAATAACATCTTGGCAAATTTCCTTAACCCCAATAGTGTCATAACAAATTACAGCTTGACGTAAACGAGACAAGATTTCATTTTCCTCCAGTTCCTGCACCAAAGCGACTAGCATCCCCCTTTCTCAAGCGATTGCACTATCGCCGCTATTTCCAAGGGCAATAACCATTTAACCTATGTCCACAGCACTAAATAACTCTGCTAATAAAGACTTTTGCAAAGCCTTACCAATAAATACGGCTTTACCTGTTTCTATTAAACCTGAATAAGGAGCCATACTCCATCTTCCATTCACATAATCGAAATTTATCCAACCCTGTTCGGTAAGTAAAATGCCTTTGGCTCTCACTATTCTTCCCAAATAACCCTCTTCCAGCCGCCTTGGTAAGTCAGATAATACGGCATAAAAAACCTCTTCAGAAATAGACAGGGATAAGGAATCCAGATCAGCTCGGAAGTGATGATGTTCGCCAAAATGATGTCCAGTAACCTCGGGAAGCTCTGCGTTGCAGAATTGAGTGGGAATAATTGGCGCAACAGGATTAAGGATTGCTACTTGGACAATGGTCCTCTGCAGTAATTCATCGGTCATTAGATCAGTTTTATTGATTAAGAGCAAATCAGAGTTGGTAACTTGATCTCGAAAGAAACTACCGAAGTTTTCCGAATCCCAGTCCTCTAAAAAGGACGGACCGTCGATGATACCAATAACAGCCGTCAATTCAACAAAGTCTGCTATTGCCTGATCTTTTAAGGTAATGACGATAGAGGAGGGGGCGGACAGGCCCGAAGGTTCAATAATTAATCGGTCTGGATGCAGGCTTTGATTAATTTCAAGGATCGCTTCAACGAGGCTGCTTTTAAGCGAACAGCAAATGCAGCCATTGGGCAACTCGATCATATCGACGTTAGATGAAGACGCCGCAATCAAAGTACCATCGATACCTACCTCACCAAATTCGTTGACTAACACGGCTGTTCTTGCGGAGCTTTCTTGCAAAAGGTGTTTTAGAAAGGTTGTCTTACCAGCGCCAAGGAAACCGCAAATGATTGTAACTTTCAAGATTGGAATTCTCCCTTCTAAACGCAAGCCGGGTCAAGCTACGCTAATCAGTCTACAAGTTCAAGTTCACTATCTAATTTTACGATGCGAATTTTTACGTCTTTTGAAACAGCTGCGCCAATCTCTACTTGAATAGCTTTGGTGATGGCACAAGGTATAGGGCAATCAGTGTGCTTAAGGTGTTTGCCTGCCGATTGGTAAATCATGGACTCATTGATTTTATTGAAAATACCTTTAGTCCAGTCCATCACTCCCATATCTTTGTTCATGCTTCTAAGCATTGTACAAGCGGAAAGGATTTCGACCTTAACGGTATTCGGCCCGCATGACTGCACCTTTATTACGCTACTAAAACCACAGGCCCCGGCACAGACCTTAACCTTCGTCAAAGGTGTCTCCTCCTCCATTTCTGGAAGCTTTTCCATATTAACCTCTTGTTTAATAACTTATCAATTCTATATCCGATTTTCTGTCAGCCAACCTAATTATTTATGCCATTTTGTGCCACATTGCAACCAAATGCATAACTAACTCAAGGCTTATCTACTTCGGCCATGGCCTCTAAAATTTGGCTGACTGATTCACTAATAGATTTAGTAAGAATTCCTGCTCGTCCAATTTTCCATGCCTCATACCATGTTTCGTAAGCCTCAGTCTCGCGGGGTCTAATATCAGCTTTGCCCACCGCAACACAATCTGATAGCCTAGATTCAAGCATCGGCATATGCACTATCATTGGTTTCAACTCAACTTGGTCTATACTTTCCGGAATAGGGTTAAGATAATTTGAGTAAGTACAAATGCTGATTATAGGATCTTTCTTTGTTTCTGTTAGTTTAATGACTTTACAAATTCCAAATGAATCATCTTCCCATTTAAAACTCAGTAGCATACCCGGTTCATAATTCATAACCTTACCTCACATGCCTATCTATTTTATTTTTTGTAATTTTAATCCTTAGCGAATTTGCTCACGTAAGAAGAAAAGGGGTACTGGGGATACCCCATTCTTTTTCTCCACCATATTAACCGATTCCGTAGTCCCACTGAGGTTTCGGTAAGTATTCCCATTCCTCTCCAGCGATTATTTTCGTTGCCAATTCTACGCACTTAGCAGCATATTCAAATGCATAGGGAATTCCAGGTCCACCTGGAACAAAACCGCCCAGAATCATACCGATAGAAGCTGCCTCAAATACTTCTGCAACGGTTGCTCCTGCATTAACTGCCGGAAGAACATGAATTATGCAACGTGGAGATTTATAAGCTACCCCACCAGCCATAAATATCAACTCTTTGACCTTGCGGGAAAGGGCACCATCTTTCCAAAGAGAATTGTAAAAGTCAGCAAATGTTTTTCCAGCCTCTGGATTGAGTTCATTAATAACTTTAAACATTCTAGGAACAAAAAGCATTTTTTCCATCATATAGGTGTTAGTTTCTTGAGGAGTCATTTTGTCTTCACTCATCTAAGTATCCTCCTTGTAAAATTAACTTATTTCAATTACCAGCGGAGCCCCAGTTCTCTCGTGGTAATAAAAACCGGGTCTACATTCCAGCTCAATTTAAGGAAACACTCTTGGAAGTATACTTTCATATATACACAGATATAGATGTAGATATATACTAGCTTATATAAAGTAGCTCTATGATTTAGATTTCCCAAAATAGCTTTTAGCCAATCTATAGCAACTCATAGCCGTAAGAAAGGAGCATAAATTTCGATGACAACTCTATCAGATATTTTGCATCCGGAAACTTTAAAAAATTACTGTAGAGACGAAATGACTCCAAAAGAACGACTCAGAGCAGCCCTCTACCTGCAAAAAATTGACCGAATTCCACTTGCGCAGCCCTTGCAAACTGGTACTGTGGAGTTAATGCAAGCATGCGGATCATTTTGGCCTAAAGCACATCGCGAAGCTGATTCTATGGCCCGGTTGGCTTACGCAGCTCATTCGATAATCGGCTTCGAAAGTGTTCGGGTCCCTTTCGACCTCAACGTTGAAAGCGAAGCGTTAGGGTGCACTTTAGACTATGTCACGGGTCCCGGCAACGGTATTGACGTTCAGCCTTCAGTGCGCCTAACCCCTGTTAACGCTAAAGAGCATCTAGCTAGGCTTAGCATTCCCGATCCTAGTAAAACTGGAAGAATGCCTGCAGTAATTCAGGCTGTACAAATGTTAGGTGACGCCATCAAAAAAGTAGGAAACGAAATCCCGATTTTTGCGGCAACCGTTGCTCCCTTTACGCTTGCCGGCCAGATTCGCGGCGTGGACAAATTTATGCGTGATCTAATTAAAGATCCGGCGTTTGCACATGAACTGCTCGAAAAATGTTATCAAACCTGCTTAATTTACGCTAAGGCCTTGGTAGCTGCCGGTGCCGACACCCTTGTTTTGATCGATCCCACCGCATCACCTGACTTGGTTAGCCCAAAATACTATGGAGAGTTTGCCAAACTTTACACCAGGCGGATTACAGAACAGCTTAATGTCCCGACCATTCTCCATATTTGTGGCAACAGCCAAATGATTCTAAGCCAGATGGCCGAAGTGAGTAACGGGGTTAGTGTTGATTCGCAGGTCGATATGCAACATCTCAAACAGGTCCTAGGAAACAAAGCTGCTGCAGTAGGAAACATTGATGTCAATAGTACTTTACTCTTTGGTAGCAAGACAGAAATCGAACAATGTGTAGTGGAGCGGATTAAAGCCGGAACAGATATTCTCACTACTGCCTGTGGTATTGCCCCTAGAACCCCCAGCAGAAACCTGATTGTCATGGTCCAAGCCGGAAAAAAATACGGACAAAAACAGGCATAAATATAAACTAGCTGAGTGGATTCCGCAATATCACGTGCTGTGCACGTCCGTATTTAGGTCCGCCAGAATATTTTGTCTAAACTCTATCAACTCGGGCGACAGCCTCTCTCTTGGCCGAGGCATAGTTAGTCGATATTCACACTGGATATGTCCTGGGTGCGGTGTAATAACTAAGATACGGTCAGCTAACATTACCGCCTCGTCAACACTATGCGTAACAAACAGCACCGTACGAAAGTGTTTTGACCAGATTTCAAGCAGTTCCTCCTGCATTTGGTTACGAGTCTGGGCGTCTAAGGCACCAAAAGGCTCGTCCATGAGAATAACTCCCGGTTCATTAGCTAGTACACGGGCAATAGCAGCTCGTTGTTTCATGCCTCCCGAAAGTTCATGTGGTAAAGCATCTGCAAAACCCTCTAGGCCTACAAGTCTAAGGTAAGTTTCCGTTGCCTTTTTTCGTGAATTCCTCGCTATTTTACGAAGTTCCAGGCCAAGTTCTACATTTCGTCGCACAGTGCGCCACGGAAAAAGTCTGTCCTCTTGAAAAACCACACCTACAAGTGGATCTGGACTTCCTACTAATTTTTTATCAATCAGAACTTCACCTGCACTCGGTTGCTCCAAGCCGGCTATAATACGCAATAACGTTGTTTTGCCACAACCTGATTTTCCCACCAAGCAGACAAACTCGCCATCTTTTACTTCCAAGTCAATTCCTTCCAACGCGTTTACCAGTCCCCCATTAGATGCCCTGTAGGTTTTAGATAAATTGTGGATGAGTATTTCAGCCATACTATACCCTCTTTGCTTAAAACTTAACATCCTTTTGCCAAGGAAACAGTTTCTTTTCAGCTATGACGAAAATCTCATTTAAAGCGTAGCCTAACATCCCAATGACAATCATGCTGGCTACTACGGCGTCAATTTGCAGGAGCTGGCCGTAATTGAGAATTAGGCTTCCCAGACCACCGTTGCCTCCACCCACCATTTCCGCCGCGACGATGCAGGCCCAGCCGATACCAAGTCCAAGCCTTGCGCCGGAAAACATATGGGGTAAAGCTGCCGGTATAGCAATCTTCGTTACCAATTGCCATTTGCTGGCTCCTAACACCCTACCAACTTCCCATAAATTATTGTCGAGCACCTTTACACCTGACATAGTCGTATAGATGATAGGAAACACCGCCCCGATCCAAATAATGAAGGTATAACGGCTTTCCCCATGCAAAAATATGATTACCAGTGGTACCCATGCCAGGGGTGGAATAAAACGTATAGGTTCAACTAGGAACTTGGTCCATTGATAGGTCCTATTCGATAACCCAAAAAGTATCCCCACCGGAATCCCGACGATGATAGCTAGAGCGAAACCTCGCAACACGCGCATTAAACTAGTCCAAGCCTCAAATGGCAAAGTGTAACCTTGAACATCTCCCTTTAGAGTGAGTCGCCAGAAAGTAGTCCAGACCTGAATTGGAGTGGGAATAAAAATCGAATGTACTATAAGAGTAAATCCCTGCCAAAGCAAGATTACCCCTAAAATTTTTGCTAAAAACACAATTACTGCAGAAACAAATGTCAATATACCCTTTGGTTTCGTATTTAACCCGGTGAAATTTCGTTCTTGCCTGCCTTGGAGCTGTGCAACTCTGGCCATAATACATAGTACCTTTCCTGATAGTTATTGAAGTGCCTTCTGTAGCAGGGTAGTATCTATATTTTTTGCCAAGAAAGCATCCAGACCGCTTTGCTTTACTCCTGTGAGCTTGCCGGAAGCAATATCTTGCATGGCGCTTAACTTTATACTGTTCACGTTAAGTTGCATTGGGGTGATAAAATTGTGGGAGCTCTGAACGGCTTGAGCAATAACACTTTCTGGTAATCCGGTTGAACCTGCTGCAACCTGCTCTCTTTCTGTTAAATGAGTATTAAGATACTGTTTAATAGCTTCAGCTGCTTTCAGAAACTGAACAACTGTGTTGGGGTTTTCCCGGAAAAGTTTACCCGTTACGGTGAAATCTTCAGCCTCAGCGCCAGGGATAATTGTATTCAGTAAATAGTGGGCGCCTACTTTTGCCACAGCCTGAGCGCCTAAAGGTTCCCAAGCTACAATTGCATCGATTTCTCCTTTTTGCAGTAGTTGAACTAGATTGGCGGCGTTGGCATAAACGTGTATGGTTTTAATGCCCTGTTGGCTTTCAAGATAATCGAGCATAGTCTCTTGGATACTACTTACCCCGGGAGTACCTACTTTTTTGCCATTTAGCTCCTTTACTGAGGTAATTTCCTGCCTTGCCACCAAGGGGCAATCATTCTGCATCGCAGAGGCAATAATCTTAAGATCAGCCCCCTTAGCAGCCCCATCTAGCGAGGCTGAAGGGCCTGCCATCCCAAAGTCCAGATTGTTTCCCGCCAAATCCTCAACAACCTGTCCGCCTACAGTATAAGCCTTCGGCTGGACCTCTAAACCATATTTAGTAAAAATCCCCGTATCGATTCCTGTTTGCAAAAATAGCGACTTGCTCATGGTTCCACTAGGATATCCAACCGTTAACTTTGTAAGAGTTGGCTTGTTTCCTGCTCCACCATTGCTACCGGAAGGAGTGGGACCGCTCCCACACCCTGTTAGACCAAATAAGGTTAATGTTAGCAGTGCTGGTACTACAACTTTAAAAATATGCTTCATTTTTATCATCTTACACCTCATATCTAGTTATTTTACTGTAACAAATTAGTACTTCATAAAATTGTGTTGTTTAGCGCGAGAAATAATTAAATGTTCTCACGCTAAACAAAAGTGTAAATTACTACATCTACATTATCTTTGCTTTCAATTATCTACTTTGCTACCAACCCAGTTAAGAGCTATGCATGAGCCAAAACTTCAGCGTTGTCACGCAGTTCTGCGCCTGACCAGTTCAATCTCCAAATTTACATTCTTACTTAAGGTCAGGCCTACCGGAGATGTGGCTAACACCCTATTGTGCACCTCGTCCAGTTGATCCAGGCTAGCATCGCTTTTAATAAAAACTCTAGCCCGTACGGAACTATAACCAGGGAGTATGTCGGAAGGCAACCCGAAAAATCCCGGAAGATCGATATCTCCCTCCAGTGAGATCTCAATCTTCTGGAGTTCTACCCCGAGCATAGCAGCATTTAAAGAGTACCCTACAATTAAGCACCCTCCTAAAGCAGCCAGCACCATTTCCACTGGGTTAGGAGCTGTATCAGTACCACCTAAATTGGTAGGTTCGTCCGTATTAACCTTAAAACCCCTGATTGTGGTTTCAGCTTTCGTACCGCCTTGCCATAACGTTGTTGACCGCCACAAAGTTTTACCGGCTTCCGGACTATTCTTTACGGTCTCGATTATCTTTTTCCCCACTTCTAAGTCGATGCCATTCAGGATTGCCATGAATAATACACCTCTTTCGTATGGTTTTTGCTTAATTATATATCTTATAGATGAAATAAGTCAAAATTTTTCGAAAATTCTTTTTATTACCCTTTCAGGTCTCGTCTTTACCTCAAAAACAGATTCCAACCTAATTCACGTATGCAAAGCAGAGGTTCTGATGGTATAATATAGTTTAACATTTTCCCTAGGTTATGGAGGAGGAAACACCAGTTGACAAAGGTTAAGGTCTTCGCTGGGGCCTGTGGTTTTACAAGTGTAATCCAAGTGCAGTCCGTGGGACAAACTACCGTTAAAGTCAGGATCATTTCTGCCTGTACCATGTTAAGAAGTATGGATAAAGCAATCGATGAGCTTGACTGGAAAAAGGGTATATTTAATAAGATTCCAGAATCTGTAATTTACCGCTTGGCAGGTGAGCATATTAAACATACCGATTGTCCTGTCCCATGTGCTATCATCAAGGCTATTCAGGTGGAGATTGGTGCCGAAGTTCCCAAAGACGTTAAAATTCAAATCCAAAAGTTCAACACTTAAGTAGTACATAGAAAGGTGTTTGGGCATGAGCTATGGTAGTAAAATCAGGGAGTTCCGTAAGGAACGAGGTTTAACTCTAATTGAACTTGCAGAAAAGGCCAGTATTTCTCCTTCATTTTTAAGCAGTATCGAACGTGGCGTCAAGAAGGCGTCTATTAACGTTCTGAATAGGTTAAGTGTGGCTGTCAACGTACCAGTTTCCTACTTGGTAGAAGAAAATTTGCCTAGGTCTCAGGACGAGGGCAACCGGATTCACCAGATACGCACCGCCCGCGGTCTAACAATCGAAGAACTGGCGGAAATAAGCGATTTGCCAATTAAGTCCATAACCGAATACGAGGAAGGTAACAGGAGGTTGGGCTTATCAGACATCGAAAAACTCTGTGACGCCCTTAATGTCAATATTAGTTATTTACTTAGTAAAGGGAAAAAGAAGTATAAGCTTAGCGAACGGCTTCGTTCCATCCGCGAAGCTCAGGGTTTGACCGTTACTGCCTTAGCAGATAAAGCCGGAGTTTCCCCAGGCTTGATAAGTCAAATTGAAAACGGACTGACGACACCTTCCTTTGAGACTTTGGAAATGATAGCAGGAGCTATAGGCATATCCCTTTCTTATATCTGGATAGAAAAGGAGGATCTCGAGGATCTTCTTTCATCTTTGAGTCCCGGTGTTCTGGAATTGCTCAGCGATTCTACCGTTCAATCAGTGCTACGTATAATCAGCGATTTTGACAGTGGCGAGGTAAAACATCTCTTTAACTATATAGAGTTTTTCAAGCGACACCGCAACCTATTACGTTAAAACTTTGTCTGAGGCTTAATTTTATAGTCCATGGTCTATAAAATTAAAGCCTCAGCTTTGACATATAGGAGGGAGCCTTCATTGGTTAAAACACCAAAAGAGATAGAAATCCTTGCCTGGCTGCAGCAAGCAGTAATTAGCTTTAATGTTCAGGAAGTCGAGAAAATCTGCCAAATTGTACTTGAAGGACAGTTCGACGTCTATCGTTGTATTTTTGAAGGGCTAGTGGCAGGGATGGAAGAAGTAGGCCGTCTCTATGAGATAGGCGAATACTTCGTACCGGAAATGCTTTTGTGTGCCGATGCTTTGTACAGTGGGTTGGAATTGTTGCGTCCTCATCTAAATGTACACGAACAGGAAGTTCTGTGTAAGGATAAGGGACAAGTTATTATTGGCGTAGTCGAGGGCGACATTCACGACATTGGCAAAAATATTGTCTGTATGATGTTTGACATCGCTGGCTTTACAGTTTGGGACTTGGGCCGAGATGTTCCGTTAGAACATTTCATCGAAGCACAAGAAAATCACAATGCTGACATAATTTGTCTTTCATCCATGATGTCCACGACGGCACCCGAGATTAAACATATAATCCGTAAACTGAAAGAACGCTTTCCCAATGTTAAAATTTTAATCGGAGGCGCTCCAATTAATCAGGCATTAGCCGCACGCTGGGGAGCGGACAGTTTTGGCAAGGATGCATCTCATGCGGTTAAAGAGGCTATTAAATTGATTCGGTGGTTACATCAAGAACCGCGTGAATAGGCATTTTTTATCCTCACAAGCCATCAGTATAATTTCTGGAATTAGAAAAATAAGTAAAGCATATAAATCAACAGCAATATTCCTGTTTATTTATATGCTTATTTCTGTTTGAAAGAAAAAGCGAACCGGGGAATGTCGTTAGACATCATTTTGATACTGCCCTTATCTGCTGGTGTTATTGTATTGGTCACGACGCTCTTACTCCCTGGTGAAAAAGACTATTCCCGCTCGATCTATATGACTTTTCAGTTCACTCTGGTCCCTTCTGCTTGGCATTTTTCCCATTGTTCTAAGCCTGTGACAAGCTTTATCTCCCAAGCCTCCTTGGCTAGAAACAACTCCTGTAAACGAGTGGCATCCCGGGCATATTTCACCATTTCTGCGTCGATATTTTTTATTTCCCGTTCATATGCTTCAATCTCTGCTTCTAGGCGCTCAAGTTTTTTCGCTAGATTGCTCCGCTTCGGTTGTGGCGTTTGCGGTCGCCGCGGTGATTGCGCTAATTGCTCTTTTGGCGCTATGCTTGGTGCTGCATCGCTCAGCTTTGCCTTTAGTTTTTGCTCTGCCTCGCGGTAATCGCTATAATTACCGGCATAGACTTTAACGCCGTTAGCCTCAATCGCCATCACCTTATCTGCCACTTTATCGATAAAATAGCGATCATGCGAAACAAAAAGCAGTGTCCCCTCAAACTTAAGCAAGGTTTCTTCTAATACCTCACGTGAATCAATGTCCAAATGATTTGTAGGCTCATCCAAAATCAAGCAATTCACTTGATCCAAGGTTAATGAGCAAAGCTTCAGCCTACTTTTTTCGCCACCGGACAAAGATTTGATCTTCTTATTAACATCATCTTGCAGGAATAAGGCTTTAGCTAGTTGTGAGCGCGCTTCACCCAAGGTCAAATCATGTGTTTGGCTAAAATATGTTAAAACAGTCAATTCTTCATCGGCATAAACCACGTTCTGAGGCAAATAGCCAATTTTCACGCGTGAACCAATTTTAATTGAACCTGCATCAGGTTCTAATTCCCCCAGGATCATTTTCACCAATGTGGTTTTACCGCTGCCATTACTCCCTACAATACAGACACTATCTTGGTAATAGATACTCAGCGTAACGTCCTGCAGCAAAATTTGCTCCCCAAACCGCTTCGCCAGGCCCTCCGTTTCCAGCACAATTTTCCCCGTGCGGCTGCTCGCTTGCGCATCCAAGCGAACCTTTCTTTTTTCAAATACGGGTCGTGCCAGAACTTCTATTTTTTCGAGACGTTTTTCTAATTCCTTGGCCCGCCGGAACATCTTTTCACTATCGCGCATGACACCCCAAATTCGATAGCGCGCAATTTGGCGCTCCATGTTATCGATCTTTTTTTGCTGATTTTGGTAGATCTTATACTCAACCAAAAAGCGGCGTTCCTTTTCTACCACGTAATAGCTGTAATTACCCGGGTAAGGGACTGCACGGCTAAATTCCAGCTCCACAATCCTATTGACCACGCTATCTAAGAAATACCTATCATGCGATACCACAAGTACCGCTCCCTTGTAATCCCGCAAAAAAGCTTCTAACCAGGCAATGGCCGCTAAATCTAAATGATTCGAGGGTTCATCCAACAATAAAATATCCGGTTGTTCCAATAGGATTTTAGCTAAAATAACCCTCGTCTTTTCACCGCCACTCAGTTGTTCGAACAGCATGCTTTGTAAGACGTCTGTAATTTGCAGTCCTTCCGTGATTTTACTGATTTGCGTTTCGATATCATACCCACCCAGGGTTTCAAATTGCTCCGTCAACTGCCCATAGCTCTGCATTGCTTGGGATAATGCTTCGCCCTGCAGTCTGTTGAAACTTTCTGCTAATAGCTCCATCGCGTGCCTGAGTTTAAAAACATCAGCAAAGGCAAGTTCAATCACATCCATTGTGGTTGCATGCGCGTCAAAAACCGGCATTTGATTCAAATAGCCTACTTTGGCGTCTTTGCGCATGGCGATGCTGCCGGCTTGGCAATCCTCTAGTCCCATCATCATTTGCAAGAGAGTAGTTTTGCCACACCCATTTTGACCAATCAACCCTACCCGTTCGCCTGTTTTGAGGTCAAAGGATATGTTCTGAAAGATTTTATTAGCGCCATAGAATTTGCTTAAATTATTAATGCTACACTCGATCATGTTCAGTGTCCGCTCCTAACCACCGCTCCTTGCTCACATACCTTCTATTATATACCGCAAAAAACCTGCAGCGCCACACTCCACAGGTTCGCCGCATATAATTTCTCGAGTTGCTGTATCGATATCTTAGATTAAGCTCAATTAGGTAAAAATCAGCGCTAAATAATAATGGCCTCTAAAAAGGAATAAATATATAGTACCCAAGAAGGAATTTCTAATAATTTGTTGAATATTACGAAAATATGTCGAAAGAGTGTTGCTTGCCGTTTGCCGTTAGAAGAATTTAATTTTGGGAGTTAAAAATTATGCATGAAATTATTCAAAGCTTATTGGATATAGAGCCATACTTAAAGGCCCTGTGGGGTAATGAGTACGGTATATATATCGCTGACAACGAAAAGTATCTTTGTTGTGACACTGGAGCAGTTAAAATCGCTTTGAATGCTGGTGATGCTATAAAACCAGGCAGCGGCTCACATCGTGCCCTGAGCAGTAAAAGCAGGATAATTGCGGCAATTGGACCGGAGGTCTATGGGATGCCTTATACGGCAGTATTTATCCCCTTACAGTCGGATTCAGGTGACATAATCGGCTCGTTCGGTTATGTTGTTCCGAGCAGAGTCGAGGCCATTCAAGCATCGTCAAAGTCCATCGAAGCAAGTGCAGTGGAAATTGGAACAGCTACGGAAGAATTATCGGCAAGTGCTGAGCAATTTGCTGCGACTACTATGGATGTAAGTTCGCAAATAACGGAGATTAATAAAAACGTACAGAGTACCGATAAAGTCATAGAATTAATTCATAGTATTTCGTCAACTACCCAGTTGCTCGGTCTTAATGCCCGGATTGAAGCAGCCAGGGCTGGAGAAGCCGGACGGGGATTCTCCGTAGTAGCCGAAGAAATCCAAAAAATGGCGGATAGTGTTAAGGTGGCAGTAAAGGATGTAACGGAAAATCTCCGTTTAATCCAAGCATCGGTGAAATCGATGTCCACTGCCGTCACAGAAATATCGGCTGGGGCTGAGAATCAGGCCCATTCCACCGAAAATATTGTCAGTATAATTGAAAAGTTGCATAACTTAGCGAGTGATATTCAACAACAGACTGCTCTCTTAATCCAGTAAAATCGCAATTTCAGGCCAGGCAACCCGACAAATTAATTCCAGTAGCATCAACAGCTGTTGACTTCTATTCGTCAACAGCTGTTTCATTTGCGTTATAGCAACTTGAGCTTGTCCACCAGAGGAATATCCGCCGGAGCAAAGTCGTATTGGTCCAACTCCTGCCACGTAGCCCAAGCGACACGGCTATGCACCTGCAAGGTAACCTCGCCCGCTATCCACTGGCAGTAAAACGCCATCAGCTTAATAGCGCCATTTGCATAGGAATAAATACTTTGCGCAAAAAAGTCCCGGACTTCAATCTCAAGAGTGAGTTCCTCGTAAATTTCCCGTTTCAAACACTCCTGCGGTGTCTCGCCGGGTTCAACTTTACCACCGGGAAATTCCCATTTGCCCGCTAGTTTGTCGTCCTGCGCCCTTTGGGCAATCAGCACCTGGTTTCCCTTCAGGATAATTGCCGCGGTTACTTCCTTCATGACTTTCCGCCCTCGTTGTTATCAATATTAGCTATTCGTTCTATATTTTCCCTTATTTCCCTTTACATTATAGACAAGTGTTGAACAAATTGGTAGGCTATTCCCAAATGGAGCTGTAATTATGCCGAATGAAAAACTTATGACTTTACCCCAGGATCTCCTAATCCTAGGGGCCGCAGTGAAGACCGGAATGGTCGAATCCTTGCGCGAAAGCATTACCGGCAACGCACTGGCGCAAAAATTAGCCCTAGACCCCAGAGCGGTCTGGATAGTCGTCGAAGCTTTAGCTGAGCTTGGCTATTTAGTCAGGCAAGGGGACACCTTTACGCTATCCGACACAACGCGTGATATGCTCTTTAACCCTGCTGCACCTAATTATATAGGCTTTGCCTTTATGCACCGGTATAACATGCTCCGCTCCTGGGCTAAATTGCCGGAAGTTCTGCGCAATGGCCAACCCGCCCCTGGGGATCACGACCCGGAGAATACCCGTTATTTCATGGCTGCCATGCGCCAAGGAGCGTTAAATAGTGCTCCGGACATTGCGAAGTTTCTCTTAAGCGGCCCTAGCAATGGAGTGCGCGTGTTGGACATTGGTGGTGGACCTCTGATTTACGGTAGTGCTTTTACCAACCTGGGAGCCAAAGTGACAGTTCTCGATCTGCCTCCTGTAGTGCAACTAATGCAGGTTAAGGCAGACCAAGCTGGGATAGTCTTGTTCCCGGGTGACTTTAACGTAGGGTTACCCCCCGGACCCTTTGAACTAGCCTTTCTAGGAAATATTTGTCATATATTTAGTGAGACGGAAAACCGGGAGCTGTTCCACAAGGTGAGCCGGGAACTGGTTGCCGGCGGACGCATCGCCATAGTTGATATGGTCCGCGGCACGAATCCCTTTGCGGCTGTTTTTGGTGTTAATATGCTGGTCAATACCACCAACGGCGGCACCTGGAGCTTGGCGCAATATACCGAATGGCTCACCGCTGCCGGCTTTACCAATGTGACCCTACACACTGTGGCTGGGCGGCAAATCATTACCGCAACTAAAGGCTAGCAACTTAGTATGATTATGACATTGCCAAGCCAGGTTACATCCCCAGCTTAACAGCTTTACGCTTAATTGTGCTTTCATTTTGCAAATTAAACATTACGAGCGAAGCGCCCAAGGCCAGGCCAAAGGACAAAATCCACATCCAATTTAAAGCGGTATGTTCCACTATAATCCCGCTTAGCCAAGGGCTAAGGGAGGCACCGGCGCGGGAAATCATGTTGAGTGTAGCATTAAATCTAGCCCGGTGAGAAATCGGCGAATTATCGGCAATTAACACACCGGAGTTAGTGGTTACCAGGATTTCGCCTACAGTCCAGGCAATAGTTGACACCACAAATAACAAGGTACTATGGCAAAAATAAATCATGCCAAAACCCAAAGCATAAAACATACCACCCATGCCCATGCTAATGGTTGATTTCAGCCTGACAGTCAGGGTTAAAATTCCCGGGGTTAAGACAACTACCGTAACCGCATTAATACTCATCAAGATGCCAAAGATAGTGGGCCCATTAGTGCCAAATAAACTATTTAACTGCAATGGCAGGGCAAAGACTTGTTGCGCATAGACAAAAGAATAAATCATTAATAGGAAAGAAGATAAGAGCAAGAGCGGTCGCTTTAACAAAGCGCGAATAAGGCCGCCCGTTACTGCCTGTTCATTAACCGGTAAATCCTCTGCCGCCTCGCAGTCTGATATAGCATGGCCTCTGGTTTCCGGCACAAAATAGGCAACCAGTAGACTGGCTAGAATAGTTGTAATGGCATCGCCCCAAAAAAGCCAAATCAAATAATGATAAAACAAAAATCCTGCCAACATTGGTCCTAGTGCAAACCCAATATTCATGCCCAGATAAAGTAAGGAATAGGCAGTCTTGCGATTACTGCTCACTGTAAGGTCACTGACCATGGCCCCACAATATCTTTTTCCGCCCTAGATGATCGGCTAATTTGCCACCCAACATTAGTCCAGGTAACGCAACCGTGGCAGCAAGCATTACGAAAAATCCGGTCTGGGCCTCGCCCATACCTAGTTTTTGGGTCAAAAACAAAGTAAGAAACGGGAATACAAAATTGCCCAAACTATTGACTATCCGCGAAATAAAAATGACGTAGATACTTGGCGGCAACCCCCTATAGACGGCTATGCCGCGCTTCCAATCCACCACTAAATCGTCTCCAATCAAATTCCGGGAACCATCATTTCATCAATTCCAGTTTAAATACCTTTTCTATAAAACTGAAGAGTACCACAAGGGCAAGTGCTGAGAACAGTGCACACGCAAGCCACGCTAGCCCAACCAGTCTTCCCACTTTATCAATAAGTTTTTCAGTTTCACTTAAGGATTTTCCTGCCACAATATAGCCCTCGCTGTACTTAATAGCCACTGTGGCATAACGCAGTCCTGTTTGTGTTTGCCAGGTAACTCTGTCCTCGCCGTTTTTGTTAACTGCAGCAAAAACTCCGATCGGATAAACAGGACTTCTGTTTCCCATCATACCTGATGTTGCGACAAGATTATTGTTTTTATTAAAAACCATTACAAAGGGAGCAAGGCTTTGCGCTATGTTCACCTTATCAGCGGGTATAGCCTGCTGAGCATTTTGCCCATTTTCGAGCTTTAGTGCTGTGTCCGTTGCTAACTGTACCGGCTGTTCATTAGCCCCCAAACGCAACGTCTGCTGGGTAATGAGGTAAATGAGGGAGCTGGAAAAGGTCACGAGAAACATAATTATTAGCCAAAGCACTAAAAACTTGTGCCCTGTTTTCATGCCTAAAACCACACTTTCTTAGTTTTTATTCCTCGATTTGGTATGCCAAAATATCCGCTGGCTGACAGTCCAAAGCCTCACACAAGGCTTCTAAGGTAGAAAACCTGATTGCCTTTGCTTTATTAGTTTTAAGAATCGAGAGATTGGTGAGCGTAATGCCAACCTTCTCTGCCAACTCCGTAGCGCTCATTTTCCTTTTTGCCAGCATTACATCAATGTTTACCACTATCGGCAAGGACTCCACCTCATATCGTCAGATCATTTTCCTGCTTGATTTGTATCGCAACTTCAACCAGCTGTGCCAAAATCAAACTGACTATACCCACCATAAAAGCAGCAATCATTAAGGTAAGCGACAAGATATTTCTTAAGATAACAAGTGTACCAATGGCATACAGCAGGAAGTCAGTAAAAGCGGAAATGCTGATGATGTTTAATGCTGTTACACTGCTTGGACCAAAAGGTTCGCCACGCAGGATGTTTTGGCACAATTTTTTCGCCATTATCAATAAAACCGTGAACGGAATGGCGGTCAGGTAGAGAAAAATATTAAGCCACACCAGATTGGGGACCTGAATTCCGACAAACTCCACATACCGATTAACTAAGTATATCAATCTATTTATCGTTTATCAATAAATATTTTACGCAAAACAATATGCAAAAGGAGTGACCCCCCAAAAAAGGCATCGATTTACCAACCGACGCCTTGCAAAATATCCCGATAAAGTTAACTCTCGAGCTACAGCTGGTTCATTTAAAAATCATTGGGACAAGGGACAGCACGATTTCAATCATGATCAGGACGATAATTCCCCATTCCAGTCTATTGCCTCGCGTGGAGTGCGCAAGCTCCGAAAAAACCTTGGTGATGTCCATGAGCATTTCTGACTTGAGCCGAATGTTTTCGCATCTGTCAGTCAAGTCGAACAGAGGACTAAGTTTGTCGAAAAGGAATTCGGCCTCTTCGTTCAGCCACGTAATTTCCGGCTTGTCGAGCAGCATGATGTAAGAAATAGTGCTTAACCTAAAGCCCAAAATCCGGGCCGACATTTTGGCCAGCTTTTTATCGGATATAGCTAAATAGCCGCGTTGCAAATAATTGACTAAATCCTCAATCTCATCTAACAATTTATCAATATCAATTTCGATGCGTTCCAGCGCAACTGACTTAGCGAGTACTGTAGCTACAATTTCCCGTTGATAGCTTAGCTCACTTGAAGTTATCATGTTATCATTATTAATTGTCAGTTCTGCATCAGGTAATATTTCTATCTTGTAATCGTCCGAAAAATCTAAAGTCGTGACTTGAGCGAGACTTTTTTCAATGCGTCCTAAATAGTGGATGACATCCATGATTTCATGGTGCTCACAGTTCATAAACACAATACTGCCAAAAGGGAATACATAGATTGACTTGTCTGCTACTACAGGGATGATACCCGAGAGTGCAGCCTCGTTAAGTCGCAGCGATTCTTCCCATTTGAATTTATGCTCGATACCAAAATGGCCGGCAAGCTTATTTACATGGATTTCATTAAGTAACGCTACTGCTGTAAAATTAATTGTTGCCATATCATCCTCGTCCCCATGCTAAGTTGCGATCTAATCTTAGCTATCAAACTAAGCTCAACCATAAATCACTGGATCTTTGGCATCAACTTAGCGTTTATTGTACTTGATTTACTCCCTTATGTAAATCAAGTACAATAAAGCGATAATATGTTGCGAAGGAGACTTACATGCCTAGTATAATCCTTTTTGCGGTAATTACTGTGGTCTTTCTCGGCGCTTTGACCAGAACAACGTTTGGTTTTGGCGAAGCAGTAGTAAGTATGCCTTTACTCACATTACTGCCAATTAGTCTGCACACCGCGGTTGCCTTGATGGGTTTTGTCGGTCTTACTGTCGCCTTACTTGCGGTAGTGACAGGCTGGCGGCATGTGGAAGTCGCGGCACTGCTCCCTCTAGTTATTGCCGCCCTTGGCGGCATTCCTGTTGGACTGCTGATGCTTACATACATCCCAACCGCAGCAATTACAGTTTTACTCGGTGCTGTGCTTATCGCGTACGGAATTTACTCTTTACGTCTGAGTTTAAATACCCTGCCCAACACTCGAACGCAGCTAATCCACCCACGCTGGGGACTATTATTTGGCTTTGCCTCTGGTATATTCGGTAGCGCCTACAACTTTAATGGAGTTCCCGTTGCTGTTTACGGATCCTTGTGCAAGTGGCATCCCGAAAAATTTCGTAGTATGATGCAAGCTTATTTTCTCATCTCTGGCGCGCTGATCGTCATCGGACAGGGTATCGGTGGATTATGGACTGCCAATGTGGTTAAGCTGTATCTTCTATCTTTACCGGCTATGGGTTTGGCCATCATTATAGGAACAATACTCCATCGCCGTATTCCCACGGCTAAATTTCAACGCTACGTGTTTTGCCTCATTACAGTCTTAGGGACTGTACTTCTCGCAAAATCGCTAGGTTCAATGTTTTAGCTGGTGAAAGTTCACAAATCTTTCGTCGCAAATTCAGCTAATCCTAAGTTATCTCTCAGCAATATTTCAGCTAACTAATTTAGAGTTAGGTTGTGGTTACAAACTACATATATTTGACAAGGAAGTGAGTATTATGTAAAAGATATATTTCCGCCAATATAAAACTTTATACAGACTACTTAGTACGCAAACAATTGAATTAGGCACAAAATTAAAAGGGGTAATTCAGATGAAACTAACCAAGCCAATTATGATTGCAGGTACTTTATCGCTAGTTACACTTCTAACCGCATCGGCCGCATTTGCAACTACCGCAAATACAACTAACGGTAACGTAACTAACGGTAACACAACTAATTCACCAGCTTCTCATGCACGCCATGGTTTTGGTAGAGGCAACTTTGGTGGCATTACGAGAGTACTAGACAACCTAGTCTCTGCCGGAACCATTACTTCAGTTCAGGAGACTGCCGTGCAAGATGCGCTTAAACCGGCTGCTCCTCCCAAGCTGCCAAACAGATTAACAAGCGCTCTAGACTCCCTCGTATCTGCTGGGACCATTAATTCAGCCCAGGAAACTGCGATTACCAGTGCCCTTCAACAAGCCAAGCCTGCGCCTGGCCAGTGGAACGGCCGCAAACCAGCTCCTGGTCAGCGTGACGGTCTTAAGACTGTGCTTGATAACTTAATAACTGCCGGAACCATTACTTCAGTTCAGGCAACTGCCGTGCAAAATGCTCTTAAACCGGCTGCTCCTCCCAAGCTGCCAAACAGATTAACAAGCGCTCTAAACTCCCTCGTATCTGCTGGGATCATTAATTCAACCCAGGAAACTGCGATTATGAGTGCTATCAAACAAGCCAAACCTGCTCATCTCGGACATAGATGGGGACGCGGTGGCGCTATCCCCCAAAGCGAATAATGCAACCTTCTTCATGCCCTAAAAGGTGCCATTCATAATTCTATAAATTGAAGCCTAAAACCCACTACATCGCCTGGAGACTTCTGGGGGATGTAGTGGGTTTATGTTGTACAACAAAATTTCTGCGAATTTCTGCGAATTACAAGGACAAAATTTATATTTTGTCGAAACCATTATCATATACGGATTTTTCCAAGCGTAAAGTGCGTGAACAAAGGATCAAGGAGGAATTGTTTGTTCCTAATATTCCAATCGAAGTGTTTTCCAACCACAATCCGCAAAAAAACCTGCATATGCCCATTGAACATATTTTATACGATGATGGGATAGAGTATATTCAGGCTGAGGTTAGGGCCATTGACGTGGAAACTTCTCGGGTGGAGCAGGCTAGAATTGTAGCGTTACAAATCGCTGAGGATCTTGGCAAGGTTTCCGCCGAACAAGCGAACGAAACCTTCCGTCCCGCCGTGATTTGTATGGGCGATATGGGAAGAGACAAAGCCTTTTACATTCACTCGGATGTTTGGTATGGCGGTAAAACGAGCATTATGAAGATGGGACATATGATTTATGCTCTAAAACTAACCGAGCTTTTCGCTGAGCACCTGCTGTAAAAAGTATCTAAGAACCACAACGACACTAAAGGCGCCTTAAAATCCAAGTCAAATGACGCAATACGAGGAGGAAGTCGAATGAAAATTGCTATCGTATACTATAGCAAGAGTGGAAATACCCAAAAGGTTGCGGAACTAATTGCCGAAGGTGCAAAAAAAAATGATAAATTGGATGTAAAATGCATGTCTGTAGACGCTATCGATGATGATTTTATTCAGGAAGCTAGTGCAGTTATCTTGGGAACACCAACAATCACCGGTACATTTGCCTGGCAAATAAAACAGTGGTTAGACACAGCCAGACACATCAAGTTAGCAGGTAAACTCGGCGCAGTATTTGCCACGGCTAATTATGTTGGCGGCGGTGCAGAAATTGCGGAGTTAGCAATGATTAGTGAGCTGCTAGTCAAAGGCATGTTAATATATTCGGCCGGTGCTGGCGAGGGACATCCCTTTACCCACTATGGTGCGGTCTGTATTCAAAGCGGGGATGAGTTGCAGCAAGCTAGAGCTAGGATTTTCGGCGAGCGGATTGCAAACAAGGCTGTAGAACTGTTTGCCTAATTTCGCCTCTGCTTTAGCACTGAAATTTACTGAGGTGCTAACGCAGATGGGCCGTTAAGCTCAGTTCTTACTTGTTTCCCCCGGTATACACGCGGACTGCGTCACGTAAAAACACGGCTAGGCCTGGCTGTATCGCATCATAATATGCCAAAAATCGAGGGTCATCTACATACATCTGGGCAACTCCCGCGTGTGCTTCTTTGGAATAGTTATCCCAATAAAAGCTTAACCACTGACGGTGCAAATCTACTGCCTTTTGGGCTACCTTACCGGCTGGATCACCCGTTTGGAATGCAGCACGCAAAGCTGTATTTAATTCATCTCTCAGCTTGTTCAGTGCCGCATATTGTGCTTCACTCATGCCCTCTACCTTGGCATTTGCCCGGTTAACAATTTCATCCCCGTATTTTCCACGTACTTCTGGACCGTATTTCGCTTCATTTGCGGCAACTAGCTGTTGCTTAAAACCAGCGAACTTTTCAGTATCACTCATGCTACTTCTCCCTTCTCTTGATGCGATTGTTTTGTCTACATTGGCAATTAACAAGTCTAATTGTTCTCTTTTGGCCAGGAGCTCCGCTCGATGTTGTTGCAGGGCCTTGGTACCGTCAAACGAAGGTGAAATTACAATTTCCTTAATGTTATCTAAACTCACACCGAGTTCTCGGTAAAAAAGAATCTGTTGTAATCGATCAACCTCGGCTTGACCGTAAATGCGGTACCCGGACGAATTAATTCTTGCCGGCTTAAGAATTCCCAATTCATCATAATATCGCAAGGTCCTAGTGCTGACGCCACCTAAACTTGCTAGTTTTTGTATTGTGTATTCCATGCTCTAACCCTCCTGTTGAATTAACAATACACCTTTACGTCGCGTCAATGTAAATAGGCATTTAAGTTTTTTGCCATTTAAATAAGGGGTAATCAAATGAAGCGAACCATACTTCCTGTTACCGAGCAAAGTCAGTTGCTGCAGTTTTTGTTCACACAGCTGTCCGGGAAGAGCCGTAACAACATCAAGGCTTTGCTCACCCACGGCCAGGTTTCAGTAAATGATATAGTAATTACGCGCTTCGACCATCCCCTGCACATAGGTCAGCAGGTTGTAGTTGCTTGGCAGAGACCGCAAGCACAACCACAAGGAATTAAAATATTATTTGAGGACCAAGATATTATCATCATTGATAAACAAGCAGGCCTTTTATCGATTGCTACTGCCAACGAAAAGGAGCTTACAGCTTATAGCATCCTAAGCGAGCATGTAAAAAGTATAAATCCCAAGCACAGGGTATTTGTGGTCCATCGCCTTGACCGCGAAACCTCTGGCGTAATGATGTTTGCCAAGAACGAAAAAGTTAAACAGGCTCTGCAGGACAACTGGAAAGATGTTGTTCTTGAGCGCATTTACATTGCAGTTACAGAAGGCAGGGTAAGGCAAGCCAATGGCACTCTCACCTCCTGGCTGAAGGAAGCTAAATCTCTAAAAATGTACTCAAGTCGAACCCCTAACGACGGGGATAAGGCCGTAACGCACTTTAGGGTGCTTAAGCAGAATCACAACTTCTCGTTACTCGAGGTAAAGCTGGAAACCGGGCGTAAAAACCAGATTCGCGTCCATCTTCAGGATATGGGACACAGTGTAATAGGTGATCGAAAGTACGGCGCCACCACGAACCCCATCCATCGGTTGGGGCTCCATGCCAGAATCTTGGCTTTTCGCCACCCGGTTACAGGCGAAGAAATGCGGTTTGAGAGCGAGATTCCGGCGGAATTCTTACGCCTGTTTACAGCAGTAAAGTAAACCCCGCTTTATCCCCTCCCACTAATTGGAACTAACGAGAAAGGAACAAGAAGATGAACGGACAAAATCGCTCCGATGTTTTTCCGGGCCTGGAAGTTGATATTGTTTTAAAGGAAGATCAACGCACCGGCAGACTTACCCGAGGCATTGTCAAGGATCTGCTAACTAATTCTTCCCACCACCCGCGCGGAATAAAAGTAAGACTGCAAGACGGTAAAATAGGCAGGGTACAAAACATTATTGGCACAGCCGCCAACCGATAATAACTAGCAATAAAGTCCTCAATCAGACTGAGGACTTTATTGTCTTTACAACATTATTCTGCATTATTCCTTCAGTGTTGCTCGGTTCGAAACTTTTTTGCGCCATATGCGTTTCCTAAGGTATAATATTATTTATGATGTTTTTCCAGCAAGGAGGCAGCTTACATGCCAATCAAAATACCTGATAACTTACCAGCAATAGATATCTTAACTGAAGAGAATATTTTTGTTATGCCTAATACTAGGGCTTATCACCAAGATATCCGCCCTTTAAAAATCGTCATCTTAAACTTAATGCCCGTAAAAGAAACTACCGAAACGCAAATCATGCGGTTGCTGGCTAACTCCCCACTCCAAGTAGATATTACTCTCTTGCACCCTCAAACTCATACTTCGAAAAATACCTCGCAATATCACCTTGATGAGTTTTACCGTAGCTTTGATGAGATCAAGCAGCAGATGTTTGACGGTATGATCATTACCGGCGCTCCAGTCGAAAATCTTGCCTTCGAGGATGTGTCCTATTGGCAGGAGCTTCAGACGATTATGGACTGGACTCTTACCAATGTCACTTCCACCTTTCACATTTGTTGGGCTGCGCAGGCAGGTTTGTACCATCATTACGGTATTCCCAAGTATCCTCTCGCCCATAAAATGTTCGGTGTCTTTACTCACACGGCGCAGAAAGACAGTGTAGTCAGCTATAAACTACTACGTGGCTTTGATGATGAATTTTTCGCCCCTCACTCACGCCACACAGAAATATGCCGAAAAGATATCCAAAAAGTAAGCACATTAGAGATTGTTTCCGAATCGGATGAGGCCGGGATTTATTTAGTTGTTTCACAGGACGGACGCCAGGTGTTCGTAACCGGTCATTCAGAATATGACCCTGATACACTCCAACAAGAATATGAACGTGATGTAGCCAAGGGTCTTGAAATCTCTGTACCCAAAAACTATTTTCCCCAGAACAATCCGACGCAAACTCCACTTGTCAGATGGCGCTCCCATGCTAATTTGCTTTACGCCAACTGGTTGAATTACTTTGTTTACCAAGAAACACCTTATGATCTTGACAGTCAAAAAAAGTAAGCACTAAATTTACGCTTCTGCCAACCGCTTGTTAAGTGATCTGATCTTAACTTCATGTTCACCCACAATCCCTGCAATTATCGCCTGGGTCTCGGCCAACTTATTTAAGGCCTCTTTCGTTTCAGACCGAAACTCGAGCAATCCGGCTGTCTCAGCCTGGATATGGCCTACTGCCACCTCAAGCCTGCCCACTCTGGCGTCAACACCACTCACTAACTCTTTCAGGCTTCCTACTTCACTCTTTAAGCTGCCGACCTCAATGTTCAAATTGCCTACTTCACTCTTTAAGCTGCCGACCTCAACGTTCAAATTGCCTACTTCACTCTTTAAACTGCCGACCTCAACGTTCAAATTGCCTACTTCACTCTTTAAGCTGCCGACCTCAACGTTCAAATTGCCTACTTCACTCTTTAAGCTGCCGACTTCAGTTTTGAGCCCGCCGAGTTCAGTTTCAATTCGCTGCACTGCTTCTAACGTTTCCAGAACCACCCGCTGAAACTTGTCCATTTCCACCATGCACTGCACACCTCCATTACTTCCGTACATTTTGTGACCCATTTGATTATTACTATACAGAACCTGTGTTCTCCGTGCAATTAGTAATAGTGTCGTATTTAAGGATATACCGTCAGATATAATTTTAACCCATTTTAGCCCATGATTTATGCTGTAAAATTTGCTATTCTATCAAGCTCAGGGTGTCGCAACCCTGGGCTTTTTCACTCTAACTCTTTTTGCCACAAGATCCGGGACGCTAGGTATGCTGTAACAGGTATGATCAGAATTATCCCTATACCGCTGCACAAAATTTGCACTACTTCCGCACCAAACACCTTGGCATTAACGATATCTGCTAAGGTGTAATGCAGTTTACTAAACCAGATTAACAAAGTCATAAACCCCCCGATAAAAGCAAACAGCAGGGTATTGGTCATCGTGCCTAAAATATCTTTGCCGATATTAATGCCGGAATGCATGAGACTGTTTTTGCTCAGTTGCAGATTATTCCGATGTATTTCCTGCATTGCGGATGCAATGGAAATGGCGACATCGATAATCGCTCCCAACAAGCCCAGCAAGATTTCGCAAATAACAATTTTATTAAAATCCAGCTGTGCTTGTGGTATGAGGTAGGCTATACTTTCCGCTTGCTCCTGGCCAAAGCCCTGGATATGGGCATTGCTGGCGGTACTTACTGCTAATAGCAGGGTCAAACCCACCACCAGCGTAACCGACAACAACGCTGCAATGGTCTTCTTATTAAAGCCGTTGATGAAAAACAAAGTGACTGAACTAATGATAATTGAGCCAAAAACCGTCACTTTGATCGGGTCAAGCTTAAAAGAGATTAGGATCAGCATTACAAACAAGGTGATAAAGTTCGTAAATAGGGTTAAAAACGATTTCAAACCGCGCACTCCGCCGATTACAAGCATAAGGCCAAACAAGATTACTAATAATAGCCATGCTACATTCATAAGTCCTCGGCCTCCTCAAGCTTATTTTGTTTCAGCAATAATACTGCAATCAGCAGGGTAACAGGGATGCTGATCACAATTCCGATACTGCCGACAAGGGCTCGGATTATTTCTAAATTGATATTGACACCGATAATATAAAAAATTGAAAACCCGTTTTTGAGCCACAACAAGATCATCGGTATACTTCCACTTAAGTAAGCAAATACCAGGGTATTCGCCATCGTACCCATAATATCTTGGCCAATTTCCCGTCCGGAATTTAACAGTGCCAAGGTCGGTATGTCCGGATTATTATCATACATTTCCTGCACGGCCGCAGAAATTGAAATGGCTATGTCCATAATCGCCCCTAAAGTACCGATCAAGATTTCGGCCATAAATATTGCTGTCGGGGAAGTCGTCAGAAATTCCATTTCCTCGTAGTGAATCCCCTTACCCTTGGTCATAAATATCACCCCCGCCGTAATCGACATCGCCAGCAACGTGCCGGCCATAGTCCCGACAATCGCTGCCAGTGTTTTTTTGTTACGGCCGCTGACGATTAAGATGGATAGGACAATAAATAACACACTCGCACCTGAAGCAACTAAGATCAGGTTAAGCCCGTGTAGGTACAAGTCGATTACGAGTAGGATAATTACGCCGTTAATTACTACACTGACCATGGACCGTAAGCCTTTTAGTCCCCCAATGAACAAAATTAACAAGCTAAACACAAGCGCAATGTAAACAATATATTTATCGCGCTTAAAATTGGTGATAGTGGCCGATTTGATTTGGTTCGCGGTCGTGAACCGCAAATTCACAAATACTTCATCGTTGACTTTAAGCTGCTCATCGTTCGCCTGGGCGAGGGAAGTATAATTGTGCAGCTTGATTTGCTCCCCTCGATGCGCTCCATTCATAATGACCGCATCGACTTGCTGTGTAAAATTTCCTTCAGAATCCGGTGCAGTTTGTCCGGTAAGCGCGATTATTTTGGCAATGGTTTTATGATAATATCCCTCATTGGTGGCGACAAAATTGTAAGCTAACGCGGCTAATATTACTAACGCTACGCCCAGTGCTAGGTAATTACGTTTCGTTCCAATTAAATTTAGTAAGTAGAGCCTTAATTGTTTCATCACAATTCTTCACGATTTTCCTTTGTTAGACGTTGTTTGCGTAATGTTACCTTCGATTATAACACAAATGCAACACGGAGAAATCAATCTCAGCAGAGGGGTTGGTCCCGAAAACTGCAATGCAAAGTTTTCCTTGATAGCAATTATACTTGCATTAGACAAATATAATTGCTAATATAAAGGTAATTTATTTCTACCTCGTGGGAGGCAACAGGATGGAAGCGCTACATAATCAAATTAAGCATTATCGGCAACTGGCCGGGCTGTCCCAAACCCAGTTAGCCGAGCGCGTTGGCATCACGCGCCAGGCCGTCAGCTTGATTGAAGCCGGGCAGAGCATTCCTAGCGCTTTGGTAGCGATACGAATGGCCCACAGCTTTGGGTTGTGGGTGGAAGATTTATTTGCCGAGCAACCCTCGTACGGTGCGCCGGACGTTTGGCATGTAGCACTCGATGCCGACATCCGCCCTGGGGACCGCGTTTTGCCAGCTCTGGTAGGTCAACGCAAAGTAGCCCACCGCATTGATATCTTGCACCAACCGCAAATGTTGCAACAAGCGGCAGAAGCGCTTACTGTCGTAGAGAATTTACCCGAGTCACAGGTCCGGGTACGCCAACCCGCAGGGCAACTGGTGCCTGATTGGACGCTTGTAGCCGGATGTGATTTGGGCTTAGCTCTCTTAGCCGGCCATTCTGATTCGCATGAATTATCCCACGGATCTCGCCCATTATGGTTAAGCAGCGATAATGCTAAGGCGTTGCGCCAGCTCCAGGCCGGAGATGTGCACATTGCCGCCATCCACACTGCGTTGAGTGAACAAAGTGAAATTACACCGCTCCCTGCCTGCCCGCTCGAAGTGCGTAAAGTGCGCTTTGCCTGCTTAGAACTGGGCTGGTTGGTGAAGTGGGGTAACCCGCTTGGCTTTCACACTGCAGCTGATTTCGCCAACAAACACTTGCGTCTGGTCAACCGCCCGGCCGGTGCCGGTGCGCGAAAATTACTCGACAGCCTTCTGGCACAAGCACAAGTTGACCCAACTACGGTAAACCAATATTCCTTTACCGTAGCTGGTCACTTACAAGTTGCTCAAGCCATAGCTGCGGGAATGGCTGATGTCGGCATTGGCATTGCCAGTGCCGCTGCCGCTGCCCGGCTTGCCTTTATCCCGATTCAAACCGAAATCTGCGACCTCTGGATTCCTCCCGCGCACTTCGCGCTCGAAGGCGTACAGCAAATTTTAAATACCCTTGCATCTGATGTATTTCGACAGGACTTGCGCAGCTTTGGCCCTTACGATGTGCATAATACAGGCCAACTAGTGAATTGATGGCCCTAAAATTTTAAAGGAGAGATGATGATGTTTAAACCGACAAAAACTTTAGCCTTAACCATGGCCTTGGCAACCGGAGTATTGTTAGCCGGCTGCGGTACAACACCCACTGCGACCACCTCTGCCAATGCTTCGGCTACTTCGGCAGCCACTCCTCCCGCTGTGACGGGCACCGCCAATGTGGCTTATGCCGGCTCCTTACAACTAGTTAACGATCAATACTTAAGCCCTGCCTTCAAACAAGCTACCGGTCTTGCTTTCCAAGGTCGTGGTGGCGGCTCCTTTGGTGTCGCGCACCTGATTGCAACTAAAGAAATTCAGCCTAACGTTTTTGAAAGCATCGGCTCCGCCCCTATCAAAGAACTGTCGCCGCAATTTACAGATTGGGCAGTTGGCTTTGCCAGCTCACCTTTAGTTATTGCTTACTCTCCTAAAAGTCCCTATGCCAGTCAGTTGAACGCTATAGCTAAGGGCCAAACTCCGCTCAAAGAGCTGTTTACCCTAATGCAAAAACCCGATTTCCATCTCGGCCGCACCAACCCCAACACCGATCCTCAAGGTCAAGTGTTCGTGATGATGCTGCATCTGGCCCAACAGCAGCTTAACTTACCGTCTGGTACTGCTGATGCCATTTTAGGCGGGCAGAACAACCCTAAACAGATTTTTGCCGAGGAATCCATTTTGTCCCAATTGCAGGCGGGCCAGTTGGATGCCTCCAGTGCTTACCTGCCGGAAGCAATTCAACGCAAACTTGATTATATCGTTTTGCCGGATAGCATGAACTTTGGCAATCCTGCCGACAGTGCAACCTATGCTACCCAGCATCTTACTTTAAAGGGCGGCAAGACTGCTACCGGTTCAACTGCGGAAATTTACCTCACCACCATCAAAGGCAGTAAAGACCAACAAGCAGGCGAAAAATTTGTCAGTTACCTCCTCTCTCCGGCCGGTCAAGCAATTTATAAAGCGCAGGGTTATCAGTTAACTCCGGCTAAAATTTGGGGCAACCGCGCTGCGGTGCCTAGCGCTATCTTACAGTTAGTTCAAGGCAGCTAATGCTTATATGAGGAAACTAGCCCCCAGCCTGCTAACTTTACTTGCCCTGTTTGGCACTCTCTTCTTGCTGTTGCCTCCGTTAGCACTCGTGTTGCACATCTCTTGGGACAACGTCTGGAGTGCTTGGCAAGGAGCTGACGGTTCGCCGCTTTGGACCTCAATCTGGACCACGTGCCTGAGCATGCTCGTAGTAACTCTGGTCGGAACGCCGTTTGCCTGGTTGTTGGCGCGGCGCCGCGGCCTGTTTTGGCAAGCTTGCGAGTACTTGCTCTTGATACCAATGCTGCTACCACCCTTGGTTATCGGCCTGTTGCTGATTTATTCCTACGGACCCTATAGCTTAATTGGCAAGTTTCTCGAGTCAATCCACATATCTGCGACTAACAGTGCGCTGGCCGTGATTATTGCACAAACCTATGAGGCCTTACCTTATTACGTTTTTGCGGCTGAAGGAGCGTTTATGCAGGTAGACCCCGGCATGGAACGCGTATCCGCTGCGCTGGGGGCAAGTCCCTTCCGCACCTTTCGCCGGATTACCTTGCCGCTGGCCTGGCCGGGCCTGAGTGTAGGCTTGGCGATTGCCTTTAGCCGCGCCATAGGTGCCTTCGGCGCAGTTATCGTAATTGCGTATAACCCCCAAACCTTGCCGGTTAGTATTTGGGTTGCATTGCAGGAACAGGGCTTGCAAACGGCGCTCCCATTGGCGTTGCTGTTATTAGCTGTTGCCCTGCCTCTACCGCTGATTGCAACCTTGTGGAGGCGTATCCATGATGCTGGACTTGAAACTTGACTTGCCACGACGGGAGTTTGACATTAAGGTTAAACTTAACGTTGCAGCAGGCACAACCTATTGCCTGTATGGACCTTCCGGCACAGGTAAATCGAGCATTCTGTCCGTGATTGCCGGTTTTGATCGTTCCTATCGTTCTGCCCATATGGCGCTTGGAGCTACCACCTATATTGACACCGCGTCTCACCCGGCGGAAGCTGTACCAACTTGGCAGCGTGGTTTCGGGTATATGGAGCAGTCTGCCCACTTGTTTCCGCACCTGTCCGTACGTGATAACATCGCCTATGGCGTAACCGACGCGAATTCCAAGGAGTGGCTGAATACTCTGATTGAGCGTCTGGACGTAACACCGTTCTTGGCGGCCAAACCCGGAAAGCTGTCCGGCGGCCAAAAACAACGGGTAGCGTTGGCGCGTGCGTTGGCAATTCATCCGCGCTTGCTGTTGCTGGACGAACCTTTTTCAGCATTGGACTGGCACGCACGCCTCACTTTACAGCAGGCAATTAAGGAGTGGCAACGAAAACTTGGCTTTACCGTGATCTTGGTGACACATCAATTGACAGAAGCCCAACGGTTAGCCGATCGCATCGGACTAATTGACGCCGGTCGCATAATTCAAGAAGGCAGCCCCGGGGAGCTATTCGCCTGCCCTAACTCGCAGCGTGCGGCCCAAATGTTAGGGTATACCCATTTCCTGCCGGCAAATCCACAGCTGCTGTTTGGCGTACATCCCGATTGCGCGGTACCCGGCGCACAACCTGAACTCGGCATAGTAGTACAGGGTGAGGTCTTAGCGCAATATGAGCACGCCGGGCGTCGCCGCATCAGCCTCAGATTGCCGCAATACAACGCCGAGTGTATCGAGGTCAACCTGCCGGGCCTGGCTAGCGCCGATGTCGGGACAACCCTTGCCCTAACTTTTGTCAAACCGCCCTATTTTGCAGCGTAAGCCTCTTTTAGTCCGCCCTTTTTCTCCCATCTCTCCTATCCACCCTATCCAATTTAATCACTTGATTAGCTTGTCCAGCTTCAGATCGCAGGCTTAAACATTCTTCGCCACCCTTTGGGTTGGCTTAGATTCAATAAGGCGTACGCTAAGCTATCCTCCTTGCTTAGCGTACGCCTTATTTTTGTCTATTGCAGCGGCCTTTTTACATGCCAAATCGCAAACGAAAATAACCCAAACCGAGCAGCACTACTGCGATAGTTAAAGGCAAGCCAAGCTTCAGATAGGCAGCAAAGCTGATTTTAACCCCTTGTTTTTGGGCCAATTCCACTACAATCAAGTTAGCAATCGAACCAGTGACAGTTAAATTACCGGCTAGTGTACTGAATATGGCCAAATTTGCCCACCATATGGCACTGTGTGTCGCGGGAATCAGAAATTTAAGCAACATCACAGCCGGAACATTACTAACAATATTGGCAAGAACAACGGTTAGTACCGCAAATTGCGGCAGATGTAGTCCATTAGCCGGTAAAACCCAAGCAAGCACTGTTTTAAGTACTCCGCTTTGCGCAACGCCATCCACAATCACAAACAACCCGACGAAAATTACCAAGAGGTTGAAGTCGATACCAACATATATTTTGTTGGGCTTGATACGGCGGGTAAGTAAGAGTGCTGCGGCACCCAAGCTGGCCACAACAGCCGGTTCAAACCCCAATACAAAGCCAGCAACTACACAAGTGAGTACCACCAGACCCTTCCGGATGAGCACTCGGTGCACTGGCCGACTTGATGCTGGGATCAAGTCCAACGGACCATTTAACTCGGCCGGATAAGCTTTGCTCAAAACCAGATAAGTCAAGCCGAGCCCAAGTGCTGCCAGCGGCAGCGCCACACTTAGATACCAAGTAAAAGATATGTGGGAAATACTCCCTATTAAAATGTTTTGCGGGTTGCCAATCAAGGTCGCCACACTGCCGAAGTTGGCGGCTAAAGCCACGCCCAACAAGTAGGGTACAGGGCTAATTTTTGCTCTTTTACACACTGTAATCACTATCGGGGTAAAAAGCAGACAGACAATATCGTTAATGAATAAAGCTGACAGCACGCCCGCCATTAGAATGACGACCAGTAACAATTGCTTGCGGGTTTTTACTTTTTTCAGCGTATAATCTCCCAAAAGCTGAAACAGGCCGGTAACATTTAAGTATGAAGTAATAATCATCATGGCAAACAAAAGCACGATCGTCCGATAGTCGACCGTGCTGGCGGCTTGATCGAAGCTTAGTACCCCAGTTGCGATGGTCAAGGTGGCGCCGATAATCGCCGCGCCGGCCCGATCCACGCGAAACACGGGACTTTTACCAAGCGTAAATACGACCAAGATACCTATTAAGATGAGAGCAGATACAAGCATCGCCGTGCCTTTCGTCAATTTAATTTAATCCAGTTTAGCGTCAACTATGACATGCAACTACCTACTATTTACCAAGTAAGTATACCTCGCCGTGCGCTAGGGCGAGCTTGTGCGCTTTGTCATCGCAGATTTCAATCCGGTACAGTCCCATTTTGCGACTTCTGTTTTCTTCGGTAGCAGTTGCTTCAATCACGGTGCCCAGAGTGGATGATTTCAGGTAATTGATCGAGACATTAGTTGATACAGCGGGTTCCCCATAGGAATTGCTGGCCACCGCCAACGCGAAATCGGCTATGGCAAAGAGTGCTGCGCCATGTGTTTTGCCTAAAGCATTTAACATTTGCTTAGTAACTATACCCCTTACCCTTGCGATGCCATAATCGACATCCACAATCTCAATACCTAGCAATTGGGCTAAATAGTCGTGCGCAAATACGCGCAATATTTCTGCTTTGTCAATTGTCATGTTTATGTAGTTACCTCAAACTTTGTCGCGCATTTGGGGCATTTAACTTCCAGTTTGCCTTTATTTACCGGCACTCGCAACTTAGTGCTGCACTGAGGGCACTGCTGCAAGCGATGGTCAATCAGCTGTAAAAGTTTGGCTTGGTCAAACCCCACGATTACATCATCCCCGACAAAAAACGCCGGCACTCCGCGAATATTACGTTTTTGCAATTCCTGGGCAGCAGCATAATCTACGCTGACATTACGCTCCTCAAAATGGATGTTATTCTGCACAAGAAACTTCTTGGCCATAGTACAGTATGGTCAGGTGTTGTTCGTAAACATAACAACTTGTTTCATGTCGATGCCCCCTTTTTAATCCAACAGATTTGCCTTAATAATATCACTTAATTGGTTAAGTGGAATAGTAAACTTTAATACCCCATAGTAGTCAGGCACGTAGACTGCTGGTTGGTAATACAGGACCATTAAACGCACATGCATCCCCTCCTTCAGCTGCGAATTATGCCTTAGTTTGTTCCTTTTGGACTTGTTTAAACCGCACAAAAAAGCTTGTTCCGGTCGCTCCGGTGGTAAAATCAATTGTCGCCTGATGCCTCCGCGCTATCGCAAAGCACACTGCCAGGCCAAGCCCGGTGCCTAAATCCTTGGTCGTTAGAAATGGGGTCCCCAGCCTCTGAACTATATCGTCACGTATTCCTTCCCCTTCGTCTTTTACCTTCATAACAACTGCATTATCTTCCATATAAGTGCTAACTGTTACACACCCACTATGCGGCATGGCCTCAAAACCGTTTTTGACCAAATTTAACACCAACTGATTAATTTCCTTGGGGTTTACCATAATGTTAGAAATTAATCCTCGTTCAATTTTAACTTCGTGTTCGATTTCTAAAGCTTGGGCAGACAACAACGGCTCTAGATTATTCAACACCCCATTTAGATCCACAATTCGAGTTTCCGCAGTACTGACTTGCGCTATGGACAAAAACTCCGATATTATCTGGTTGGCCCGATCCATTTCCGAAATCATAATATCAAAAAATTCCCTCTCGGACTGATACTTTTCCTTGGTGGCTAGCAACTGCAAAAAACCACGCACAGTAGTCATGGGGTTACGCACCTCGTGGCCCAAGCCTGCTGCCATCTCGCCAATGATGCTCAGTTTGTCTAAGCGAGCAATTTCCTTTTCGATGCGTTTGAACTCCGTAACGTCACTAAAAGCCAACAGTATGTGTTTTGCGCCGTTAAAGTAAATTAATTCAGCTGCAAACAGCCCATCGTGACTTTCACCTTGCTTAGTATAAAATTCTATTTCAAAGTTTTTAACCGTTCCCGTCGCTTCCATCTCGGCATAAAACTGAGTTCTTTTCTGCAGATCACGGACTAGACTTAAATCGAGCGTTGACTTACCGACTGCATCTTCACGCGTAAATCCGGTAAACGTTTCAAACGCATAATTGGTCTCAACAATCTGATTGTTATCAAACTTGATAATCAACATCGGAAGCGGGCAAAAACGAAACACCTGATAAAATCGCGCTTCGGAATGTCGCAGATTTTCCTCGTTCTTGAGACGATGGGAAATGTCTTTGAAAAAGATTGACAGCCCATCTTCTAGGGGGTAAACACTCATGTCCATAACCATATCCGTACTAAAGGAGAATGCCTCAAAGTTTACCGGTACTTTCTGGTACATCGCAGTCTTATAGGCTTCTTCAAACTGCAGATTTCGGATGGGAAAAAGCTTAAGAATCGATTTTCCCAGCAGGTTTTTATTCACTCTACTCAACATCTTGCTGGCAGCCTTGTTGATATAAGTAATTTTGAATTCCTTATCCAGGGTAAAAAACCCGTCAGTTATAGTGCCCAAAATACTGTTGACACGCTGGTTGAGTTTAGACAAATTTTCTTCACGGGACAAACGTTGTTGAATTTCCTGTTGCAACAGCCGCTCCCGTTCGGTCATGTCTTCAAAGGTTGCAATAGCACCCACTATTTGGCCGGAATCATCCCGCAGCGGGCGCGTATTCCATATGCCAATGCGGATAACTCCATCCTCCCATACATACTCCAGCTGGTCATGCGCTATTTCCTCCCCGTACCAGGCGGCTCGCTGGATCGGCATATCCTCGGCCTTTAGAAGTTTACCGTCGCGATAAATTTTAAGTTTGGTAGGTTTGCCATCCGACAAGGAGAAACTAGCCCAGTCTTCGATGCGCAAAAACTTGGCCACGCTTGGATTGTGAATAATTGTTTTACAAGTTGGGTCCGGCGCTATTGATACCCCGCCCGGTATAGAGTTGATAATTTTTACCCACTCAGCCTTAAGTCCCGTTTTCTCTAGCTCACCTGGTTTCTCCATTTTTTTCCGTCTCATTTTACATATCCTCCACAATCTTTTTTCTAATCTATCTTAGTGTGGAAGCGAAAAAGTAACCATGTCTGTAAAATTCAACAATATAAGGTAAATTCCTCTTAATTTTTCATTTGCCGTTTTACGTTTTTACTACGCATTATGCACTCAAAGATTAGGCCGTCATCGTCTGCGCACTGTTGCAATCTTATAGATAATATAATATAATGTCTATTATATTGGTAGATATTTTTTAAGGAGGACTAGGATGATGACTGATCTCTCTGACCTGTTTTGGCAAGCTTCCCTGTCCGACATTAAACGAGGGTATCTGTACGACCACCCAAGTGATGCCTTTATCTGCTTGATTTGCGGTCAAAGCTTCGTAAATGGTGTGATATATCCCTATGAGGACCAGCTGTTCGCCGCGCCCAAATTTATCCAGGCGCATATTGCCAGTCAGCATGTGTCACCCTTTCACTTTTTGCTGAACCTGGATAAGAAATTGACCGGTCTGACTGAGCACCAGAAAACTCTGTTGGAGCTGTTCTATGCCGGAAACAGCGATAATGAGGTGGCTAACGCCCTGACCACAGGCAGTACTTCAACTATTCGCAACCACCGTTTCTCCCTGCGTGAACGACAAAAACAGGCGAAGCTATTCCTGGCAATCATGGAATTGTTAGAAGAACAAGTTCCCAAGCGCAACTCCTTCATCAGCATACCGCGTAGCTCGAAGGCTGTTGATAATCGATTTGCCATCACACAGGAGGAAAGTGCAAAGGTCCTGGCGGCCTACTTTAAGGAAGGGTTGGATGGTCCGCTTACTTCTTTTCCTCCCAAGGAAAAAAAGAAAATTGTCATCTTACGCCACATTATGCATTCGTTTGCTGTTAATCAAACCTATAGCGAAAAGGAAGTCAATACCGTTCTCAAACGTTTTTACGCTGACTACGTCCTGTTGCGGCGTTATTTGATTGAGTACGGCTTCATGGACCGGACAGCCGACGGCAGTTCGTATTGGGTCAAACTTTAATGGAGGTAAACAAACATGGATCGACGTAAAGAGTTAAAACTGGCGTATAAACAAAACCCGCCTCCTGCGGGTGTATATCAGCTGAAAAATAACGTCACCGGCAAAATTTTTATTGGCAGCAGCCTCAATCTGCCCGGCAGCTTCAATCGGCACCGGTTTCAGTTGCAGGCCAAAACGCATCCTAGCCAAGACTTGCAGCGAGCTTGGGATCACGACGGCCCGGAGGCGTTTAACTTTGAAGTATTAGCAACGATCGATACGGCCAAGCTGGCAGAAGGCGATTGGCACGATGCGGTAACCGCACTGGAACAGCAATGGCTGGAGAAGTTACAACCTTATGCTGCTAAAGGCTATAATTTGCGTAAGAACTAAAAAAACGATAAATTTGTCCTGACATTGCGTTATAAAATGCTCCCCTTAAGGTAGACAGTAATAGTGCAAAACTGTTTACCCCAAGGGGAGCATTTCCTCTGCCACAATTGTTACAATAGGGATATAACACGCTATCCAGTTTATTGTAAGGTAATGTTTTTGCCAGTTTTCGTTACTACCTGCAGCTAAAGTCCGGCTATCTCCATATAGGCTTGGCTGGACTTCACCACATGTTCTTTGGCCGCCGCTTCTGCGCTATGGCTTTCCCGCTTGCGCAGGGCAGCTACAATCTGAGCATGCTCGAGCAAAGCCTCTTCCGTTCGGCCCGGCTTGGTATATGCTGCATGGGCAAATTTATTAATATACTCACGCAAATTATTTAAAAGTTCATATAAACGTGGGCTTTCCGCTGCCCGATAGATAATTTCATGGAATTTGTCGTGGAGTTGATTAACCTTCTTAGCATTGCCCCTGCTGTTTTCTTCCCTAATTTGAGCAATTATCACATCCAAACGTTCCAAGTCCTTAACTCTAATTTTAGTTGCTGCCATACTGCAAATTAGTCCTTCCAGCGCGGTGCGGATTGCAAGAATCTCCAAGACATCAGCGGTGGAAAACCCAGCGACAATCACCCCTTTACGCGGAATATGCGTAACCAGTCGCTCCAACTCCAATTTGCGAATAGCCTCTCGCACCGGCGTACGGCTGATGCCAAGTTTTTCAGCAATTTCCCGCTCTACCATCCTCTCGCCCGGCTTAAACCGGCCATCTAAAATCGCAGTGCGTAATGTAGCAAACACAGAGTCTCTAATATGACCCATGTCGTCAAACTTTATTGGGGTAAACTCATTGCCCACCACTTTCATCCCCCTTTACTCATTCCTTTAAAGTATATAAGTGAGCCGAGCATAATTCAATAAAATATGGTATACCGTATTCTAATCTCCTGAGGTAGTTTTTAGTACAAACATGCCTACCATTAACTACGAAAACGTAGGACTGACAAATTGCCCTGCGCTCCCTCGGTGGCTGCTGGTGGGGCTCTTTGCTTTAGACTTTGTTACGGTGCCAAATAAACAACCAGTCCCTCTTTTTAAAATAGGCCAAGGCTGCGATACCGATCACTACTGAAGCCAAGTAAAAGAGAACCAAACCATATCTAGACTTAATCAACGGCAAATTAACAAAGTTCATGCCAAAAAAGCTCGTCAGCAGATTGATTGGGAGGAGGATAGTCGCCAATATGGTTAAAACTTTCATGATGTCATTGGTTCGATTTTGCACTGCAGTTTGGTAAGCATCGCGTAAATTTTCGACCATGTCATGCACAGTTTGCGCGTTTCCCAAAAGCCGCTCCACGGTTTGCTCCAGTTCATCCGGGATACTTCTCCGACTTGCAATGTCAGATAGCCTGGCAAGTACGGTTTGGTGTAAATTGATTGACTTTTTTATCGCCATGACTTCCCGATGGGCCTGCATGATGGCAATTTGATGCACAACTTTAGGGCCGACTAAAATATCCTTTTCCACTTGAAACGCGTGACTTTCCATTTTGTCCAAGCTGGTTTGATAGTGGTAAAATACCTCTAAGGACATGATATCGGCTAGGTCGAGTGGTGTAAGCAATATTCCCCGCTGTGCCCACCGCCTGATTTGCTCCAATTCGATATAACCGCTCGCCATTAGCACAAATTTCCCATGGGCAAGACAAAAAGTGACTGCCTTTTCGTTGGCATCCCGGTCAACATCCCGGTAGCGTACAAAGTGAACATGCCGCCCCAAATGCATTACTTTCGGCAGTATAGTAAAATAAGGATTACCGGTATCCTCGTCCAAGCTCAGTATTGATTTTAGTTGCTCCAAACGTTCTGAGTCAAGCTGAGCTTGACTAGTCCCCAATAGCTCCGGCAGCTTGTCTGCTTCCTCCGGAGCAATGCTTATGAGCACAAACTCGTCTTGCTTAAGTTGCGGGTTTTGCTCAATTTCGCTAAAGGTATAGGGGCCGATTCGGTAATATTGGATAAGACCATCCCCCACCGATTCTTATTCAGGTTTTCCTTATTATAAGAAAGAATCGGCAAAACCATACCGTATATATTATAGTTTCATCTTAATTATTCACTAATTGTTCACCATTTGATAATACTTAACGCAAACTTTTGCATTATACTAAGCATAAGCTACAAAATATACTGCACTATGTGCAAGGAGGAATTTTATATGTTCGGTTCATCCGGAGGTGGGCTAATGCGAGGCTACGGCTACGGGGGCGGTATGATGGGCGGCTACGGGGGCTACGGCGGCCCGGGAAATTTTGCCGGCGGTTTGAGCTGGCTGGGTATCGTCGGGATGATATTGCACTTTTTGGTCTATGTAGGTATATTTTTCCTGGTGTTTTATTTTGTTCGCCATTGGCTGGCAAGCCGTGATCGGCACCACCAACTGCAAAATAGCGCTTTACAGATTCTCAATGAGCGTTATGCACGGGGCGAGGTTAGCACAGAAGATTACCAACGCATGAAAAAAGACCTCGCTTAGTTTTCGCAGCTTTAGTACTACATAAAACGACCACGACCAAAGCAAATTCTCTTGGTCGTGGTTATTTTATTATTAGCCAAACTATGTTGCTCCCTTGCTACACGGTGCAAACTAAACAAGTTTGCTAAGCATATAGCTAACGCGGTAAAATAGAGTCAACAAGTCAATAGTCAATAGTCAATAGTCAATAGTCAATAGTCAATTAAAGGTAAACGGAGGAATTACACATGGCAAAAAGGATTATAACAACTGATAACGCCCCACAGGCTATTGGGCCTTATGCGCAAGGTACACATGCGTCAAATCTCATTTTCACCTCTGGCCAGCTCCCACTTAACCCCCAAAGCGGCGAATTGATTGACGAAATCAAAGCTGCGACCAAACAATCCCTGGAAAACGTCAAGGCCATTTTGACGGCTGCAGGTGCTAAAATGTCGGATATATTGAAAGTTACGGTTTTCTTGCGCAATATGAATGACTTTACAGCCATGAACGAAGTATATGCCCAATATTTCCCGACAGATCCACCGGCTCGCTCAGCTGTACAAGTAGCTCGCTTACCCAAGGATGCTGTGATTGAAATCGAAGCAATTGCCTTAATATCCTAAAAAGTTAATCTAAAGTTAACAAAGTTATACATGCTTTTGTATTAATTAGCTATTATAATAATCCTAGGTTGCTAAAACCTATATTTCGACGATTGGGAGGCAAACTTAGGCAATGACCTTTTTACAAACGCTAATTATTGCAATTGTCCAAGGTGTAACAGAGTTATTTCCGGTAAGCAGTGTTGCGCACAGCGTACTTACCCCGTACTTCTTCCACTGGAACTTAGATGCTAACTTTCTCAAAACCAACTTCTTACCTTATGTGGTAATGCTCCATTTAGGTACCGCGGTGGCCTTATTAGTATTTTTTCGTAAAGAGTGGCTGGATATTATCCGTTCCCTCTTTAAAGCGCGTAAGCAGGATTCGATGCGCTTACTGTTGCTAATCATTGTCGGCACAATCCCCGCTGCCGCAATCGGCTTTGTCTTAGAAAAACCCTTAACTAAATTGTTCAGCAACGTAACCAGCGCGGCTATCTTTCTGATTGTGAACGGTTTATTACTCTTTTTCGGCGAGAAAGTTAAACTGCGCGGTAAAAAGCAGATTAATGACTTAAGCTTTCGTCAAGCGGCAGTTGTTGGCTTATTCCAGGCCTTTGCGCTCGTACCCGGTTTTTCTCGTTCCGGTGCCAGCATGACTGCCGGATTCTGGATGGGGCTTAAGCACGAAGAATCGGCACGCTTTTCCATGCTTTTGGCAACGCCAATTATTGCCGGCGCCAGCATTTTAGAAATTCCTCACCTATTGAAGCACGGGGGACACGGTCTGTTTCTCACTTCGCTGGAAGGCGGCATTTTTGCCGGTATTTTCGCGTTCATCGCAGTGACCATTTTAATGCGTTGGTTTAAGCGTAAAGAAATTAACGCCATGCGTCCCTTCGCGTACTATTGCTGGCTTGTAGGTGGCCTAGTACTGCTCACTCACCTGTTATAACCTTTAGTAGGAGTTCCGTTTCCCCCATAGCCGACACATGACCTCACACCTTTAATTAGCGTGTGAGGTTTTTTTGTGGCCAAGCATTAAGTAAAATTAACCAATTCTTTAAACTAGCTTAATCTAGAGCTAAAAAACCTCTTTTATAATAGGTGACAGCAAGAGTTTTGGTAAGGGAGGAACCTATGGTTCAAGCTGTAGTAGGACGCACCATTCGCAATGTTACCCGGATCATCTTAACTACTTTAGGGCCCTTACAATATTTTCTGGACAAACCCGGCCTAACTCATATCTACTGTCTTGATGATGCCTTGACCACATTGCGTAATGATGGGCAAAAAGATTTGGCCGACCGGTATCGTCAGTATCATGCTGAAATTTGCCACGGCCTGCTCTGGGCGGATCGCAGCTGGAAAAATGCTTCCCACTATTATCGAAACCCGACCGAGCAAACGCATGCCCTTTGGCCCGGCGCGCTGGCAGAATTCCAATTTTATTATCAGAAATACTTAGTTGCGGCAAAACGCGAAGCTGCTCGCGACCGCGCTAAAGGCATGTTCTATTTGGGAGCCGCTTTGCATCTCATCCAAGATATGTGCGTGCCACATCATGCAGTAGGCTCAATCTTTAACGGCCATCAGGAATTTGAAAAATGGGCCAGGCAAAACTATACTAGCTATCCCGTAACTGGTGCCGGCATGTACCTGCAACTCAACCACCCCAGCCAGTGGCTTGATCATAATGCCGGTATCGCCGCGACTTACTACGGCTTAGTTTCCGACGGTGATACCGCGGGTTATGCACTGGCCACTCAAGCTCTTATTCCTCTCACCATTCGCGCCACAGCTGGTTTTTTAGCTTATGCAGAATTAGACAAAGATTAGAGGTTACATATGTTAAAGGTTATTGACCCTGACCAGGCAGAGCTATTACGGCACCTTAACGAGGGCCATCCTGTCTGGCTTATTTATCTGGACATTTACAAATTTCACGAGCTCGAATTTCGCTATGGCCTAAAGGCTTGTAAGCAAGTTTTACTGGAAATAGAACTCGAAATAAATCATGCGCTACGTCAAAACTCCGAATCCTTTCTTCTTTCTTGCTGCGAATTTCGCGGCGGGGATGATTTTGTCGTTTATCTCGTGCCAAATGCTAAAACCATCTGGAGCTTACAAACACTCGCCTCAGACTGGGTAAAAGGTTTAGAAAAACGCATTAATACCCGGCTAAACACTTGGTTAGAGGAAGCCATCCGCTTAAACTCCGGTCTTGTTCAATGTATGAGTGAACCAGGCAGAAGCTCACAATACTTGCTCTACGCTGCTGTCAAAGAGGCCTTTCTGATTAGCAAGGCAGAGCCAGATCCGCAATATTTTTCCCGCCGCGAGGAAATCAACCGCCTGATTCTACACCCGGAGCAATACCTTCGCAGTGCGTTTCAGCCTATCCTAAGACTTAAAGACGCCTCTATCTTTGGCTATGAAGCTTTGGCTAGACTTACTGAGACGACGTGTTTTCCTTACGTTGGGGAGATATTTCCCTTTGCCGAAAAAATTGGTCTCCTTTATCCAATTGAGACTTTGTGTCGCCGCACGGCCATTACCTCTGCCGAGGCAGTCCTGAAGCAGGATGAGGCTCTCTTTCTAAACATTGACCCCCAGGTATTAATTGACCCTGACTTTTCCTCCGGTCAAACCCGCAAATTGCTCTTAGAACATGGCCTGAAGCCGTCAGACGTGGTATTGGAAATAACCGAACGCAGCGCCATCAAGGACTTCGGAGTTTTTCGTCATGCCCTAAATCACTACCGGCGTCAAGGCTATCGTATAGCTTTAGATGATGTCGGAGCAGGTTATTCCTCCTTACAATCCATTGCCGAACTGCACCCGGATGTACTCAAGATTGACCGTTCCTTGATCGGCGGAATTAACACTGACCCCATCAAGCTGGCCTTGCTAGAGACCTTTGTTAATTTCTCCCAACGCATCGGCTGCCAAACTCTCGCCGAAGGCGTAGAAACAGAGCTCGAGCTGCAGACGGTAGTTAACTTAGGGGTTGACTTTGTCCAAGGCTATTTCATCGCCAAGCCAAGTTTTGCGCGGCCTATGGTCAATACCCAAGTCTTCAACCTCATTAAGCCTCCGTTAGTTGGCATCGGCGCTCGCTAACCACACCAATACCAAAACTTTGCTGCTGAATATAGCTTACGGACTTGCCCAAGTATAAGAGCCATGGCGATTTGCCATGGCTCTTATACTTGGGGACTTTTTTGGTTTGGCCCTTTTTATTTAGACACTGAATTGGCTGATTGCCGCATGCAGTTCTCGGGCCATTTTATCTAAGCCCTGGCTGGTTACGGCAATCTGATTAATCCCCGCACCCTGTTCCTGCATTCCGGCCGACACTGTAAGCAACGTACCCGCTGTGCTTTTACCGGTGCGCTCAATATCTTGGATAGCGCTCTTAATTTGCTCGCCTCCGGCAGCTGCGTTTTGAATCGCCACGGAAATCTCCTTGACTTCGGATGAAACCTGATGCACCAAGCCATCAATTTGCGCGAACGCTCCACTGGCAATGTCAACAAGAGAGACACCGCTTTGAATGTCCTCAATCTCCGTATTTACCGCACTTAAGGCTTCATTTATTTTGGCCTGATTGGTATTAATGAGCTCCTTAATTTGCTGGTTGGCAGCTTGCGACTGGTTGGCCAATAGACGAATTTCCTGCGCCACCACTGCAAAGCCTCGTCCCTGATCGCCGGCTCGAGCCGCTTCAATTGCTGCATTAAGGGCTAACAGGTTGGTTTGGCCTGTAATTTCAGCAATTACATTGACAATTTCATTGATTTGCTGTGAACTCACCGTCAAATTGGCCATAGCCCTTTGCACAACGTCTGTGCCAATCCCGATGGCATCCATTTGCTGCACAACTTTATCCACTGCTCTTTTTCCCGCTTCTGTTGCTCCAGAGGTGCTCTCCATCAGGCCGGAAACCCTGTCACTGTTGTCAGCAATTTGTTGGACACTCATCACGATTTGTTCGATAGCTTTAGCAGTCTCATTTACCGCCCCAACTTGCTGCTCACTATCTTGTGCTACTTCCGCAATTGCTACTACCATTTGGTTTGAAGCTTCGGAAAATTGACCCATGGTGGTTATCATTAGGTCGGAAGATACAGCCAGACTTTCGCTCGATTGAAACACCTGAGTGACTAAGCCACGTAGGTTATTGGCCATTACGGTGAAGGAACTGCCCAATTGACCAACTTCGTCTTTTGAGGCAACAGAAATATCCTCGAGGACTAAATTGCCGTTGGCCACTTGTTTAACGTTGCGCAGCATTTGCTTGAGCGGTTTAACGATTAACCTTGACATACCAATGCCCAGTAAAATCACGAGCAAGGTTGCGCACATAGGCAAAATAAGGAGCACCCGCTCAACCGTAGCAAAGGTGCGATTGCCTGCGTTAATAACTTGTTGGGCACGAGTGTTATTAAAATCAACAAGTTGTGGCACGATTATGTGCATGATATCAACACTGGGCAGCGCATTATTGGAATAATAGCGATATGCGTTCAGCTTATCTCCACCTACAGCCAACTGGAAGGCCCGATGCTGCTCTGTGTTATACGTGGCAACCGCTTGCCGCAGGGGGGGCAATTTGTTCGTTTCAAAAGGGTCTTTAGCCATGCTTGCATAAATTATGAGATCCTTGGCAATCTGGTTTTCACGCGTCTGGATTTCAGTTAATACCAATTGTTTGCGGAAATTGTCGTCCGGGGCAAGCAATTCCTCTAAACTAAGGGCATCAACCGCCTTTGAATTGGCATTAACATTGTCAAGAATTTTTACAGACTGGACGGTCTTGCTGTAGATTACATTCATCGCGGCATTTTGTTGCTCGTAGTAATAGTAACCCAAATAGCCTACAACACACATAAATGCGGCACTGATTAGTACCAAGGCACTGATTTTCCTTGACATACGCCAATTGTGCAGCCAATTAAGATTAAACTTCATGCAGTGAAACTCCTTTGTATTAATGCCTAACTGTATTAGTAAGAATTAAACATTAAGCGATGGAGTTCCTGCGCTGTTTTTTAAGCCAATGTTATTTATACGTTAACTAATTGTAAATACTATGATGTTAATTGCAAATATTTAAAAATATTATTAATCTTTTACATATATTTTACAAGCAATTAACAATTGCCTAGCAATTAAGCTCGGGCTTCTTGCGCCAAGGGACGCCTGCCAAAGCTTAAAATCCGCCTCCCACCGATCACGAACATAAACATAAGAAGCAGTGCCCCGGTCACATAAGGCAGTCCAATCATAATGCCGTAGAGTACCCCCCCGACGATAGGCCCTAAAATGCGACCCAGACTGCCAAAGGATTGAAACAACCCCAGCGACACCCCTTGACCTTCTGTGGCGTTTTTGCTAACTAAGCTGGAACTTGTTGGCCCAAGCAAAGATTGCCCAATCATAAATACAATAGTAGCTAAAATTATCGTTACCACACTATGTGACAAAATAATAAGGAGCAGCCCTAAAGCGCTGACAACAGTGCCGGCGAGGACAAGCGGCGCATCGCTGAACCTTTTCACCAGTTTGCCGATCAAGCCGCCCTGCACAATGACGCCAAATATTCCGGCAACCGTGAAAGTGAGACCCAAATCGCGTGGCCCAAACCCCACTTTGGCGGCTGCCAGCCAGGCGAAGGTCGTTTCGAACATGGCGACACTAAAGCTGAGGATAAAGTTAAAGGCAAACAGCATAAACATAGGGTCTTGCAGCACGGCCAAGGTGATCTTCGGCCTCTTCCGGGTAGGGTTAACTACGGGTGCATGTAATGTTTCCGGCAGTAAAAACCAGGCAAACGGCAAAACTAAAAGGGCAAGCGCACCCGCCGCAAAAAAGGGTGTAGTGAAACTATAATGCCCCAACCAACCGCCGATAGCCGGGCCAAATACCATACCTAACCCTGTCGCAGCACCAATCATCCCCATAGCCTTCGAGCGTTCGTCCCCTTCGGTGATGTCCGCCAAGTAGGCCATTGACGTAGGTAAGGCAGCAGAAGAAATCATACCCGACAGGGCTCTGACTGCAATCAATATTCCCAAATTACCGGCAAAACCAAATAAGAAAAAAGTTAAACCGTACCCGCCAAGCCCGATCATAAGAACCGGGCGCCGCCCGATACGGTCGGAAATCCTACCCCACAGTGGGGCAAAGAAAAACTGCATGATCGAATAAGCTGCCATGAACACGCCCAAAGCAACCGCACTACCTCCCATGCGCTCCACTAAAAAGGGCAGAATCGGAATAACAATCCCAAAGCCTACCATTACCAAAAATTGAATCACAAACAGAATAATCATGGGCTTTAATATTTTTTTGTCCATGCGGACCCCTTCTAACTTAAAATATTTTCTTCCAAAATAGCAATTAACTCTTGAGCTGCAACCAAGCGCGGTACCTTGACCTGATTCTGCGATGCGCCGCGCCGAATGAGCTCCTGGCGGATTTTTTGAAACGTACCGGGTTGCACCAATTTGAGTTCAAGCGGCGCAATTCGCTTTGCCTTTAGTCCGGCCAAGTAGCGCGGATTGGCCTCGCCCAGGTATTGTTCCAGATTTCGTTGTATAACTGAAGGATTAAGTTGCCCCACAGGGCCTGCTTCTAGATAAAAGCAGTAACTTCCAATAACCGCGTCTAGATTCAGTTTTACTGTATAGTCTACCGCCATAACCTGACTGGCTTGCAGTGCGGTTTGCACGGCATATTGTACAGCTGGTTCCGGCGTTTTCTCCCCGGCCAAGTTTAACAGCTGCCCTTTGCGGTACATAAATTCGATCACCGGGGTCTGATTAAACTGACCGACAACCTTAACCACATCACCTAAACGATAACGGTAGAAGCCGGCGAAGTTGGTAATGACCACTTCATAACTTTCCCCTACCTGGACTTGGTCCAAATCGCAGGTAGCAGGGTTTACAGCATCGGAAACCTGTAACGGGATAAATTCATAGTAGGCGGGACGCGGTGTTACGGCATAACTCACGGCATCAAGTTGGTCCCCAAGCCCTACCAGCGCCTCCGTTGCACCATAAACAGCTGAATAAATGGGCAAATCTGCGGTATAGTAGCGCAATTTTTCCAGATAAATGTTAAAACTACCCCCAATTACACAGGATACATAAATCATTTTGGGCCAGACTCGCAGCGCAATGCCTTGCATCCCACGCTTCAGTTCCCGCTTGAGTTCTGCCGCCCGCTTAGGGCTAGGTTGCAATTTGCCTTCTAATTCCTGCCTGATGTTTGGTTCGAGCTCCAAATCATGTGTCACTTTACCGTGGGCAATGTAGTCAACCAGCTTCGGCCACTTTACTTCTAACAAGCTAAAGAGCTGGACAATGCTCGACGGAAACGGCGCACCAATATAACCCAGGTTTTTGTCCCGCAGCGCAAACAACAGGTGAAGATAGTTGGCAACCTGCTGGTCTGCAAGTTGCAGCACGGCGACCGGGGAACTCCAAAAGTAAGGAAACATGCGTTTCATTGCCTGAGCTCCGCCGGAGGTACCGGAACCGGTGGGTATACCCTGCTGCGTTTGGCCAGAT
>JAJXUE010000049.1 GCA_021783135.1 Bacillota bacterium | reverse complement strand
ATTTTGCTCACTGCTGTTTAGTTTTCAAAGAACATTTTGCGTTTATCGCCATCAGCGACGTTTAATAATTTATCATATTTAGCTCTGTAAGTCAACTGGAATCTAAAGGTTTTTTGTCGATTAGTTTAAATATTGTTGCGCCCAACAGAGCTCTATTAGACTAGCATTATATCTGGCCTGAATCAAGTGGAAATTTATTACTTTAATACATTTTCTAGTTTCGTTATCCCTTGTTTGTGGTAGAATAATATGTACGGCTTGTTTTAGGCCGTTAAAAGTGTAGCAGACGATACAGGACGTTATAGATAAATAAAAGTTTTAAATGGAGTGTAATTATTGGTGCTTAGAGTCGATAAAGTTGAACCGTCTCAGTATCTTTCATTTATTGAAAATAACCCTTTAGGTAACTTCATGCAGTATCCATCTTGGGCTGAGGTTAAGACAGAGTGGGAGAATGAATTACTTGGCTGGTATTCTTCAGATAATGAACTAGTTGGTTGTACTCTTATCTTGTTGCGTAAGATGCCGTATCTAAAAAGATATCTTGCCTACATGCCACGTGGTCCTATACTAGATTGGCAAAAGCCACAGCTTGCTGATTTTCTTCCACCCCTGTTAGCTTATTTAAAGAAAAAGCAGGTTTTTAATGTCATCATGGATCCTCCAGTTGTCCAAGCTATGTGGTCAACTGGAACTATTAAGCATGCTTTAGAACACGTCAAGCAGAATAATCTTAATGCCAAGACCTTCAGTGACTTTGAGCCCGACCGGATGTTCACAACTGGGACAACAGTGCAAAACCAACTTGCTACTCTTGGTTGGCAAAAAATGCAACCAATTGCCGAGTTTCCTGTTGCCCAGCCTGAATATGTCTTTAGACTTTCCCTCCAGAATCAGCATCTCGACGACATTTTTGCCGGTTTCCATACTAATTGGCGACGAAATGTCAAAAAGTCCGAACGACTCGGAGTCAGAGTAAGAATTGGTACAGAAGATGACTTACAAGCTTTTTACGACTTGCTTGAGGTAACTGCCGTTCGGGACAAGTTCAAAATACGTAATTACGCATATTTTGCCAACATGTACAGAGTACAAAAAGCTGAGGACCCCCATCGAATATTTCTCTACCTAGCCGAAGACGATCAAGAAGTTCTTGCGGCAACGATTGCGGTTTTTGCCAACAACCATTTTTGGTATTTGTACGGCGCGAGCAGTAACGAAAAACGTGAAAAAGCACCCAATCATGCTTTACAGTGGCAAATGATCCAAGATGCTTACAGGCTTGGTGCTCATACCTACGATTTTCGCGGTATCAGTCCTACTCTAGATGAGTCTAACCATTTATTTGGATTGCTCAAATTTAAACTTGGCTTCGGTGGTGACGCCTGTGAAATGATTGGCGCATGGGAGTACCCTTTACAACCCTGCCTCCGCTGGGCTTTTGAACAATACCTCAAACACCGGTAGGATGGTGAAATTGTTGAGTTTAACACTTTATCTTGACCGGACGCAATGGTTAAAACACTTGCGCCATATGGAGGAGCTCTATCCTGACTACGTGCCCGTTATTAAAGGTAACGGATACGGTTTTGGCTCGGTTCGTCTGGCCCAGGAAGCCTGGGAAGCTGGCAAAGACAAAATCGCTGCCGGCACAATTGAAGAAGCAAGGCAGCTGATCAAACTACATAATTTTACTGAGATTCTCATTCTAACACCGGTTGTAACAGAACTCCGCGCCGCCGACTTTACAAAATTTATTTTTACCATTGGCAGCCTGGGGCAATTACACCATTTGTTGCAGAGTGCGCAAAAACTAAACTACTCTTTGCCGATTATGATTGTGTTCAAGTGTGAATCCACCATGCGACGCTACGGGTTAAGTCCACAAGATTTGGCTCTGGCTAACACTCTGGTGAGCACTGCACCTATTTCCATTCAAATCGAAGGGTATGCATTACACTTCGCATTGGAACGCCTTACCGACCGCGACAAACTGTCTGAGATTGATGCTTGGCTTAAGACATTTGAAGAGCTTGGTTTAAATCAGACCAAGCTCTATATAAGCCACCTTACACCGACTGTTTTGCAACAGGCAAGTCTGAAACATCCAACTACCACTTTTGTGATGCGCCTAGGTACTTCACTTTGGTTAGGGGATACATCCACATACTCGTTCCGTACTAATGTACTTGATGTCAAACCTATTAAATTTGGCGAACGCTTCGGTTACAAACAAAAAACGGCTTGGCGCGACGGCTACTTGATTTATGTCTCAGGAGGCACTGCTAATGGTATTGGCATGGAGTCACCCAGTCACGCAAAAGGACTTATGGCTCGCCTCAAGTTAACGCTTTTTTGGTTATTAAGTTTATGCAACTTTAATTTAAGCCCATTTACCTACAAAGGTCATAAACTTTGGTTTGCAGAGCCGCCGCATATGCAAGCCAGCATTTTAAAGGTACCCAAAAAAATTTCCCCGCCCTTTCCCGGCGAGGAACTCATAATAAAAAATCTACGTATGACTATTGCGAAATTTGACGAAATAGTGGAGCTAGAACCGCAAACTTCCTGCAATTAGTTTATTAGGCCGCACTCGCGGCCTTTTATAATACTATCTGTCCATCTCCCATAATAACATACTTACTCGTAGTCATTTCCCGTAAGCCCATAGGCCCTCTGGCGTGCAGTTTTTGTGTGCTTATGCCAATTTCCGCTCCAAAGCCAAATCTACTGCCGTCCGTAAAACGAGTTGAGGCATTGACATAAACAGCTGCTGCATCCACCTCGCGCAAGAACTTGCGAGCTTTTGAATAATTATCGGTAATAATGGTTTCCGAATGTTGCGTACCATATGTGGTGATATGATCAATTGCCTCATCTATTCCTTCAACTACTTTAACTGCCATGATGAGATCAAGATACTCCATGCCCCAGTCCTCTTCCGTCGCCGGCTTCATTTGTGGAATGATTGCGATCGATTCCGGACACCCGCGCAATTCAACCCCTCGCGCAATCAACTCCCGCGCAACCCGTGGCAAAAATTCCGCCGCTACCGTCCTATCCACCAGTAAAGTCTCAGCAGCATTACATACCCCCGGTTTATCGGTCTTGGAATTAACCGTAATCGCAATGCCCTTGGCAAAATTGCCTTCCCTATCCATAAATACATGACAATTGCCAGTACCGGTTTCAATTACCGGTACTGTAGCATTTTCGACAACCAAGCGGATTAAACCAGCTCCCCCGCGCGGAATTAAGACATCAATATATTTATTGAGTCGCAACATCGCGTTAACCACATCACGGTCCGTATCAGCAATTAGTTGAATTGCGTTTCCCGGCAATCCGGCTTGAATTAAAGCGTCCTGCAAAACCATAGTTAATACCAAATTAGACTCAATGGCCTCAGAACCGCCGCGCAAAATTACAGCATTGCCTGATTTCAGACATAATCCGGCTGCATCAACCGTGACATTCGGCCGAGCCTCATAAATCATGCCTATAACCCCGAATGGAACCCTGATTTGTTGGATTTGTAGGCCATTAGGCCTAACTCCACCAGACACTACCTCCCCGACAGGATCGGCTAGCGTAATCAGATCATCTAGTCCCTGACTAATTGCCGCAAGACCTGCCTTATCCAAGACCAAGCGGTTGATCAAACTTGGTCGCAATCCTTTCGCCTTGGCGTTAGCCACATCCTGCGAATTGGCCCGCAAAATCTGAGCTTCATTGGCCAGCAATTCCTCAGCCATTATTGCCAACGCAGCATTTTTTTGTTGGGTAGATAGCCGAGATAACTCTCTGGCGGCCTTTTTGGCCGCTAAGCCGATGCTATTTAAATCTGTCACAATTATTACCCCCTTGTAAGATTAATCCAGATTGCACCCCTCAACGCGTAACAGTAAGAAAGTCCCGATGCACTACTTCGCACCCTTTTTCAACCCCAATTAACGCTGCAGCTTCGGCCGAATGCAATCCCTTACACATCTCAACTTCTTCAGACGATAAAGCTACAAGCCCCCGTGCTATTTCACGTTGATTTTTATCGACAATTCGCACCAATTGGCAGCGTTCCCATTCTCCTTCAACCTTAACAACCCCTTTGGGGAGCAAGCTTTTGCCTTCATGCACAATAGCTGCCTGTGCTCCTTCATCAACTTGAATACTTCCTTCTGAGATACCAGCCCAGGCCAACCACCTTTTACGACTCGACAACCTCCCTTTACGTGGTTGAAAAAATGTTCCCGCAGCCCCACCTTGTAAAAATTGCTCTAGCTCGTGGGGTTTAGTTCCGTTAATTATAAGCATACCTATCCCTGACGTTGTAACGATCTTTGCTGCATCCAGCTTCGTGCTCATGCCCCCGGTACCGATATTAGACCCTTTGCCTTGGGCCAAAGTTGCTATCTCAGGGGTGATCTCCTTCACCAATGGAATCAATTGTGCTGCCGGATCTTGGCGCGGATTGGCGGTGTATAAGCCATCAACATCCGAAAAAATCACCAACAGGTTAGCATCAATTAACCCTGCAACTAAAGCGGAGAGCCGGTCGTTATCCCCAAAGCAAAGTTCCTCTATGGCCACAGTATCATTCTCGTTGACAATGGGAACAACCCCATTTTGCAGTAGCGTTTCCAGGGTATTACGCGCATTGCTGTAACGTTCACGCTCAGCAAGGTCGAGTCGGCTCAAAAGAATCTGCGCACCGATTAAACCATAGTTATTCAGTTCTTCGTTGTAACGCTGCATTAGGTAACCTTGGCCAACTGCTGCCGTTGCTTGCTTGGCGCTGATTGTCTTTGGCCTTTGCGTTAGGCCAAGTATTCCCATTCCGGCAGCAACCGCACCGGAGCTAACTATAATAACCTCGTGACCCAATTCCCTTAGTCTGGCTATTTCCGCCACAAACGCAGCCAAGGACTGATGACACAAACCACCGTTGGGATGATTTAGGGAACTGCTCCCTACTTTAATAACTACTCTCTTAAAATTACTAACCTCATGTGCTTTATGGTCAGCCACATTGAGCACCTCCTCCAAGGCCAGTATACTCAAGCCCCATTTCCCTAGCCCGATTGGTTGCAGCTTTTACACCCTCACGCAAGGCGTCGTTAAAACCGTGTGCAGCCAATGCCTTTAATCCAGCTAGCGTGGTTCCTCCTGGGGAACTTACCGCTTGGCGCAGTGTACTGGGGTTTTCACCTGTCTCTAACAGCATTTTTGCTGCACCAAACACTGTTTGGGTCGCCAACGCCAGCGCCATATCCTCATCTAAGCCGAGTTGTACTCCTGCCGTCCCCAACGCTTCGATCATGAGATATACATAAGCCGGTCCACTACCGCTTAAACCTGTAATAACATCCAATTTTTCTTCGTTCACCCGTTGTACCATACCGACCGAAGCGAATAATTCTACTGCCAAATCCTCAGCGTCAGGCCCTGCGTATTTCCCTTTGCAAACTGCTGTTGCCGAAGCAAGCACAGTACTAGACGTATTTGGCATAGACCTGATGACTTGAACCTTATTGCTGCAGAATCCTTCGATAAATGCGGTTGGAATTCCGGCAGCAACAGAAATCACGAGTTGATTTGCCTGAAGCAGGAAACCAATTTCCTCCATTACCGACGCCACATCCTTAGGTTTTACTGCAATAATAATCACATCAGCCCTGTCTGCGACTTCGCGATTCGTGCTTCTGGCAACACCCCACAGCTCAACCAGTTTAGTAACACGTTCCGAATCAGGTTTGCCTGTAACCAAAATGTTCTGCGGTTTTGCCGTATTGGATTGAATCAGACCGCGTACCATCGCTGCAGCCATGGACCCCGATCCGATAAAACCAATTAGTTTGTCCTCAAGCATAATGAAAATTCCTTTCCGTTACATAATTTTCCACATAAAAAGCTCTTTCGTCCCTACTAAGGACGAAAGAGCTAAAAGTCTTCCGCGTTACCACCTTAATTAGCCAGCCTATCCGGCAAAGCTCACCTCAAACAATACGCCTCAAAAGGTCGTACCCCCATTGATAACGGAAGGGTGTCCGGCTAGACTTATCGCCTGCAGCTCAAGGGTGGGTTTCAAATGCTTAAGTGAGGCCGCCTCACAGCTTGGACTTGCCCTCTCTGACACCTACACATCCTACTGATCCCTATCATCACCAATATAAATCCTTTTGTTATAGTATAGCTTTTTTCCCCCGTGAAAGTAAAGTAGAAACAGTATGCCCCTGAATTAAACTTTTAGCTTATCAACTGCAAGTTGACCATCTTGATCAACGCTAACTTTAACATTTCTGGCCGCATCCGAAAAGCAAAACTTCAACGGGCCGTGCTTCACACAAACACCTTGAAACACCTGCTGGGCAACCATGGTACTTTTTGGCGTGTTCAGAATCACGAGCGAGCCTGAATCAACCTCAGAGCCAAATTTAAAGGCTTTTAACTCTCCATCAAGAGAGATCGTACACCCTCTAACAACAGAGCTGCTGGAGTTGAAGGTTATATTACCTTTTGCTTTAAGCTCCGAAACGATACAGCCAAGGCCGCTAATAACTATATCGCCATGGGCACTTATTTTGCTGTTCTGGATATACCCTGCACTAACCTTCGCATTAGTTTTAGCTAACGCTTGCAGCTTATTCTGAAGCCCTTCGATTTGAATCTGAAGGAGCGCCAATTCACGCATTGAGCCAATTTGCGTTGGTCCCAAGCCGACAAATGATTTCTCTAGGGTATATATCACAGCCTCCGCGCCTTGTGGTAATAAATCAATTTTCGTGGCGCTGACTGTTTTGAGCTTTTCAACCATGGTTGTGAGAGTGGGAAATTTTGTTTGAATTAACAAATATATCAGCTTGCCGACATGCTCCATTTCAATATTAGCCGTCGATTGCTCCGAAACAATTTCTACTGCCTTTCGCAACGACGCCAAAGACGCTGCGATTGCTTTTATCTGGGTTAAAATATCAAAATAGGCAACCGCACTCTTGCCGGCAGTCACCGTGGAGGTAATTACCTTGCCCCCAATAGCGACATCACCTTCCGCGGCAATTTCCGCGTCAAAAACACTTCCTTTGATCAAAATGCTTCCTCCGGCGTACACCTTAAATCCGTCAAGCACATCGCCATTAATTACAAGATCACCCTTATAACTCACACTGCCAACTTCGATGTCAACATTTCCCTTAATTTCGTACAGGGGAAGCACACGTAAGATTTGCTTTTTCGCAACTTGTTGCAGTATGGGCCTGCCAATAACCGACGCAAAAGCCTTTTTCCCTCCATCGCCAAGGGTTACTCCCTCCGTAATCGCTATCTCTGCGGTGTGTGGCGGCTTAGCCTTAATGAGTTGACCGTACACATCCACCCCGTCCGTACCCGGAATTCCATCTTTTATGTACGCCAACATTTCGCCCTTTTGTACCGCAAATATTTCCTTAAGTGAGTGTGGATTTTGCACGTATTCTTCCGGATTAGCTACCTTATCTAAAAACGAGTACACAACTGACGCATCTATACCATCCACCGGAGGTTTGCCTTGGGCAATCAACAGCTTAATAATTGGTCGTTCTAGATGCATTTGTGCCATTATCTCCAAGTCATCGACAAAGGTTAAAATTTTCTTATTCGTTATTTCCGCAGTAACTTGCGAGATCGGAGGTATAACGGGAGGCAGAGTCTCCGCAACAACAGCCTTAGTAGTGAGGGCATACGCTGGCGGAGCATCTTCTAACGCGTATCTTTGACCGTACCCTCTTTCAATGGTTAAAAAAGCCTGCATCTTGTCCTCAGTTACTTCCACGTGGACATCAAAATATGGTTGAGTATCCGTAAGCCTTACCTCAACGCTGTCCTCTGCGTCAACAAGATAGGTATCGAAGATTTCATTCCCATTAATAAAAACTCGCGTGTTTTCTCCTGGTGTTATGGCGGCATGTTGGTCGGAATTTATCGGCTTTTGCACAATTATTTTGCCAGCGCTGATTGCTAACGTACCGGGAGTTGGTTCTACTGCTTGGTCGTCTTGTAGCTGAACATTCTCTCCGTTTTGGGTGGTTAAATCAATAGTCGATTCCGATTTAATCGCAACCTTCACAGTGATTGACCCATCTGCCTCGTGCCCGGCAATTATATCGTAGGTTAAGTCAGTTACACCAACGTTAAGCTTTTGAGTCGCCTGCGTTAAAGCTTGTTCCAAATTCGAGGCCGTTACAATTATTTCGGACATGGTTCCACCCCCAATGTCAGTAATAGTCTGCTCTTGGCTATAGCTTACCATATAACAAACACTTTTCAACAAAAAAGGATTAAGTTCAACCTTAATCCCAATAAATTTACGCAAATTTTATTAATTTAACATTATTACACATTCTTTATCACTAAATCAGTCATTTCTTGCGTTCCTACCTGCTTACACCCACTCACGTAAATATCCGGTGTTCGGTAGCCTTGTGCCAAAGTTTGGGCCACACTTGCCTCAATTGCAGCAGCTGCCTGCTCCTGGCCAAGCGCATAGCGCAACAGAAGTGCCGCCGAAAGAATCGTAGCCAGAGGATTCGCTTTGTTCATACCGGCAATATCTGGAGCTGATCCATGCGCTGGTTCATACAGCCCTACTTTACCGCCAATACTGGCAGAGGCCAACATCCCAATTGAGCCGCTCAGCATTGAAGCCAGATCTGTTAGAATATCCCCAAACATATTTTCCGTAATGATAACGTCAAATTGCAAGGGTTGGCGTACGAGCTGCATAGCACAATTATCTACGTACATATGTGTCAACTCTACATCCGGATATTCAGGCGCCAGCTTACTAACAGTTTCGCGCCACAGACGCGAACTTTCCAAGATATTTGCTTTATCAACCGAACAAAGTTTACCGCGTCGACCTTGGGCCGCCACGAAGCCTAACCGCGCAATTCTTTCAATTTCTGACGTTGCATACACCATCGTATCGAATGCCTGAGTCTCCCCATTGACCTCACGCCGACCCCGCTCCCCAAAATACAACCCGCCGGTAAGTTCACGAAAGACCATCATGTCAACGCCGTTAACGATCTCTTCCTTGAGCGTAGAAGCCTTAAGTAATGCAGGCAACATCTTAACAGGCCTGATATTCGTGAACAATCCCAAGTTTTTACGCAGACCCAGCAAGGCCGCTCCTTCCGGTCTCAAATGTACCGGCAATGTATCCCACTTAGGACCTCCTACAGCTCCAAGCAAAATAGCATCGCTCTGCTGACAAAGCTTTAATGTTTCATCCGGCAGGGGAACTCCCAGCGCGTCGATAGCTGCGCCCCCGACTAGAGCTTCAGCAAATTCTAATTCAATTCCGTACTTAGGAGCAATGTGTTTGAGCACGCGCACTGCCTGTGGGACAATTTCTTGTCCAATGCCATCACCAGGTAATAGTGCGATTTTAGCCATTATTGCTCCCCCTTTCCGGCAACATAGGCCACAAGACCGCCGGCTTTAATCAGTTCCTGCATAAATGGCGGGAACGGAACAGCCTGATAAGTTTCCTTGCGTGTTAGATTTGTAATTTGGCCGCTTGCTTCATTTACCTCCAACAGATCGCCCTCTTGAATTTTTTCGGCTGCTTCCGGGGACTCAAAAATCGGCAGGCCGATATTCAAAGCGTTACGGTAAAAAATACGGGCAAACGAACCAGCAATTACACACGCAACACCTGCCGCCTTAATCGCAATGGGAGCATGTTCACGTGAAGAACCACACCCGAAGTTCTTACCGGCCACAATTATGTCACCTTCACCTACTTTATTGGGGAATGTAGGGTCGGCATCCTCCATGCAGTGTTGGGCCAAAGCGCTAGGTTCAGACGTATTTAGATAGCGCGCCGGAATAATAAGGTCTGTATCCACATCATTACCGAATTTCCATGCTTTTCCTTGACCAATCATCTATCTTACCTCCTCCGGACTGGCGATTCTGCCCAGAATTGCCGATGCGGCCGCAACTACAGGGTTACTGAGATATACTTCACTCTCCGGATGACCCATGCGCCCGACAAAATTGCGGTTAGTGGTAGCCAACGCGCGCTCGCCTTTCGCTAAGATTCCCATATGTCCACCCAAGCACGGTCCACACGTTGGTGTGCTCACGGCAGCGCCTGCTTCCACCAATGCATCAATAATGCCCTCTGCCAAGGCATTGCGGTAAATCTGCTGAGTTCCCGGGAATACCAACAGCCTAATCTCTCTATGCACCTTTTTACCCTTAAGCACATTAGCCGCAGCGCGTAAGTCCTCGAGGCGTCCGTTCGTACAAGAACCGATAACCACTTGGTCCAATTTAACATGCGTCGCTTCCTTGACTGAGCGTGTATTCTCCGGCAAGTGCGGGAAAGCAATTTGCGGTTCAATGGTTGCAGCGTCAATCTCAAACACTTGCAGATATTTAGCATTCGCATCACTTTGGTATACCTTATAATCGCGTTTGGCACGCGCATTAACATACTCCAAAGTCTTGGCATCAGGTGCAATAATTCCGTTTTTAGCGCCGGCTTCAATCGCCATGTTGCAAATGGTGAAGCGATTATCCATCGACAAATTTGTGATGGTTTCACCTGTGAACTCCATTGCCTGGTACCGCGCTCCATCCACGCCAATTTTGCCGATAATATAAAGAATTAAATCCTTACCGCCGACCCAAGCCTGTAAATCCCCAAATAAGTGAAATTTTAAAGATTCCGGCACCCGAAACCAAGCTTGTCCTGTGGCAAGTGCTGCGGCCAAATCAGTGCTGCCGACCCCGGTTGCAAAAGCACCAACAGCTCCGTAAGTACATGTATGAGAATCGGCCCCTATGATGCAGTCACCCGGCAAAGTCAGGCCTTGCTCCGGCAACAAGCAATGTTCAATCCCCATTTGGCCAATTTCAAAGTAATTTTCGATTTCATGTTTACGCGCGAAATCGCGCATAATTTTAGTTTGTTCCGCCGACTGAATGTCTTTATTTGGCGCAAAATGATCAGGCACCAGCGCAACTTTACTCTTGTCAAAGACACTTGCTTTCCCTAGTTTGGGGAACTCCCGAATGGAAACGGGAGCAGTAACATCGTTAGCTAAGACCATATCTAATTTGGCATTAATCAACTGGCCGGAAACTACTTCTTCTAATCCGGCATGCGCGGCCAAAATCTTTTCGGTTATAGTCATTCCCATCAAAATTCCTCCTATGCTTCTTGGACTTTCGCTAAAGGCAGTGTCGTAATTCCTACATCCAAGGCACGATTATAGGCATGCAGATAAGCTTTTACACTAGCTTCAATAATGTCCGGGCTTACACCATAACCAATCACGGCCCTATGATTAAATTCAACCGTAACTGTAACAGCACCTTGGGCATCCATACCACCGCTAATTGCCTCAATAAGATAATTAGTGAGCACTCCCCCGCCGGACGTAATCTTTTCCAGCGCTTTAAAAGCGGCATCAACCGGTCCGTCACCAACTGCAGCCTCTTCATATAGATTGCCGTTGATGCGCAGTCCAATGGTAGCTGTCGGAACGGTGCGAGTACCACTTGTAACCTGGAGAAACTCTAAGAGACATAAAGCCTTGGCTTTCTTTTCTTCCTCCATTAGCGCAATCAAGTCCGCCGTCGTAATATCTTTCTTGCGGTCAGCTAAAGCTTTAAACAAGAAAAATACGGCGTCCAACTCCTGGCCTTCCAGGCTGTACCCTAATGCGGTCATCCTATCGTGGAAAGCATGCCTGCCGGAATGTTTACCAAGTACGATACTCTCAGTTTCGATGCCGATAAGCTTAGGGTTCATAATCTCATAAGTCGTGCGCTCTTTTAAAACGCCATCTTGATGAATACCGGATTCGTGGGCAAAGGCATTTTTGCCCACTACAGCTTTATTTTGCTGAACAAACATACCGGTAAGCCGACTAACCAAGGTACTGGTACGGTAAATTTCATGGGTCACAATCGAAGTTTCTGCCTGATAATAATTGGCACGAGTATACAGGGCCATGACTAGCTCTTCAACAGCCGCATTGCCCGCCCTTTCACCTATGCCATTAACTGTGCACTCAACCTGTTGAGCACCGGCCCGAATAGCCGCCAACGAATTGGCCACGGCCAAGCCTAAGTCGTTATGACAGTGCACACTGATTATAGCCTTAGCAATATTAGGTGTCTTGGCCCTGATAGCGCGAATAAATTCGGCAAACTCATCCGGATTGGCATAACCAACTGTGTCCGGTATGTTGACAACGTTTGCCCCCGCGTCAATCACTCTTTCCAACACCAAACACAAGAAGTCTAAATCACTACGCGAGGCGTCTTCCGCTGAAAACTCCACGTCGGGGCACAGGCTTTTAGCATACGCCACTCCTTCTACAGCAGCCGCCAGCACTTCCTCGCGCGTCTTGCGCAGCTTGTGCTGCATGTGTATTTCGGAAGTAGCAATAAAGGTATGGATTCTTGGGCGTTTTGCATCTTTTAACGCCTCCCAGGCTCGCGCTATATCGGACTTGCTAGTGCGGGCCAGCGCTGAAATAATTGGGCCCTGGATTGTCCGCGCAATTTGCTGCACGGCATTAAAATCCCCCTCCGATGCGATCGGAAAGCCTGCCTCGATGACATCTACGCCTAAACTGGCTAATTGAGCAGCTATTTCCAGTTTTTCAGCTGTATTTAATGCAACTCCCGGTGATTGCTCACCGTCACGCAACGTAGTATCAAAAATATATACCTTTTGCACTCTAGGTCCCCCCTCACAAGATTTTGTCTTGCTGTTACTTCCCGCAGCCCTTTAGCCGCAGAAGCTATTCTTTTGGGTCCTAGCGCTTAAGCCATGCCATCATACCGCGCAGCTCTTTACCCACTTTTTCAATCAAGTGGTTTTCTTCCCTGCGGGCCATAGCATTAAAGGCAGGACGATTGGCCTGATTCTCCAATAACCAATTTTTGGCGAACTCTCCATTTTGAATTTCGGCCAGTACCTTTTTCATCTCTTTGCGAGTATCTTCAGTAATAATGCGCTTACCTACTGTCATATCACCATATTGCGCGGTATCACTTACTGAATAACGCATACGGCTCAGACCGCCTTCATAAATTAAATCCACAATCAGCTTTAATTCATGCAGACATTCAAAGTAGGCAATTTCCGGCTGGTAACCGGCTTCAACTAAAGTATCAAAACCTGCTTTAATCAGTTCTGAGGCACCACCGCACAGTACTGCTTGTTCCCCAAATAAATCGGTCTCAGTTTCTTCGGCAAAAGTAGTTTCAATTACGCCTGCTTTGGTGCTGCCAATGCCTTTGGCATAGGCCAAGGCTAGTGCATGCGCCTTGCCGGTCGCATCCTGGTGTACAGCAATAATTGCCGGTACTCCGGCACCTTCGGTATAGACACGCCTTACCATGTGTCCCGGGCTCTTAGGGGCTACCATAAACACATCAACATCTGCCGGGGGTACAATTTGTCCAAAATGGATATTAAATCCATGGGAAAAAACCAATGCTTTGCCGCTCGTCATATGCGGCTTGATTTCTTCATTGTATACCTTGCCCTGATATTCATCCGGCAAGAGGATTTGCACAATGTCTGCAGCCGCTGCGGCCTTAGCTACTGTGGTCACCTTTAAACCTGCAGCCTCAGCGCTAGCCCAACTCTTACTGCCTTCACGCAGACCCACGATGACATTTACCCCACTATCAGCCAGATTTTGCGCCTGAGCATGTCCTTGGCTGCCAAATCCCATAACTGCCACAGTTTTGCCACTTAGTAAGTCCAAATTCGCGTCTGCATCGTAAAACATTTTTGCCATAATCAATAACCACTCCTATAAATTAAATTAATTTGCTTCAGCCCTAACTAAGGCCACAATCCCAGTCCTTGCTAACTCCACTATACCATACGGTCGTAAAGTTTTAACCAAGGCATCGATCTTTTCACGATCGCCGGTGGCTTCAACTGTGATGCTGTTTCTACCCATATCCACGACTCTAGCTCGGAAAATATCAATTGTTTGTAAAATTTCCACCCTATTTTCCGCCCGAATTCTCACCTTGATTAACGCCAATTCGCGTTCTACGGCTGATTCTTGGGTAATGTCAGAAATTTTATGCACTACCACCAATTTGTGCAGTTGTTTAGTAACTTGTTCAATGACCCAGTCATCGCCTTTAACCACTATTGTCATGCGAGAAATATCCGGGTTCTCAGTTGCACAAACAGTAAGGCTGTCGATGTTGTAACCCCTGCGGCTGAACAACCCCGACACCCGGGTCAAAACACCGGGGTGGTTATCAACTAAAACAGTAAGTGTATGCAGCATATTCCTACCTCCCCAGCATTTCAGTGATAGGTTTGCCTGGCGGCACAAAGGGGTAAACCTTTTCCTCGGGCGAAATTATAAATTCCATAACAACCGGTCCAGGATGCAAAAAAGCCTCTTCCAGCGTAGCCCTTACTTGCTGAGCGTCAGTCACTCTATAACCTTTGATGCCGTACGCTTCCGCCAGTTTAACGAAGTTGGGGTTGAATCCTAATGGGGTTTCGCTGTAGCGTTCTTCAAAAAACAGTTCCTGCCACTGACGTACCATACCTAAGAAGGAATTATTTAAAATAACTACTTTTACCGGTAGATTGTACTGGGCGATAGTGGACAATTCCTGAATGTTCATTTGTATGCTACCGTCACCGGCAATATCAATTACTGTGGCATGAGGGTTTCCGACCTGTGCACCTACCGCAGCAGGCAGACCAAAGCCCATTGTACCCAAACCCCCGGAAGATATGAAAGTTCGCGCTTTGCGGAAGGGATAAAACTGGGCTGTCCACATCTGATTTTGTCCGACTTCAGTAGTAATGATAGCATTGTCCCCAGCTGCCTCAAATACCTGTTCAATGACAAATTGCGGCTTCAACTGCCCATCATCAGCATAACGCAGTGGATACTCCTTACGCCAGATGGCAGTTTGCTCTAACCACTCCGCAGTATCAATCGGACTAACCTGTTGTACAAGTTCGGTTAAAACGTGTTTGGCATCGCCAACTATCGGTATATTCGCTTGAATAATTTTCCCTATTTCCGCGGGATCGACGTCTACGTGGATAATTGTGGCCTGACTGGCAAACTCCTCCGGTTTACCCCCCGTGACCCTGTCATCGAAGCGTACACCTAAAGCAAGCAGGACGTCGC
>JAJXUE010000048.1 GCA_021783135.1 Bacillota bacterium | reverse complement strand
AATACCGTTCTGACGCGCCATATCTACGGCAGCTTGGGCAATCCTGGCTGTGGACCCGTAGGCCACTAGTACAATTGCCGCATCGTCCGTCTTATAGCTTTCAGCCATTGTCGTATGAGCCTGCATGTGCGCATATTTTGCAAACAAGTGTTGATTATGCGCTTCAAGCTGTTCAGGCTCGAGAAATAACGAGTTGATAATGTTTGGTTGCCGCCCTTTGGCACCCGTGGTAGCCCAAGGCTTTTCCGGTAATTTTGTCTCTCTGTAGGGAGGAAATTCCACCGGTTCCATCATCTGACCCAGAATCCCGTCCCCTAAAATCATTACTGGATTACGATACTGATCGGCTAAGTCAAAGGCTTGCGCCATTAGATCAACAATTTCCTGGACTGAGGCCGGGGCGAGCACAAGCAGGTGATAATCCCCATGCCCGCCGCCTTTTACAGCCTGGAAGTAGTCGGATTGAGCCGGTTGAATACCGCCTAAGCCCGGGCCTCCCCGCACCATGTTAACGATCACACAGGGTAGCTCGGCGCCGGCTATGTAGGAGATTCCTTCTTGCTTCAGTGCAATCCCCGGGCTGGATGAGGAGGTCATAACCCTCGCTCCGGCACCTGCCGCACCATACACCATGTTAATTGCCGCCACTTCACTTTCCGCTTGGAGAAACACTCCGCCCACTTGCGGCAGCCGCTGGGCGAGATAGTGAGGCAGTTCATTTTGCGGTGTAATGGGGTAGCCGAAGAAATACTTGCAACCTGCGCGTACGGCTGCTTCTCCTAGAGCTTCATTGCCCTTCATCAATACCTTATCCATACTACTTTTTGGCCTCCTTGCGCACCGTGATTACCGTATCCGGACACATCCGGTAACAATTACCGCAACTGATGCACTGTTCTTGTGCCAGCACTGTTGCCGGATGAAACCCCATAGCATTTAACTGCTCGGCCATGACAATAATGCCCTTAGGGCAGCTGGCGCGGCAAAGTTCACACCCTTTGCAGCGTTCAGCAGCAAAGCTCACCCTTTTTTCCAACGTACATTTCCCCCTTTTAATCTTGGCAACCCTGCTAACCTCAGCCGCTTTTAGCGCAAGAAATTGCTGCGAATCTTGCCCAACCTGGCGATGCGTTCTTCCGCCATGCGGTCGGCTGCTTGGTAGGTGGGAATATTGTCCCGTTGCGCAATGGCAATAACTTTAGCTATATTGTCGTACACTGTTTCCACTTTCTTCAAGGCCCGTTCCGCGTTATACCCAGCCAACTCGTCCGCTACATTCATCAGACCGCCGGCATTGACGACATAATCCGGCGCGTAGATAATGCCTCGGGCATGGATAGCGTCACCATGCCGTTCCTCTTTTAATACATTGTTCGCCGCACCGGCGATAACTTTAAACTTAAACTGCGGAATAGTTGTGTCGTTAATCACTGCACCCAAGGCACAAGGCGCATAGATGTCGGCATCGACAGCAAAAATTGCCGCAGCGTCAACTGCCTCAGCATCAAATTCCGCCACAGCAGCTCTGACCGCTGCTGTATTTATATCCGTAACAATTAACTTGGCCCCTTCTTCATGCAAATACTGACACAGGCGATACCCCACATGGCCGAGTCCCTGCACAGCAACAGTGCGTCCTGCAAGTGAAGCGCTACCGAAGGCCGCTTTGGCGGCTGCTTGCATACCACGCCACACTCCCCTAGCAGTCATTGGAGAAGGATCACCGGAACAGCCATAATCGGAAACTCCGGTAACATAGTCAGTCTCCATATGAACCCAATCCATATCCTGCACGGATGTACCCACGTCCTCAGCAGTAATATAACGGCCACTCAAGGACTCTACATAGCGCCCAAAGGCACGGAATAATTCTTCACTCTTGTCCAGCGCGGGATCACCCATAATTACAGTTTTACCGCCACCAAGGTTTAAGCCTGCAGCCGCTGCTTTGTAGGTCATGCCTCGCGCTAACCGAAGTGCGTCTACGACAGCTTCTTCCTCACTGGCATAAGTCCACATGCGGGTTCCCCCTAAAGCAGGGCCTAACGTAGTGTCATGGATACAAATAATAGCCTTTAATCCGGAGGTGGCATCATGACATAGCACCAACTGTTCGTAGTCGTACTTTCCCATATACTCAAAAATCTTCATCGCAAATCCCCCTTGCACCTAACTCAAGCAAAAATAATGCCACCCACTCGGGAGCGCAAAACCCTAGTGTAAGTATCACCGTTGCACCCGCAAAATATATATACTGCAAAAATTTGCAGTATTGCGCAAAAGGATGCCTGCAAAAACTTGCAAGCATCCTTGATTCAGGCATTTTTGTTATAGCGCACTAGGTCAATCTAGTCCGTGTTTGGCCAGCTTGTAGTAAAGGTTACGCACAGAAACCTTAAGTTGTCTGGCCGCTTGAGTCTTATTCCCACCGCACTGCTGCATGACCTCGCGCAACAGCTCTTTTTCCCAGGTCGCAAACAATTCATCATAGCTGTTCGAGGTATGTATAGGAGATTGTGCGAGCGCCGCACTTGGGAGGTCCGTCCCGGCAAGTTCGGGCAAGTGATATTTTTCAATCACGCTCTCACCGCTGCGCATATTAATAATCGCACGTCCAATAATATTCTCCAATTCCCGAACGTTGCCAGCCCAATCATACGCTATCAATTCCGCCAAGGCCTGCGAACTGATGCCAGTTAAGTTTCGCCCGAACTCCTGGTTAAATTTAGGTATTAAAAACGCGACGAGTAAGGGAATATCCTCTTTGCGCTGACGCAAGGGGGGGATATAAATTGGGAAAACATTTAAACGGTAAAACAAATCCTCCCTTAAACTCCCTTGTTTTAGCTTGTCTTCCAAATTGGCATTGGTGGCGGCGATGACCCGGACATTGACAGGTATCGCCCGATTGCCGCCGACCCGCGTTATTTCCTTTTCCTGCAACACTCTCAGTAGCTTAGCCTGCAGACCAATATTGATCTCACCAATTTCATCCAAAAAAATGGTCCCTGGATGAGCCTCCTCGAACAAACCGATCTTGCCGCCCCGCTTAGCTCCGGTAAACGCCCCTTCCTCGTAGCCGAAAAGCTCACTCTCCAATAAGCTAGGCGTCAACGCGGCACAATTTACCCGAATGAAGGGTTTCGAACGTCTCTCACTGGCATGATGAATGGCATGGGCAAACATTTCCTTGCCAGTCCCGCTCTCGCCACGCAAAAGCACTGTAGCTGGAGTTCGAGCTGCCCGCTCAGCCTGTTCAATAACATGCCGCATTGTTTCGCTTGTACCGATAATATCAGCAAAGGTATATTTGGCTTCTAGCCTGCGAATCCAACTTTTCGCCCGTTCTAATTCCTCGGATAATTTACGTAGTTCAGAGACATCGTGCACAACTCCTACGCTACCCCTTAATTTACCTCCAACTATAATCGGTGAACAGTAGACAATAACTTCCTTACGTTTAGGCCCGACTTTCATTGGTACGCCTCGGATTGATTCGCGCGTCTGTAAAACTTTGAGATGTACACTCTCGCCCTCCGCGATATCAACCGTCGCCGGCTTGTTGATCACGTCCGATTCCGGGAAACCGGTAATACGGGTATAGGCGGGATTGATCAAAATTCCGATACCATTCTCATCCACGACGGAGATTGCATCCTGGGTAGCGTCAAATATCGCATTAAGCAGAGTTTTTACATCCTGTAAACTACTAATTTGATCTTTCAGACTCTTAACCTCGGAAAGATCATGGAAGATGGCTACAGCCCCGGATATAAGGCCCGCCTGATTATACAAGGGAAATCTGTTGGTAACAATGCCGGTCTCGCTTAGCTTTTGCTGTTGATTTAATTCGGCAACACCACTGCGCAACACTTCCGGCAAACGCGTTGAAGCAATAACTTCTGTCACCGGCTTGCCTATGACGTCATCCCCACACCCGATCAATTTGCGTCCGGCAGTATTCAGCAGCGTGATATTGGCCGCCGCATCGATCGCGAGCACCGCATCTTCAATCTTATCCAAGATGCTCTCAAACTCAACCCTACCCAGCTCCACCCTAAACACCTCTGATCTAAATTGAAAAACACCTTTAGCATTGGTTGCAAAGGTGTTCCAAATTCCTCTGAGCTTACATTTTTCCGATTCTGAGTTTATCGGCCACCATGGCGACGAACTCTGAGTTAGTAGGCTTACCCCGTTCAATATTAATCGTGTACCCAAAAAAACGATTCATCATATCAATATTGCCCCTGTCCCAGGCAAGTTCAATGGCGTGCCGGATTGCCCTTTCCACTCGGCTGGGGGTAGTGCTGTATTTTACGGCGATCATCGGATAGAGTTCCTTGGTCACAGCACCCAAGAGATTAACTTCATTCACCACCATGATAATTGCATCACGCAGGTATTGATAACCTTTAACATGAGCCGGGACTCCCATTTGGTGAATTATATTTGTAACTTCGACATCCAACTTACGTGTTGGTATTTGAACATTACCGGCAAGGTTGCCCCTGTTAACCGGTGGATCAAATAATTGCCTGATACGGGTGTTTAAAACCTCCAGGTCAAACGGTTTAAGTATGTAATAATCAGCGCCTAACTCTAAAGCGCGGTGGGTCATTGACTCATGCCCAAAAGCTGTAAGCATGATAATTCTTGGTCTGTTATTTAGTTCCATATTATTAAGTTTTTCCAATACCCCAATGCCGTCCAAGTGAGGCATTATGATGTCAAGAACAACTACGTCAGGTTCGCTGCGCTCAATCACTTCCAAGGCTTCAGTTCCATTATAGGAGGTCATAACTTCGCTTATGCCCTCTTGCTTAAGCAAATAGTCCTTCAAAATTTCAACAAATTCCCGGTTATCATCCGCAACTAAAATCCTGTATTCTCTTGTCATCCAGATCTCTCCCCATGGTAACATTCCTGCTAGCATTTCGACAGACCACGGACATAATCCTTCTTATTCCAATTAAAATTTAGACAATTGTGAATAAATTTTCCAGAACGCCCACTCCTAGGCAGAGTAAAACGCCCATCCGGGCGTTTTACTCTGCTTTTAAGCAGCATGGCGCTGTTTATCATTGGGCGGTATATTGGCCTCTTTAAGCATCTGCTCGATAAAAACTCCGTACCCTCGCGTTGGGTCGTTGACAAAGACATGTGTTACCGCCCCAACTATCCTGCCGTCTTGCAAAATCGGGCTGCCTGACATACCTTGCACAATACCCCCGCTTTGCGCTAATAAGCCAGGATCCGTAATGCGAATAACCATGCTTTTACTGTCCACGCGTCCGGGCAACAGCCTTTCGATATTGATGTCAAACGCCTCGATTTTTTCGCCTTTAACAACAGTCAGAATCTTAGCGGCTCCCGTCTTAACCTGAGATTCTGCGGCTATAGGCAGAGGTTGCGCATATAAAGGATTAGCCAGATAGCCTTCAATGGTGCCGAAAATACCACATTTAGTATTTTTTTCAATCGTGCCGGTATAAGGAGAACCCTGTACAAAAGAACCTATTTTTTCACCCGGCTGCCCCCGTCGTCCGGGTTGAATAGACTGAATTGCCGCAGCAATAACCTTACCCTGCGCAATTTCAATCTTCTGATTGGTATCTGCATCATTAATGATGTGCCCTAAAGCACCATATTTGCCGGATACAGGATCATAGAAAGTTAAAGTACCTACCCCGGCGGCACTATCGCGCACATACAAGCCAATGCGGTAACGTTGCGTATCCGGGCAATAGATAGGTTTGATAATTTTATTTTCCAACAATTGACCCCGTTTAAGCATTACTTGAATCGGTTTTTGGCTTGCACCTGCCCGATCGACAGCTTGTGCCACATCGGAGTCAGTTTTGACTTGCTTACCGTCTATCTGCAGAATCAAATCTCCCAATCTAATGCCTGCATCTTTTGCAGGATAGCACTTTTTACCTTGAGCATCAATAATTGGGGACTGGCCGACTACAATAACACCCTGGGACTGCAACATCACCCCGATAGATTGTCCACCAGGTATGAGTTTCACTTGGGGTACTACATCAACATCAACCGTTTTCAAAGGTATTAACCCAAACAACAAGTAATGGACTTGCAGGTGTCCGGTACCTGCCAACACCGGGTAAGCTGGAGCCGCTTGAGCAAACTCGGCTGGACCGGTATCAGCCGAACCGTTAATCGAAGCAACTTGACTTTGGCGCAGGAGCTGTTGACGATCCGCGACCACTTTAATATTTTGCGACAGATACTGCGGAATTCGCTTCGGTAACTGCAAAACGTCACCTACCGCCAATTGTTCATGTGCCGGTATTTGCATTATGCCTTGCACTGCGGCGGTATTTGCGATTCCAATGATAGCAGCGACCAGGAGTAAACCGGATATTCTTCTTAACCTCCTTGTATGCACTACCATATCACACTCCTACGCAGTCTCCCCATTGCCGCACCTTCTGCCGCTCCTCTCCCATACCGGAAAATTAAACATGCTTGAGTTTTATTTATAAGATGTTCTCTTTATAAGATGTCCATTTAAAAAGTTCAAATCCTCTAAAACTAAAGTCAAAAATGTCAGTGAACCTAATAACAGTCGAATTTTAACTATGTTTTATTTTGCCAAAGCAAAAAGGCACTCCAAAGAGCGCCTTCTAATTGCAAAGAATAGAATTCAAGCCTTCCGCCGGGCATTTTGCAGCATTTCTGCCGCATGCTCGAGTGTCAGCCGAGAAACGGCGTTGCCGCCAAGCATTCTGGCCAACTCTAACTTACGCTCCTCGTGTGCGAGCAACTTGACCCGAGTTACGGTACGTTCTGCCACAGTGTCTTTGCTGATCATAAGGTGGGTGGTCGCAAAACTAGCTACCTGTGGCGAGTGGGTCACGCACAAGACCTGTCTGGTTTGGGCAATCTGAGCCAGTTTTTCCGCCACCATACGCACGGCCTCACCCCCCACTCCGCTGTCAACCTCGTCAAAAATCAAAGTCGGCACGGGATCTATTTGGGCTAACAAGGTTTTTAAAGCCAAGATTACCCGGGACATTTCGCCTCCGGATGCAGTTTTGGTCAAGGGTTTAAGTGGTTCGCCGTGATTAGGTGAGAACATAAATTCAACCACGTCCTGCCCCAGCGGATGCACCCTGTCGCGCTGGTCAAAATGGACTTCAAATTCGGTATTGGGCATCTTCAGTTCAGCCAACTCCCGGCTCACCGCGGTTGCCATATCTATGGCACTCTTCTTCCTGACCGCAGTCAAAACATCCGCAAGCCGCTGATAAGCTTCTTCTGCCTGAGTCAAACGCTCCAGTAATTCTGCTTGCAGCTCGTCCTGCTGGGATAGCACGGCCAACTCCGCTGCTGCCTCGTCCCGATAGGCCATGATTTCCGCAATCGAACCACCGTATTTGCGCGTGAGGGACTTAATTAGAGCTAACCTATCTTCGACCTCATCGCGTCTTACCGGGTCAAACACAATATTTTCCCGATAGTGACGCAGTTCTTGCGCCACTTCTTCCATCTGGTAGAAAGCCGTTGCCAAACTGTCCAGCATAGGCTCAACACTAACATCAATCGCGGCCAAATCTTTCATTCCGGCCAAGACGGCGGCCGTAAGGTCAATTGCCGACTGTTGTCGATCAAGCCCCGCAAACAAGCTAGCATAAGCGGTTGCTGTTAAAGCCGCTAGCTTTTCGGCATTAACCAAACGCACTCGTTCGCCCAGCAATTCCTCGGCTTCATTGTCCGCCAGGTTAGCCCCGTCAATTTCCTCTAGCTGAAACTTAAGCATATCTTCGCGCCGCGCCGCGTCCCGAGCGTCGCCAATAAGCTTGTCCAATTGTTGCCGCGTGTCCAGCACAGACTGGGCTGCCTGTTGGACTTCCGCTTTTAGCTCCGTCGTACCTGCGGCCAGCGAATCTAAGAGCAAGAGATGATTTTCAGGGTGCAGCAAAGATTGATAATCATGTTGACCGTGAATATCAATGAGTTGCGCACCGATTTCCCGATATAAATTAAGCGGTACTAAACGTCCTTGCAGGCGACAAGTATTACGTCCTGACGCGGAAAGTTCGCGCGTCAGCAGTAAGTCACCGTTATCTAACGCATAACCCAGCTCTGCAAGGTGTCGAGTCAGCGGCATATCTGCGTCTAAACCAAATAAGCCTTCCACTAACGCCCGTTCACAGCCACTGCGAATAAATTCAGCAGCAGCGCGACCGCCCAACAGCAAGGATACAGCATCAATAATAATTGACTTGCCGGCCCCGGTTTCACCCGTAAGCACTGTAAGCCCTCCGGCAAGTTCTAAATCTAAGCGCTCTATCAGCGCAAAATTTTCAATCCGCAATCCTGTTATCATGCGAAGCTCTCCTAGAACAAACTTTCAAACCGACGTACAACTTCCAAAACAGCCTCCTTAGGCTTAACAATTACCAAAATAGTATCATCGCCACCTACTGTGCCGATAATTTCCGGCCAATTGCTCCCGTCGATCAGCGAGGCCAAACCCATGGCGTTGCCCGGTAAGGTACGAATTATAATTAAATTTTCACTGTGATCAATACTAGTTACACTATCGCCAAAAATTCTGTTAAGTCGTTCCTGCAGGTTCGCAGTCAATGGTTCCTGTGGCGTGGCATACCGATAGGTGTGCTCACCCGTAGGAATCTTAATCAAACGCATGTCCTTGATATCGCGCGAGACTGTGGCCTGCGTCACATCGAAGCCGCTCGTACGCAGTTTGTCGGCCAGTTCCTCTTGGGTGCTGATAGCTTCACGTTCAATTAGTTCCGCAATTTTCATTTGGCGGCGAACCTTCATGCCATAACCTCCGCTAGCGTTTTTGCACCGCAATTAGATACGGGGCACTTTCCGTTTGGTTGGGGTAAGTAAGTTTAATCACATTGAACTTAGTTGGAACTAATTGTGCCGTAAATTTCTCCACGGCCTGGGCCTCTTCCAGACCACCGGGATGTCCTGTATAGAGAGCTTTACAACTGTTACTACGAGCTGTTTGGCTAACAGCACCGAATTAAGCTTAGGCATGTAAGCTGTCCTTTAGTTTGGCCTGCAGCAGTTCAGGGAAGCTGCGCCCGGAAAGTTTAATCAATTGAGTGCTAAAGGAGGCTCGCTCGACTTGCACTGCATCCCCCGGGCTGAGCTCAATAGTCTCCTGTCCGTCAAATGTAACGACGCAATCAATACCGCGCGCGAACCTTATTGCCAACACCTCCTCCGGGTCAACGACCATCGCTCGGGCGGAAAGGGTGTGCGGACAAATTGGCGTAATAATCATACTCTGTAGTAAGGGAGAAACGATCGGGCCCCCGGCAGAAAGGGAATAAGCAGTAGAACCGGTGGGGGTAGAGACAATCATCCCATCGGCAGGATAGGAAGACAGGTGTTGACCGGAAAGAGTGACATCAAGGGTGATAATCCGAGATATATCACCCCTAGAGACCACCACGTCATTTAAGGCCAGCGCCGATATATCCCGGATACCCGACCTGAGCACCGTTCCCTGTAACATCATTCTGGCTTCTACGGTATAATTACCGGCTAACAGCTTTTGGAAGCAACTACGCCACTCTGCTAATTCCACCTCTGTCAAAAAGCCTAAATGCCCGAAATTGAGACCTAATAAAGGAATCCCCAAGGGACTCAAAAAACGAGCAGCTCGTAACAAGGTGCCATCGCCGCCTAGGACGATTACAGCATCAGCTTGCGAAAACTGCCCTTGGTCAGACAGCACCGTAACACCTTGTTGTTGTAACCAAGCTTGAATTTGCACGGCAGCCTGGCTTGCTTGCGGTTTATCCTGATTAAACAATAAGCCCAGGGTCTGAATCATAGGTTTTGCTCCTTTAGTCTGAGGAAAAAATTAGTTTCCTCAAGAAAATTCTGCACATTAGTTCATATCCCTGCTTAATTTAAAAGTCATTTTTGGTTGCGCTAGAGGACTTACCTTACTTAGGTAAGTCTTGGTGGGCTGCTTCAACTACCTCATCAACCTGAGTGATCCAGTCAAAACCAGTCGGATTTTCTGTACCGGTAAAACTCAACCAGGCCAGGTATTCAATATTACCCTCCGGACCTTTGACAGGGGAATAGTCCAAGCCTCGTATCGCGTACCCGTTATGCTCCGCCATCGTCAGCACTTTGCGGAGCACCTCACGGTGCACAGCAGGATCGCGTACTACTCCTTTTTTACCCACCTTGTCCTTGCCCGCCTCAAATTGGGGCTTAATCAAAGCTACTAGTTCATTGGTAGGGTTAAATAAACTTTTCAGCGCCGGCAGAATTTTATCGAGGGAGATAAAAGCGACATCTATCGTCGCAAAATCTACCTTTTCGCCTAAGGCTTCAGCAGAAAGGTATCGGGCATTAGTTCTTTCCATGCACACAACCCGTGGGTCGCTGCGCAAAGACCAGGCTAGTTGACCATAGCCCACATCAACCGCAAATACTTTCGCAGCTCCATTTTGCAGCGCGCAATCCGTAAATCCGCCTGTTGAAGCGCCGACATCCAGAACTACCTTGTGGTTTAAATCAATGGGGAAGCTCCGCAGTGCTTTAGCCAGTTTCAGGCCGCCTCGGGATACATAAGGGCAACCCGGTCCTTGCAGCACGAGCTCACTCTCCGCACTTATCTCCGTCCCCGGCTTGTCGATTTTAATCCCTTTGACCGAGATCAGGCCCGCTAAAATGAGGGCTTTAGCCTTCTCGCGGCTGGGAGCCAAGCCTTGTTCCACCGCCAACACATCCACGCGCTCTTTTGCTTTAGCCATGTACTGTTTCCCCTTGTACAAACTTTAATGTGCGCTTCACAATGCCCTCAGTGGTCAAATCATAATTGGCATGTAATTGACGTACTGAGCCGTGTTCAATAAATTGATCCGGATAACCAATACATTCAACCGGTATTAAACACTTGTGCAGCTGTAACAACTCCAGTACGGCACTGCCAAACCCACCGGTCACCACATGATCCTCCACCGTAACTATTTTTCCGGTGCGTTTAGCGTAAAACAGAATTCGTTCTGCATCCAGCGGTTTAAGAAAGCGCGGATTAATTACTGTCGCGGCTATCCCTCGACCAGCCAATACCGCTGCTGCTTCAAGGCAACGGTTAGTCATATTGCCCACCCCTAATAGGGTGACATCGCGACCCTCGCGCAAAAGCTCCGCTTTACCGATGGCCAACGCATGAAACTTTTGGTCCAACGTCACACCTTCTCCAGCGGCACGCGGGTAGCGTATAGCTACCGGCCCATTGTAGTCAATTGCACTTTTCAGCATCTGTCGCAACTCGTTTTCGTCTTTAGGTGCCATAATTACGATGTTAGGAATTGAGCGCAGAAAGGCAATATCAAAAACGCCATGATGCGTAGGTCCGTCATCACCCACTACGCCTGCACGGTCGATTGCCAAAATTACTGGTGCTTCTTGCAGACACACGTCATGCAGGATTTGATCATACGCCCTTTGGAAAAAAGTCGAGTAAATCGCCACTATCGGTTTAAAGCCTTGCAAAGCCAGTGCCGCAGCCATCGTCACAGCATGCTGTTCCGCAATGCCTACGTCAAGGAAGCGTGTAGGATATTTAGCCGCAAATTGACTGAGTCCTGTGCTGTCCGGCATCGCCGCAGAAATCCCCACTAGGCGCGGATATGTGGCAGCCAGTTCCAGCACACTGTCCCCAAACACTTGGGTATAGCTGGGCGGCGCGTCTTTTTTGATCGATTCGCCCGTTTTAATGTCAAATGGTCCTACCCCATGAAATTTGTCCGGATTGGCCTCAGCTGTCAGATACCCTTTACCTTTGGTAGTCCTGACATGGACGAGAACCGGTCCACGTTTACGCTTAGCCGCCACCTGCAGAATCTGCTGCAATTCAGTGATATTGTGTCCGTCCACCGGTCCCAAATATTTAAACCCGAGTTCTTCGAATAGAGCTCCCGGGGTTAAGGCGTATTTCAGGCCCTCTTTGGCCTTTTTCATAACCCGCAACATCCCCCCGCCGATGGCCGGAATCTTTTGCAAACCCCTTTTCAGTTCTTCCTTACGTCGATGATATTTGGGGTTATTCCGCATGCGGCTGAGATAAGAGGATAAGGCCCCTACATTAGCGGCAATAGACATTTCATTGTCATTTAAAACTACAATCATATTTAAGCCAAGATGCCCAGCGTGATTAAGCGCCTCAAACGCCATACCACCGGTCATGGCCCCATCGCCGATTACTGCCACCACGCTGTAGTCTTCGCCCATAAGATCGCGCGCTTTAGCAACACCAACCGCGGCCGAGATTGAGGTACTGGAGTGTCCGGTATCAAAAACATCATGCGGACTTTCGAGGCGTTTCGGAAAGCCAGACAGACCTCGGTACTGGCGCAAGGTGGAAAATTCCGCCTGTCGCCCGGTAAGAAGCTTATGAATATAAGATTGATGTCCCACGTCCCAAATTAATTTGTCTTGCGGACTGGAAAAAACCGTATGTAAGGCTAGGGTTAATTCTACCACGCCCAAATTAGGCGCCAAATGTCCTCCCGTTACCGCCACAGTCTCAATGATCTTAGCGCGAATTTCCTTGGCCAGCGCGGTAAACTGGGCAGGATTTAATTTCTTTAGGTCCTCGGGAGAATTTATGTCACATAAAAGACTCAAGTCTTTTTACCCCGCTTTCGGTTTTTCCCAGTGTTAATTATGGTCAATCCGGTAGTGCCTTCTACCCAGGCCACTATCTTCCCGACTACAAAGATTACCTCATGTGCCCTCTTAACCGCAAACATTTTACCCACGGCTTTGCCAGCCACAGTTAAGGAAGCTACCAAAGCCAAAAAAACAGTACCTATCAGCACTTCGTAAGAGCTCCATCCGGGTGCTGTTTTTAGTATGTCCAAGGCTATACCTGCCGTAAGCGCTCCACTAATGGTCCCGGTTACATCCCCGATCACATCGGCACACAAGTTGGCTACCAAGTCAGCATTCCTGATCAATTTCACCGCATGCGTTGATCCGTGGATACGATTAGCTGCTTTAGAGTGAAACGGCACCTCGCTGGCGGTCATTGCGGCCACCGCGATAATATCGAAGGATATGTGAATGAGGATGATAAACAATAAAAAAAGCAAAGCTAAAACCAGGGAAGAAACTTGACGCACAAATAGCTCAGAACCAAAATCAATGATCCCGGCCAGTACAAAAGTTCCTAAAAAAACCAAGGTTAAATGCTTCGCTATATTTCTGGATGGTTTAGCCAACCTTGCTCAACTCCACGCTTATTAAGGCTATGTAAAGGCTGGCAGGTGGTAGTCCACCGAGTAAATGTTGTGGCTTAGGTCCAGCAGGTTTTCCCAGGCTTCTCCAGGCAGTTACCCACCTGGCGGTTTCCCTTTATGAGGCCTTTGAGGCGTCACCGCTCTCAAGGCTGGATTACCACTTAGTCCACACTTTAATCCCCGATGAACCTCACTCTGCATGAACAGTCTAGGGGTTTTCCCCGACAGCCCACATTGACTTTTAGCCTCTTTTGCAGAAGAGGTTTCAACGCGTAAACCCTGTAACCTACGGCCAAATAGAGTACAGAGCAGGTTCCGCGATCCTCCAATTCCACTCAAGGCAGGCTACACTGCACCCAGCAATTAACCAAATGCAGGTTTATTCCCACTCCCTAGTTCGCTACGGCTGTAACTCTCCAAGCAAGTGGGTCTCCACGAAGGCTGGGTCAACGCCTACATGCCATTGTAGATCGCCCTTCCTTCTTAACCCCCAGTACCAGCCTCCGACTGGGCGTCGGCAGCCAGCGCCAGGGACTTCATCGATGTGCCCTTAACGGATTTTTAGGCCCGTCTTCAAAATCAAGTAGGCTGACTAGAATACTGCACCACCTACCAAACAATTGAAATTTATTATAACATAGTTATATTATTTCGTTCAATCAATGTTAACCTTAGTAAAGCAGAGCAAAAATGACTCCGAGCAAACATCCGCCAAATACTTCAATCGGAGTATGACCAATCAATTCTTTTAGACGTTCACGTCTAAATCCGTCATTTGGATAAATTTGTTCAACAATTTGATTTAAAACTTCCGCTTGTTTCCCGGCGGCCCGTCGTACACCTGCGGCATCATACATCACAATCAGGGAAAAAACAGTAGCAATGGCAAAACTGGCTGATTGAAAACCGTAGAGGCGACCGATACCCACCGCTAAGGCTGTGACCAGCGCAGAATGCGAGCTTGGCATGCCCCCGGAACTGAGCATTAAACTTAAGTCCATGTGTTTACGTACTACTAACACAAAGACAACTTTTAAAATTTGGGCCAAAAGCAATGCCCCAACGGCTGTCTGCAAAAGCCTGTTGGCTATTAACTCCATAAATACATTTTGCAAGCCCGGCAGCCTCCCTAAGATTCCCTATCCCGTACAAACACTGCAAGTTCCGCTAGAACGCTGCGCTGCGATCCAAAGTGATGCAAGGCCTGTAAAGCCAAGTCAATTTGTTCTGCTAACAGCCGTTTCGATTCCGCTAACCCAAGCAAGGCAGGATAAGTACTTTTCTGATTCGCTAAATCACTTCCGGCCGGTTTGCCAAGCGTGACACTGTCCCCTTCAATATCAAGAATATCATCCTTAATCTGAAAGGCCAGTCCCAAACACTCGGCATACTGCGTCAAAAATTCTAATTGGACGGAGCTGGCGCCGGAAATCAGCGCTCCTACCCGCACGGATGCCCGCAACAAGGCTCCTGTTTTGTAATTATGAATGTGCGCCAACTGCTCCGGAGTGACTTTTTTTCCTTCTGCCGCCAGATCAAGTACTTGCCCGCCGATCATTCCGGCCGTTCCAGAGGCGCAAGCGATCTCCTTAATCACTTGCACCACAGTATGCGCACTTACGCCCACCTCTAAAGCACGTTCGGCAAACAGTTCAAAGGCGCATGTCAATAAGGCATCACCTGCTAATATCGCTGTAGCTTCCCCAAAAACTTTGTGATTAGTAAGCATACCCCGTCGCAGATCATCATTATCCATAGCAGGCAGATCGTCATGAATTAAAGAATATGTATGGATCATTTCCAGTGCACAAGCGGCCGGCAAAACCTGTTCCCGGTGTCCACCCACTGCCTGGGCCGCTGCCAGCACCAAAATCGGTCTCAGTCTTTTTCCGCCGGCAAACAGACTATACCTCATCGCCTGATGGATCAAGGCAGGTTCTTGTGTCGCAGCCGGCAGCCAGCGATCCAGCGCTTGTTCGACCAGATTATTATGTTCGCTGATGAAGGCATTTAACTCCGTAGCGGCCAATTACGATATTCCCTCCTCAAGCATCGGTGCGGGTTGTAAACTTGGAGTCCCGTTAGCATCTTCCATTAATATCTGAATCCGCTTCTCAGCCTCTTCAAGTTTGGCCCTCCATATTTT
>JAJXUE010000015.1 GCA_021783135.1 Bacillota bacterium | reverse complement strand
ACCCGGGTGAGATCTTGCCGCCAGCGCGCGTAATACGCCTCAGGTTGTTTCGGATGCTGAAAGTTGCACAGGCTCCACTCCCCAGGTTTGACCAGCTTGGAAGCACCCCCGGCTCCAACCGCAAGAATACTCTGTCTCTCCGCCATAATCTGAATATTATAGATTGACTCCTTACCCGGTTTAGCATAGCCCACATTTTCTAAGTTGCCGAAAATTTGCTTTTGCCGATAAAGATAATACGGTTCCATGCCCATATCCCGCGCCGCACCCTGCACAAGTTCCTGCATAGCCTCCGCAACCTGAGCCGACGGCAAGGCGAGTGCTTCAACCTCTTGACGCAAAGTAGCCGCTCGTTTAAGGGCTAAGGCATGCACGGTCAAATTGTCGGGGTCCAAGCTGCAAAGCTCCTGCAACGTGTACGCAACGTCCTCCCGGTCTTCACCCGGCAAGCCCATAATTATGTCCATGTTAATCTGCGTAAAGCCTAAACTCCGGGCCAGCGCAAAACTCTTTTTTACTTGTTCCGGGGTATGGTCACGACCCATAGCCTGCAAAGTATGCGCACGCATCGATTGCGGGTTGATACTAACCCTAGTGACCCCGTAATCAGCCATAAGCTGCAAATTTGCTGCATTAATCGTATCCGGTCGGCCTGCTTCCACGGTAAATTCCTGCGTCGCTGCTGTGACAATGTGCCGACAGCAGCTTTCCAGCAGCTCACTTAATTGAGCGGGGTCCAGCATAGTCGGGGTACCACCGCCAACATACAAAGTTTGAACCTGGATATCACGTTCCTGCAAAGCGCCACCCAGCGCTGCAATCTCTTGTTCAACCACGCTCAAATAGGTCTGCAAGCGCGGCAAGTTGCCAATATAGCTGGGAAACGAACAGTACAGGCAACGCGTAGGACAAAACGGAATACCTACATAAACGCTGACCGAGCGTTGCGCCGCTTCCGGCGTCAAGAGATATTTACGTTGACGTAGGGCCACCTCAAGCACTAATTCTGCTTTATCCGGCCGAATCAAATATTCAGCCCTCAAACACTGCACTATAACCTGAGGGGAAAGTCCTTGATCCAATAAACGGTGCACGATTTTGGTCGGTCGAATCCCGGTCAAAGTGCCCCAAGGCAAACTTAACCATGGCAATGCCAGGTTAAGTGCCCCAACCAAGGCTCGTCGCGCGGCATGTTTAATTTGCCTGAGCTCATTGCTCGTGGTGTTAACATTAACTGTAAACTCCTGGTTGACAACACAGCTGATAACCCCGGCAGTAGCCGGCACAGGGCCAAATTCAACCCGCAGTTGCGACGAAGCAGGAACAATGCGCATTAAATCTTTGACTGCAGCCACCAATACAGGCGGCCCGTAAACCTCACTAGCCATACTTAAACCCAATCATAAACCCAATCACCTAACAATCACAAAGAGATTAACCCTGCAAAAAAGGATTGCCCTTGATCTCTGCGCCAATGGTCGTGCTGAGACCATGCCCGGGATAGACCTTAGTGGTGGGGTCTAAGGTCAAAAGCTTAGTCTTGATGCCGTCAATTAACTCTGGCAACGAACCACCCGGGAAATCCGTCCTACCAATGGATCCGGCAAATAAGGTATCACCTGTAAATACCGCGTGAGGAAAACTCAAACAAATCCCTCCCGGGGTGTGTCCCGGGGTGTGGAGGACACGCAGGGTTAGAGTTCCTACTATAATTTCTTGCCCATCTTCCAATCGTTCATCAGCCGCTGCACCATAAACAGGCTGACCAAACAGAGCGGAAAGGTTCTTGCTGGGGTCAATCAAGCAATCAGCATCCAAGCGATGCACTAAGACTTTGGCTGCGGTGGCTTGACGTACTTTTTCCACTGCCGCGATATGGTCCAGATGTCCATGCGTAAGTATGATGTATTTTACCTTTACCCCAAGCTTGCGTACCATCTCCAGGATCACGTCGGCGTCATCACCCGGGTCAATTATCAAGCCCTCTTTAAGCTCAGTTGCCTCACTTGCATCCTTGGCATCACACGCGACGATATAGCAATTTGCTTGTATTTCGCCCACCATCATAGCTTTAACCAGCATGAATGATCCTCCTAGAATTCTTTTTTACTGTCGAGCAATACCGTCACAGGTCCATCGTTAGCAATTTCCACCAACATATGGGCCTGAAACTCACCCGTCGCCACCCGAGCTCCCAGTTCACGCAAGCACGCGATAAAGTACTCGTAGAGTTGCTTGGCGTATTCCGGCGCAGCAGCCTGGTCAAAACTCGGGCGCCGACCTTTGCGGCAATCCCACATGAGGGTAAATTGCGATACCACCAGAATTTCGCCGTCTACCTGCTGGACACAATTGTTAATTTTACCTGCATTGTCTGCGAAAATCCGTAAATGCCAAATCTTATCCGCCAAATATTTAGCATCAGCAGCCTGATCTTGATTGCCCACACCCAATAGGATTACCAAACCGGTCGCTATCTCGCCGGTAACGTGGCCGGCAACCGCAACCCTGCCCTTTTGCACCCGTTGTATAACTGCTCGCACACCTGCTCCTCCCTATTCACTTGGCCACGCCGGGAGTTACCCGCCTAATATCTACAATATCTTTTACCCGCCTGATTTTTTGGCTTATAAACTCCATATGTTCCAAATTCCGAATTTCTATTTTCATGGTAATCAAGGCCATACCATTTTTCGTTGCCCGAGCATTAATGGCATTAATGATAGTCTTAGTATCTGCTACCGCATTCATAACGTCCATAGTCAAGCGTGGGCGATCGATGGCCTGAATTTCCAGTTCAACTTGATACACCGCTTGAACCTGTTCATCCCAAGCAACATCAACCAACCTACCCTCAACTTCATGACTGACATTAACACAATCCGCACGGTGCACGGATACTCCTCGTCCCTTAGTAATATACCCAATAATTGCATCGCCTGGCAACGGGTTACAACAGTGCGAGAAGCGAATCAAAATATTGTCTACTCCCTTGACCCGCACACCTTGCGAAGGTTTACCATATTGCGAATACGGTTTAACCTCAGGCTTAGCCTCTTCTGGGGTCAAGCCCAGGCGCTTTTGTTCCCGCAAAATTTCATCTTTTAGTTTTTGCAGTATTTTGCTGACCGTTAAGGCACCGTCGCCCAAAGCGGCGTTTAAATCATCAATCGACAGCAAATTAAACGATTTTGCAATTTCCAGTACTTTATCGGTCTTAAGCACTTCCGCCGGTTCCAGGGATAATTTCCGCAATTCCTTATCGAGGAGTTCTTTACCCCTGATAACGTTTTCATCACGTTTTTCCTTTTTAAACCATTGACGAATTCTGTTTTTAGCTGCTGACGTTTTAACAAAAGATAACCAGTCACGACTTGGCCCGTTGTTGTCCTTCCGGGTAAGCACCTCGACAATATCGCCATTGTCCAGCTTGGTATCTAAGGGCACAATCCGACCGTTAATTTTTGCTCCGACACAATGATGTCCAACATCTGTATGTACATGGTAGGCAAAGTCTAACGGGCAAGAGCCGGCCGGCAACTCAACCACATCACCTTTAGGGGTGAACACGAAAACAGTGTCCGCAAACAGGTCAATTTTTAAGGATTCCATAAATTCGCGGGCATCACGCAAATCATTTTGCCATTCCAACAATTGCCGTAGCCACGATAATTTCTGTTCGAAGTCCCCAGTGCCTGTTTTAGCGTTTTCCTTGTACTTCCAGTGCGCCGCGATGCCGTACTCGGCGGTGCGGTGCATTTCCCACGTGCGGATCTGCACTTCAAACGGTTGACCTTGCGGCCCCACCAAAGTAGTGTGCAGGGACTGATACATATTGGGTTTGGGCATAGCTATATAATCCTTAAAGCGCCCAGGCAACGGTTTAAAAATAGTGTGAATTACTCCAAGCGCGCCATAACAATCTTTGACTGAATCGACTATGACGCGAATTGCGGTCAAGTCGTAAATTTCTGCCAGTTCCTTGTTCTGCGTCACCATTTTATGATAAATACTATAGAAATGTTTGGGTCGTCCAGAGATATCACAGGCGATATTGACTGCCGCCAATTTTTCGGCGATTTGCTCCATCACCACATTCATGTTCACTTCGCGCGCTTGACGTTTTTGGGCGATTCCTTCGACCAGCGCATAGTAGCTTTCCGGTTCTGTATACCGAAAAGCTAAATCTTCCAATTCACCTTTAATATTTTGAATACCCAGGCGATTAGCCAGCGGCGCGAAGATCTCCAAAGTTTCCCGCGCACATTCCAATTGCTTCTCTCTGCTCTGATATTTAAGCGTGCGCATGTTGTGCAACCGGTCTGCTAATTTAATTAAAATAACGCGAATATCCTTAGCCATAGCCAAAAACATCTTACGCAGGTTTTCGGCTTGCTGTTCTTCTTTGGACTTATATTCAATCCGACTTAGTTTAGTTACACCGTCCACAAGCTGGGCAACTTCGAAACCAAAAATCCTCTCCAACTCCGGCAAGGTAACCAGGGTATCTTCTACCACATCGTGCAACAGTCCGGCTGCTACAGTTATATTATCCAGTTCCAGGCTGGCAAGAATATAGGCCACTTCCAGGGGGTGATTGATATACTCTTCACCTGAATTACGCATTTGCCCTTTATGCGCATGCTCCGCAAAATCGTAAGCATTCCGCACCAGTTTGGCGTCACCGGCGGAGTTGACCTCCTTCAACTTTATAATTAAATCGTCTATGGTCATACCCCTACACCCTCTTTAAACTCAATGTCCCTGCGACACTTAACCCCTTGCCTATGCAAGGGGTTAACGCATAACTAGTATTCAATCAAAGAAAAAATATTATAGTCATCTAGTTTATTACGTCCATCCAGGTAGACTAACTCAATTAAAAATGCTAACCCAACGACCTCAGCACCTAACTCTTCTACCAATTTGATTGTGGTACCTATAGTTCCACCTGTGGCCAGCAAATCATCCACAATCACTACCTTTTGCCCTGCCCTCAAGCTGTCACGATGGATTTGCAAACAATCCATACCGTATTCTAAGTTATATTTTACTTCCAGGGTTGCCCGGGGCAATTTCCCCGGTTTACGCACAGGCACAAAACCAATTCCCAATTCATAGGCGACCGGGGTACCGAACAAAAATCCACGTGCCTCAGGCCCTACAATAGCCTCTGCGCCCATTTTCTCGGCCCAAGCGGCAATTTGCTCCACCGCAAACCGCAGTGCCTTGCCATTTTGCAACAGGCTGGTGACATCCTTAAAGCTAACCCCCGCCGTAGGAAAATCGGGGATCACCTCAATGTATTGTTTTAGGTCCACCTGCTCCACTCCCGTTCCATTCACTAGTATTGTTATCCTATCTGTTTTAGTTGAGCCATTTCTTCTGCCATAATCAAGCCGGCAGCAAAGCGCCGCGAGCTAGTTAAATCCAACTTTCCTATCGGGGCCTGAAAATGAATAGTTCGCCTTGTTTCGCTATTTTCCCTTTTAATGATATTTAATTCTTCAAAAATATCCAATCCGGTTTGCACAAACGCCAAAGTCTCACCTAAGCACTCCGCTAGTCCACCTTGGGGTGAACTACCTAAGCTGCCAGTTGCATCGGCCAAACTGCGCAAGACCGTGTATAACCGAGCTAACCTATCGCGCGCCGGAGCCTGGGCATCAAGGATTTTCGCTGCTGTCTGTGTCCGCAAAATAGGAAAATGACTTTCTTCCGAAATAGTTAAGGCTGTAACTTCTAAGCTGTCCACTGCCAACAATGCTGGCACGGTCTGCTGTTCTTTTAGTTTTACCAAAACTTGGGGCAGGAATTCCGAGGTTACGCAATTTATCCCCTTAGACACCGTAATGCGCTCACAGTCACCTCGCTCCAAAATTGTTGTCAGCGGCAAATCCGAATCACCAAGGGCTTCGCGGCAATTCACCGCAATCCAGTGTACCAAAGAGGGTACCGGGTAAACCAAAACCGCCGGCCGGCCGGTAACTTCTGCTCGATGCATAGCTGCTTTGATTGGCAGCCATATATCCCGCGTAGCTGATGCGTCGACCGATTTACCATGATTCAGCTGTTCTTGGAGCATTAACTCACTTTGATCACTACCGAAATGGTAGAATTTACTGCTATTTGACGCCAAATTAAAATTGCGCAAATCTTTTAGCTGGAGTTGTACGCTGACTTTACCATTATAGTCATTTAGATCCGGAACGAAGGCTACCTCAACCTGACGCGCCATATCCATGCTCTCTAGGTAGGCAGCCAGGTTGAAGCCAATGCCGTCCATACGCCTATTCCCGTCTTGTAGCCTGACCTTCAAATGTGTTTTGTCTCGCCCTACCGTACGCGCATCAAGCAAATCCAATTTGTCCGCCATCAACACCGGGCCTGCATTGCCAATGCCAAAAGGTCCTAAAGCCTGAATTTCGTCGACCAGGTCTTTGGTTACTTCTGCCAGAGAGATTCTGGCATCTATTTTAAGCTTGGGAATGAAAATTTGCGCATCTTCTAAGCAAGCCAACTCATTGAGGCGTTTGCGCAGCGGCGCGATGTTATCTATGGCCAGAGAAAGACCGGCAGCCTGCTTGTGCCCGCCAAATTTAAGCAACAAATCACTGCATGTTGTTAGTGCGGCATGTAAGTTAAACCCTGGCACACTCCGGGCTGAACCTTTACCGTCACTCCCCTCGATGGCTATGAGTAGAACTGGACGATAGAATTTTTCCACCAGGCGAGAAGCAACAATACCGATTACACCGGCATGCCAATTAGCACTTGCCAGTACAATAACTCTATCCGCGTCTGAATCGAACTCTTGCAGCATTTGCAGTGCTTCTGCTAAAATATTTGCTTCAATTTCCTGGCGAGCTTGATTTTCAGAATCAAGATAGGCAGCCATGTCACGCGCCCGAAGTTCATCATCCGTACGCATTAATTGGACGGCCAGTGAAGCGTCTCCAATGCGCCCCGTTGCATTGATACGTGGGGCTAGGCCAAACCCAACTTGACCTGCACCAATTTCCTTATCCTGCAGACCGGCAACTTCGAGCAGTGCTCTAATGCCAATACGATCCGTTTGCCCCAGGCTGATCAGTCCGTGCTTAACAAGAGTGCGATTTTCCCCCTGCAACGGAACCATATCCGCTATCGTCCCTAAGGTGAATAAGTCTAAAAGCTCCATTGCTGCTTGCATCGACCCTAAACCTACATGAAACAGAGCTTGGGCTAATTTAAAGGCTACTCCGACACCGGCCAAGTCCTTAAAAGGATAAGGACATTTAGCTTGTTTCGGGTTTATGACGGCAAATGCCACGGGTAGATTTTCAGGCGGCTCGTGGTGATCTGTAATAATTAATTCCAAGCCGATTTTGGCCGCAAACTCGGCCTCAGCTACGGCGCTGATGCCGCAATCGACGGAAATCACCAACGTATAACCTGCCGCAAAAATTTTACTGATGGCCTCTTGATTGAGGCCATACCCTTCGTCATGTCTGTCCGGTATGTAAAAATCGGCATCTGCACCCAAGATTTCCAGTGTGTCCAGCAATAGTGCTGTGCTCGTCACACCATCTACATCGTAGTCACCATATACCATGATTTTTTCGCCTGCTTCAATTCCCTGCAAAATACGTTTAACCGCCCTGTCCATGCCTTTAAGCAAAAATGGGTCCGGTACACCTTGCAGTTCACAAGCCAGAAATTCACGCACTTCAGCCACACTTTTTAGCCCACGGTTACATAAAATCCTGGCGACAGTCTCCGACACACCCAAGCTAGTTGTGAACTCGTGGGCTAGTTGCGTATCCACTTCGGCTATTTGCCATATCTTTTGGGGTTGTCCCATATGTATCACCTTCAGCTTCTTTGTTGTCCAGACTCACACCCCATATTAATTCACTGTAAACCGACAAAATCCTTCTTCCAGAATATCAAGCAGGGAGATGGCTACTTAAGCTATCTCCCTTTGTTAGTGGCACGTCAACGCTATTCTATTCCTGATTATCCATACAGTTAGGCGACGCTGTAGAGCATATATCACACTTCCCCGGATCGCACGGTTCAATATGAATTAACACCTGCGCACCCGGTAACCTTTGTTTAATTTCGGCTTCAATCGCATCACATAAATCGTGCACCCGGTGGACCGGGGCATCCTTAGGAACTACTAAATGCAAATCAATATGCCGTTCTGAACCAGCTTTGCGCGTGCGCAGCTTATGAAACTCCAAATATTCATGGGAGAAAGATTCGATCACGTTGACAATTACCGCTTCTTCTTCCTGCGGCAGACTCACATCAACTAAGGGGAAAAAGGCCTGCTTGGTCATATCGATACCCGCTTTGATAATCAAAACAGCAACACCTAAAGCGGCTATGGGGTCAAGCCACGTTATTCCGGTTAGCTTGATGCCTAATAACCCGATAAATACTCCGACCGAAGTATAGATATCTGTCCGCAGATGCATCGCATCAGCTTTCAACGCCACTGAGTCGGTAGCTTTGGCTGTACGCATCAAGGTGTTGCTCACGTAAAGATTAACGAGCGCCGATATCGCCATGATGGCCATACCCCATCCGAGTTGTTCCACTGACCCTCCGGCCAAAAGCTTATGGCCGGCCTCGAAGATAATCCAGACGGCAGCTACTATGATCAGCAGCGCCTCAACAGTGCCTGAGATATTTTCAATTTTGCCATGCCCGTACTTATGTATCGCATCAGCCGGTTTGCTCGACTCCTTCACCGCAAAATAGGCAATCAGCGCCGCAATCAAATCAATGCCGGAGTGGATTCCCTCGGAGACAATGGAAATTGAACCGGATAGCATCCCGGCAACAATTTTACCGATAACCAATAGGGTATTAGATACAACAGAAATTATCGCGGCGCGCATCTTGGCATTGGCATTGGTACTGGCATTGGCATTGGCATCGCTAGTCATTACGTAACTCCCACCTCGCAACTCTCTATCCACGGCGACCACGCTCCTAGCAAAAATAAATAAGCCATGGAACTCCACAAAAGATGTAGTCCCACGGCTCATACCGCTGCCGCCTGGCCCGGTCGGACCGCCGACCTGACTTGTAAGCGTATTTTATCACATACTATGGTCATTTTCAATCACAGTTTACTTATTTTTACAAATAGTAGGTTCAAACGTATATACCATAAAGCCCCATGATCACTAGCCCGAAAGCAACGAAACCGCGTAGCGCGATTCCGGCTAAACCGGACAAAAAGCCAACTCTGGATTTAATCCGTGATATAAACTTAAACCCAATTGCAATTAACCATAGCGCCAGACTAGTTAGCGGGCCAAAAAATATCCCGAAAACTAAAAGGGGCAGAACTACGCCGGATAACTCATTGATTAAGTCCCCTTGTCCTTGGCGAATTATCCAAGCCTTGACCGGCATCTCCAACATTATTCCAATGCCTAAGAGTGTACCTGTGATGCTTAGACTCCACACTGGGAGTTGTTTGAGCCCCAGCAAACAGATTAGAGCCCCTGAAGTTGCCATTAAGGCAACTCTGCCGCGCAGCAAAACTGCCAACCCTGCCCAGAACAAAATAAGTGTAAGACCTGTTTGTTGCGCAAATTGCACCTGCCTGACCTCCATTAATAAAAAAACTATACCGATACTTCTACCGGTATAGTTTGAACCAATGTCGATCTGTTTAAGCGCGAGATTTTGCCAGCCGCGTTGCTTTTTGGCGACGACTTTGCCAATTTTTTAATTCCACTAATATTTGACTGGCGTTGAAAATGGAAGAGTACGCCCCACTGAACACACCAATTAACATTGCCAGTGAGAATATACGCGTAGATTCGCCACCTAAGAGGAATATGGCAAACAAAGTAATTAATACAGTTAAAACGGTGTTGATGGATCGCGCCATAGTTTGCCAAACGCTTTTTTCCACCATGTCTTCGTAGGAGTCGCCGCGCCGAAGTTTCTCTTGATTTTCACGAATCCGATCGAAGATAACAACAGTATCATTAATTGAATAACCGACAACTGTCAAAATTGCGGCAACAAAAGATGCGTCAATCTCCCACCGAAAAATTGAGAACAGTCCTAACACCACTAAGACGTCATGAAAAATTGCTGCGACAGCCGAGACACCAAACACAAATTCAAAACGAATGGTTAAATACAGGATCATCCCGGCAAATGCGATTAACAAGGCGATAATCGCATTCTGAGTAATTTCTTGGCCAATCGAGGGACCTACCTTATCCTCGGAATATTGACTGGGATCATATGGTCCCGTTTTAGCTTGGATCGCCGCCAAAGCTTTGGAGCGCAGAGTTTCATCTAAGCTCTTGGTACGAATCAAGGCCACTGACTTGCCATTTTGCATCGATAACTGCACCGTACTGTCAGGTAAACCCACAGATTGAAGCGCGGAACTTATTTCGGTCTGTGTTACAGGTGTATTGAAGGTTAGATTGAAAACCGAACCTCCGGTAAAGTCAATCCCGAGATTAAGACCATGTAAAAACAAAGAAATCACACCGGGAATAATAACCAACAAAGATATCGCAAACCACCAGTAGCGCAATTTGACGATAGGAAACTGCCAAAAGAATCTTTTTTCCGGCACCGTCGACACTACTTGTTCAACTGCCTCTTTAACTTCACGCTTATTTTTAGCCGTAGCCATTTGCCCTGCCTCCTTTCCTTATGCCCCGTATAGTTTCAAGTTTTGTTCTGCCTTTAGACCGGCCACCAAACGGAGCACATACCGCGTGAAAAAGATAGCGGTGAATAGGCTGGCAATAATACCGATCAGCAAGGTCACGGCAAACCCTTGAACCGTGCCAGATCCCCAGATGATTAAGGTAATAGCCGCAATACTAGTAGTAACGTGAGCGTCGATAACCGTAGTCAGTGCTCGGTTAAACGCATGGTCAATTCCCGCCCGCAAGGATTTACCGGATCTGAGTTCTTCTTTCAGGCGTTCGTAAATAATAATGTTAAAGTCAACTGCCATGCCTATGGACAGAATAAAGCCTGCGATACCGGGTAGGGTGAGGACTGCTTTGAATGACCACAGCACCCACAATACTAAGAGCGCATAAGCAACCAAGGAGAAATCCGCAACCAAACCAGGAACTCGGTACATGAGCACCATGAATATGAGCACGATGATAATTCCCCATTTAGCTGCATTCAAGCTGGCCAGTAAAGAATCAGCACCTAAGGAAGGCCCAATAACTTCCTTGCTTTGAATTGAGAGCGAAACCGGAAGGGCTCCGGAACGTAACATGTTGGCAGTATTAGCTGCATCAGCAAAACTCGTAAAACTTCCACTAATTTCAGCACTACCGTTCAGAATAGGTTCGTCAATTTTTGGTGAGGTCTGTTCCTTTTGATCGAGGAAAATCGGCATTTGCTTTCCGACATTTTGGGTCGTTAACTGCGCAAACTTTTTGGCACCGGCCGAGGTAAAGGTGACATCAACTACATACTGCCCAGTTTGGGTGTTTTGCGCGGCTTGGGCAGTTTTTACATCACTGCCGCTTAGTACCACTTTGTTAATGTTGTTGGGATCACGAAAAGTGAGCTGTGCCGTGGTAGACAATAATTTAACTGCCTGCTCAGGATCCTTTATGCCGGCCATATCAACATAGAGTCTCTTCTTGGCATAATCAACTTGAATATTAGGTTCCGATACACCAATGCCGTTAATTCGGCGGGCGACAACGTCGCGTGCAGTATCCATATCTTGGTTGGTAATCGCCCCCTGACCGGGCCCGGGACTCGCTTGCAGCAAAATATGTACACCGCCGCGAATATCAAGACCTAAAGGAATACCCGTCTGAGGATTCTTTAGGGGATTAATCGAAACAACTACAAGTGCAGCCACCACTACAATTAAACCTAGCAGCTTTAGAACATTTCCCCTGCGCATGTCTACTTCCTCCTTTGTGAAATGTTGGACTTAGCCAATAAAAATAATTATAGCTTTACGGTAATAGGATGTCAATTAGAGCTAAATTACTAAAGTAATTTAACGGTATTAATAATTAATTCAAAAGTACAGTTTAGATAATCGGCAGCGCGACGGCCCATCAACATTCTTGCTGTGAATATCTCAAAATACTCAATTAAGGGACAGATTTTTGTATCAATCTTTAAATCAAGCGAGATGCGGTGGTCCTCTGCCTCAACGCGAAGAATTGAACGTTCCACAGCATAATTAACCCGATCATGAATGTCAAAAGTCGCAAAATCCTTGTTTCGGACACGCGATCGATGAACATCAGATTTGTCTGCTAAGATAAGTGCCGCAGACACATTGCTTATCGGTTGACCATCGGACTCATCGTGATTGCCAATTGCTGCGATAGTCATGGCAAGCTCGCCGGGATCCATATTATGTTGAGTCAAAATCTGCGCCGCCAAAAGCGCACCAGTGTGAGCATGATTATTACGATTAATACAATTGCCGATATCGTGAATATAGCCGGCAATTGCCCCTAGGTCCGCCTCGCGTTCAGGAAAACCTAAATCCCGCAAAATCTTACTCGCATTGTGCGCCACCAGTCCTACATGCCGGTAGCCATGTTCGGTATAACCAAGCGTCGCCAAATACGCATTACCCCCGGTTATATAAGCGTCAATTAAAGGGTCTTGTTTTAGTTCCTGCAGTGTTACTTGTGCTATAGCTGTTACCCCTCTTCCCTGTGCGTATTGCCTTGCGGCAAGCTTTATCTTTTCCCCAGCCTATTATTTTTCTGCTTAAATGATAAAATTCCTCCTTAGTACCCCCGCGTATACATTATTAACATACAAAATGTGTGTTGCCGCTGAGATTACCGGGCAATTTCGCGTCCTCTCGCATCGCTGGCGCGACGCACGTGGTTAAATCTGGTCTCCAATCTTTGCAAGGTACTGAGCCCTAAACTAAGTTCAAGCATTGCATCCATGCACTGTAAGGCATGGTAATCAAGCCAGCCTAGGCGGTTGTGTCGACCGAATCTGTCTTTGTTTAGGGTGCGGATGTGAAAGAACAATGCCACATGATCTTGGTCTAACCCACTAATTGCGTTTCCCTCGATCACCAGACTAAACAGCAAACGGCGTGAGCGCATGTTTTTAGTGAGCGGTACTACAATTAGTGATTCACAATATTTATTGCCAATATCATTTTGGATTACTAGAAATTTCTGTTCTGCACCGTTTGCCAGCTGACAATTATAAATCTCCCCACGTCGAACCGATGTTTTCATGCCAATTGCCCTCCGCTTTTAAAACTCACGGTCAACCTTGACAAAGAGCTGGTCTTCCTCCTCCGGCAACTGAGTTGCAGCCATAATTTTAAGCCTTGCTGCCTTTCGATAGTCGTTTTTGATGCGCCGTACAAACCTTCTATGTTCGGACCACCCATGCAACACTTGCAAAATTCGCAATGTTCGCAACAACTCAACCCCTTAGGTATTTTCCTTTTATGTAAGTATTTTACATCTTATTCTCTTTCTCCTGCATATATTTTGTCAGGTGATGGCAAGTTTTGCGTACCACAAAAAGGGTTACGGCTGAATCAACCGTAACCCTTAGCACTTATTTACAATAATTGACCTGAACTCCTATATTACGCGTCCTTTGTTACGTTATCGGCATTGTCCGCTCTCTCGGCTTCCAGTACCTTAGGTTCTTCTATAACTTCGCTTTTTTCCTTCTTTGCCTTACTGTCACTGGCGTCTAGTGTGCGGTTTTCAACACTGGCAATGCCACTCTTAGCGACTTCAACTTCTACTTTATCCGCTATTTGTACCATGACGCTATTTTCTTTGACCTTTGTGATTTTACCGTAAATTCCGCCCGCTGTCAAAATCTTGTCCTTCACCCGCAAACTGCTCAGCAAAGCTTGTCTGGCCTTTTGCTGTTTTTGCTGGGGGCGAATCATGAGAAAATACATGATGCCAAAGAATATCACCATATAGATTACTAAAGTTGTTGTTCCACTACCCATGAAGATCCTCCTTATGCGCTTTGAACCAAATTTTATTATACTATATAGTTAAACATGCACCTAGAGAAATCCTGCCTTTACCTGTAACCATATTTGGCAAAAAATTCGGCACGAAACTCCAAAAGGCTATCTTGTTTAATAGCCAGGCGAATCTTTGCCATCAAGTTGAGCAGAAAATGTAGGTTATGTGTGGTTGTGAGCCGCAAACCAAGTATTTCCTCCGCCTTAAACAAGTGCCGAATATAGGCCCGGCTATAGTTACGGCAGGTGTAGCAATCGCACTCTGGGTCGAGTGGACCCTGAGCGTTGAAGTGCTCCGCATTACGTATGACTAATTTGCCTTGGCTGGTCATAACTGTACCGTTGCGGGCGATGCGGGTCGGTAATACACAGTCAAACATATCGATTCCCCTGATCACACCTTCAATCAGGCAATCCGGCGAACCTACCCCCATGAGATAGCGGGGCTTTGCGCTGGGCAACAGAGGTACGGTATAATCCAACACTTCATACATGAGATGTTTTTCTTCCCCTACACTTAACCCTCCGATAGCATACCCCGGGAAGTCCAACGCAGTCAATGCTTTGGCGCTCTCTTCTCTTAGGTCGCGGTACATGCCGCCTTGTACAATGCCAAATACCGCCTGAGCGTCTCGGTGGTGTGCTTTGAGACAGCGTTCAGCCCAACGCGTAGTGCGCTCCATCGAATTTTTGGTATATTCATACGTGCTGGGATACGGGGTACATTCATCAAAGGCCATCGCGATATCAGAGCCTAATGCCATTTGAATCTGCATCGCTTCCTCGGGCCCAAGAAACAAACTGGAGCCATCCAAGTGGGAGCGAAAACTGACCCCAGCTTCAGTGATTTTGCGCATGTCCCCTAAACTGAAAACCTGAAATCCGCCGCTATCAGTTAAAATGGCACGATCCCAGTGCATAAACTTGTGTAACCCGCCTGAAGCAGCGATAAGTTCGTGTCCCGGCCGTAAAAATAAATGATAGGTATTACTTAAAATTATCCCCGCTCCCATTGCCTGTAATTCTTCCGGTGTCATGGCCTTAACGGTCGCCTGAGTGCCTACAGGCATGAACACGGGCGTATCAATTACCCCATGGGGCGTATGCAGTTTACCCAGCCGAGCCTTAGTTTGGCTGCTTGTTTGTAATATTTCTATACTTACTGCCACAAATTTACGTCCCTTCCAAATTGTTTAAATGATAAACATCGCATCACCGAAGCTATAAAATCGGTATGCACCGGAAACTGCCGCCTGATAGGCGTCCATAATGCGTTCTCTACCAGCCAGGGCACTAACCAGCATCAGGAGTGTCGATTTAGGAAAGTGAAAGTTGGTAATTAGACCATCTACCAGCTTAAAGCAATACCCCGGGTAAATAAAGATATTAGTCCAGCCCTCCTCGGCCCGAAGTCTGTGGTCGGCATCAGACGCTGCTTCCAGCGTTCGCGCGGAAGTGGTACCTACCGCGATAACTCTACGCCCTTCAGTCTTAGCTCGATTGATGACTTCGGCTACCTCTGCCTCAATCCGATAGTACTCGCTGTGCATCTGGTGTTGCAAAATATTCTCCGCTTTAACCGGACGGAAGGTACCTAGTCCCACATGCAGCAAAATTTCTACGACTTGGACACCTTTGTCCCGAATTTTTGCCAGCAGTTCCGGCGTAAAGTGTAAACCTGCTGTCGGTGCTGCTGCAGAACCGGTTTCCTTGGCATATACGGTCTGATAACGTTCCCGGTCTGCCAAAGCAGCAGTTATATAGGGTGGCAAAGGCATTTTACCCAGCTCATCTAAAATGTTCTCAAACACCCCGGTATACAGAAACTTAACCACCCTACCGCCGGCTTCCGTTACATCCAGAACCTGTGCCCTTAACAGACCGCCGCCGAAACTCAGGATAGCACCTAATTTTGCCTTTTTACCCGGTTTGACTAAAACTTCCCAGGTAGCTAAATCCTGCCGTCGCAGCAATAACACCTCTACTTTGCCTCCGGTATCTTCGCGCTGACCAAGTAAGCGAGCAGGCAAAACCCGCGTATTATTTAAGACCAAAACGTCACCGGATCTTAGATAATCAACAATGTCACTAAACCTGGCATGGATAAATTCAGGTGCGCTGCGGTCAACCACCATGAGACGAGAAGCATCGCGCGGTTCCACCGGATACTGTGCAATTAGTTCGGTCGGTAGATCAAAATCAAAATCTGATAGCTGCATTTGTCTTGCTATTTCTCCTTTATCACTGTTGCAGGTGGTAATTTAAGACTTGTATATCCGCATAGTAATGCGCAAGTATAGCGCGATAATTAAAGCCTTGTTGCGCCATGCCATAGGCGCCCCATTGTGACATACCAACACCGTGTCCCCAACCCGAACCGGAAAATACGTAAACAGAATACGGACTTGGCACTGCCAAGGGTGGGCTCACCGAAGTATCAATGCGATTTAATTGGGGCCCTCGCGCTTTGACCTGACGTTGCCGGAAAATATCCAGCGGTTGAGGGTTTTGCAAAATATTACTCCCCTCCGCCAGCCTGCGGACTGAAAAAAGGCTACCCAAGAAGTCTCGCGTGGTAATGTTGCGTCCTTGAGGGTAGTACAACGCGACAAAGCGACGTCCGCTCGTCGTAACAGTCTTGCCTGTAACATCCTTAAGCCACACAGTCCTCACCCTGCCGGAAGGAAACTTTTGCAGTTTGATGTCAACTATCGGCCCTAATCCCAGAGGTTTTCCGAGCGCAATCGCCGACGCGGTGTAAGACCAATTATCGGCCATTGAACCTACACCCAGCGAATATGGGTCCGGTACACCTCTTAAGTGAGAATCTACACCACCCCACACATTTTCGGAGTCTTCGGTATGCCCGCCGGAATGAGAGGAATATGAAGCATTAATTGGCTTGTGGGTGCTTTTATCGACTAAAACCTCACCAGCCGTAGCTTCAACCGCCTTACCGGCTACCCCTTCCACTTCATATCCGGCGTAGGCTTGATCAATATTAGGACTATCCGAAATGTTATAACCCTTTGTTTGCTGTGCGTCGTAATGGGTGTACAAGTAGGTCCTAGCCGCTATAGCCTGAGCCTTAAGCGCTTCCATACCTTTAGACGCCCACGCGTTGCTCATTTCCATCGGCACGACGCCAAACAGGTATTCTTGTTCACCTAAAGTGTTTACCGCCAATAAACTCCCGTCAACTTGTCGGGTAAGCTCTAAACTGCCCCGATATACTTTGGTTCCTTGCGAGCTGTATATTTTAAATAACGGCAGCTTGCCCTGCACCGGCTCAAATTTAATTGAGCGGCAAAACCCGATAGGTTGGCCCTGCGCAAAAACTACCATTCCCCAAGCATCCGAGCCCGCTTTATACATGACTCCTGTACTCACAGTTGTATTCCGTTTATCATCAATACTCAGTCTGTAGGTCCCTTGCTCCACTTCAAATCCAAGCAAAGCCTCACCCTTAAGCTGCCAAACCAAACCGACCTTAACGTCTAGGGCTGCCCCTGCTGCACAGGGGAACATAAATAGGAGTACCAGCACTGCCAGACAGGCTAAGCTGATTCTTTGCACTCAGACCACCCCTGTTTTAGTATCATACCCTATATATCTAGCCCCAGCCCGCAAAAAATATACATTTCTAGTGCTAAGTATCGGAAAATAAACCGTTTTGTTCCATGGGCACTTTTAAGCCCAGATGGCGGTAGACAACCGGAGTTGCCACCCGCCCCCTGGGTGTACGGTTGAGGAAGCCTAATTGCAACAAAAACGGCTCGTAAACATCTTCAATAGTCAGCGGGTCTTCACCAATTGTTGCCGCCAACGTATCCAAACCAACCGGCCCGCCGCCGAACTTACCAACAATGGTATCCAAAAGTTTGCGATCGACGCGGTCTAAGCCCAGTGCATCAATTTCTAGTAAATTCAAGGCTTCGTTCGCCACATCTAAGGTAATCATCCCTCCGGCCCGGACCTGGGCATAATCTCGCACTCGCTTCAACAGGCGATTAGCTATCCGTGGTGTGCCGCGGGACCGACGCGCAATCTCTGTAACTCCGGCTGCATCCATAACAACTCCTAATAACTTGCCGGAACGGGCTACGATCTGTTCCAATTCCGTAACAGCATAAAACTCAAGCCGATTGATCATGCCGAAACGGTCACGCAGTGGAGAGGTAAGTTGACCTGCTCGAGTAGTAGCCCCTACGAGAGTGAAAGGAGGCAGGGTAATCCGCACCGAACGGGCGCTAGGTCCTTTGCCAATCACGATATCCAACGAAAAGTCTTCCATTGCCGAATAAAGAATTTCTTCAGCAGTACGGTTTAGACGGTGAATCTCATCAATAAATAAAACATCACGCGGTTCAAGAGCGGTAAGAATTGCCGCTAAATCACCTGGGCGTTCAATCGCAGGTCCGGAGGTTATCCTGATATTAACGTTAAGCTCGTTGGCGATAATATTAGCCAGAGTAGTTTTGCCCAGTCCCGGCGGTCCATACAGCAAGACGTGGTCGAGCGACTCACCGCGGGCCATGGCAGCCTCAATAAAGATTGCCAAGGTATTACAGATTTTCCCTTGTCCGATGTATTCATTTAATACGCGGGGCCGCAAACTCTTGTCCTGCTCCCAATCCCCATCCATTTGATTCCCACTGACAATACGTTCTTCCGCCATATTTGGCAACTCCTACCTAAGCTGTTTCAGCGCCAGTTTGATTAATTCTGCCACATCGGTTGTCCCCTGGTCAAGACCTAGAACTTTCCCTAAAGCCGCTTTTGCTTCTGCCGCAGAATAGCCTAAAGCTACAAGAGCTTCGGCAGCCTCAGCCCGTACTCCTGCTTCGCCGCTTAAGGGTACGTATAACTCCCCTGAAAATGCTTTTAATTTGTCACGCAGCTCCAGCACCAGTCTCTGCGCGGTCTTTTTACCTACACCGGGAATCTGCGTGAGCAAATTTATATCCTCGGAGGCGACCGCTTGACGAATACGCTCGGTATCGAGATGCGCTAACACGCCAAGTGCACCTTTCGGTCCCATCCCTGACACCGTGATTAAGAGTTCAAACATTTCCAATTGCTCTTCGCGCACAAACCCGAATAGTACTAACGCATCCTCGCGCACCTGCAAATAAGTGTGCAAGGTCAACTGCTGCCCAGTCACCATGGAAGCAAGCGGCGTGTATACCTTATACCCCACACCACCCACATCCAAAACGATATATTCCTCTTTGGTCAGCATTAAACGACCCGTGAGCATTGCAATCAAAGACTTTTCCTCCCCAACAAGACTGCCGAACAAGACTTAACGGCGGTACTCAACCCGATAGGAATGGGCATGGCAAATTGCGATTGCCAACGCATCCGCCGCATCATCCGGCTTGGGCAGTTGCGGTAAACCCAATAAGGTCTTAACCATCTGCTGAACTTGATTTTTGTCTGCGCGCCCATATCCCACTACCGCCTGTTTGACCTGCAAAGGCGTATACTCAAACACCGGTATCTCGACCTGGGCCCCAGCAAGAAGGACTATGCCCCGCGCCTGACCCACCGCAAACGCTGTCGTAGCGTTTTTATTAAAGAACAGTTCTTCGACAACCAGATGATCCGGTGAATGTTCCCCAATCAAAGCCTCTAAGCGCTGATACAACTGTTTTAAACGCAGCGCTAGCGGCTCGCCGGCCTTGGTATAAAAACAACCGTAATCAATGACTTCAAACTTGTTTCCGACAAAGTTAGTCAATCCGTAGCCCATTATGGCAGTGCCAGGATCAATGCCTAGTATTTTCATGCTATTCACCTTTCAGCGTACTTCGACACACCATCCGGGGAATCCTGCCCACACGAGCACCATAAAGGCGCGCTATAGTTTCCCAATTGCGCGCCTCAATTAACTATTACTGCTATTTGCATTTAATCAGTTCGGGCTAAATTTGTTCTGCAAGCTCCTCCGGAATGTCAAAATTAACGAATACATTTTGGACATCTTCATGATCATCCAAGGCATCCATCAATTTAATGAGCTTAGCAGCCTGCTCCTTCTCGGTCACCAGGATGGTGTTTTCCGGGATAAGTTCAACTCCGGCCTCCGCTACTTCTATACCATCGTCCAACAGAGCCTGCCTGACTAATTCTAACTCCGTGGGGTCAGTATAGATCTCGACAGAGTCAGGTTCTATTTTGAGGTCCTCAGCCCCTGCGTCAAGGCAAGCCAACATTAATTCATCTTCACCCAGACTAACTTGTTCGCGATCCAAAATAATTTGACCTTTAGAATTAAACATCCAACTTACGCACCCGGTTTCACCCATATTACCACCGTTTTTGGAAAATAAATGACGGATTTCTCCGGCAGTGCGATTGCGGTTATCGGTCATAATATTAATCATCACCGCTACTCCACCCGGGCCATACCCTTCATAGGTGAGCTCTTCGAAATTAGAGCCTTCTGCACCGCCTGCCCCTTTTTGAATAGCGCGTTGAATATTATCGTTAGGCATGTTGGCAGCTTTGGCCGCTTGCACAGCCATTTTGAGACGAAAGTTACCATTAGGATCACCGCCGCCCTGACGTGCCGCCACAATAATTTCTTTACCTATTTTCGTAAAGGCCTTGCCCTTTTGCGCATCAGCACGCGCTTTTTTATGCTTAATGTTTGCCCATTTCGAGTGACCTGACACTATTTCTCCCCCTTAGGCATAATCTGCTTTTCATTTTAGCACAGGCCAAAAATTGTTGTAAAGCTAATACCTCAGCTTTTTCACCCTCGATAAACCAAAACGGCCCTCAAATGAAGGCCGTTTCCACGGTACTAATTGATTTTCTAGGCGCCTGGTAGCTTAAACAATTCTGTACTGAGATAGCGCTCACCGGAGTCTGGCGCAAGTACTACAACAATTTTACCTTGCCCTAATTTTTGCGCCACTTTGAGGGCGCCAAATATTGCCGCGCCGGACGATATGCCAACCAAGATCCCTTCCTCTTTAGCTAGCCGTCTGGCCGTATCCATAGCTTCATCATTGGTGACGGTAATAATTTCATCTAAGACGGCAGTGTTAAGCACTTCCGGGATGAAGCCGGCGCCAATCCCTTGAATTTTATGCGGTCCGGGTGCACCACCTGAAAGCACAGGTGAATTGGCCGGTTCTATCGCAGCCACATGCACACTCGGTTTGAGGCCTTTTAAGACTTCACCAACCCCGGTTATAGTACCACCGGTCCCAACCCCAGCCACAAAAGCATCAACTAGGCCATCGGTTGCTTGCCAGATTTCCTCGGCTGTAGTCTTACGGTGTATCTCGGGATTGGCAGGATTGTTAAATTGTTGCGGGCAGAAATAAGCTGGGTTTGCGGCCAACATCTCTTCAACTCTATGAATTGCGCCCTTCATGCCCTCCGAACCAGGAGTGAGGACAATTTCCGCGCCGTAGGCGGCCGCCAACAACCGCCGTTCAATGCTCATTGTTTCGGGCATTACAAGTATCAGGTGATAGCCTCTGGCTGCAGCAACCATAGCCAACCCTACCCCGGTATTACCGCTAGTTGGTTCCAAAATTGTTGCTCCGGGCTTAAGTATACCCGCCGCTTCTGCTGCATCAAGCATGTTGAGTGCAATCCTGTCTTTAACACTACCACCAGGGTTACACGATTCCACTTTAACATAGATATCGGCTGAATCCTTGCTCACAAGATGATTAAGTTTAACCAAAGGAGTTTTTCCGATTAATTCCGTGATACTACTGGCAACTTGCATTAGCTTTCCTCCTAAATCCGAGTATTTCAATCGGTTTTTAAGATTTATTTTGATTGTAGCAGGCTTAGTTGCCCCTGTCAACCTTGATTCTTTGGATTCTTTGCACTAATTTTTCCACCTGATGTGGCAAAGGTTCGTCATTAAGTCCGATAACCTCAACTCGCGCACGATTGAGCGGAATAACTAGCTTAACAGCAGCGCTCTCCGCTACGGCACGCGCCATACTAGGCGTATATTCACCCAGCATAGAATTAGCGACAAGGATGCCTATAGATCCGACAATAAGATCTACGTGCGCAGCATTTACCACAATAGCATTTTCGCCAGACGCGCCTTCATTCGCCCCTGCCTTTAGCATCAAACTGGTGGCCAACGCATTGGTTCCCAATGCAATAATTTCTACCTCAGGCAAAGCTTTGCGAATTTTTTCGGTTATTAACCTACCAATGCCGCCACCCTGACCGTCAATTACGGCAATTTTCACCTGAAGCTCTCCTTAATTAATTTTAGCAAATACGGGGGAGATGTTCGCCTTCCAACATACCTAGGATACGGCGCACCCCTAAAACCGTTTCAGTTAGGACCAAGCCGGACTCATCGGACAGCACCTCACCGATTGTCCGTGCATCCTTGCCGAGTGGGTGCCCATGCATCCTGTCAAGCACAGCTGCCTCGTCCCTAGGATTAACGATGACGATAACCTTACCTTCATTAGCTAGGTATAACGGGTCCAACCCCAACATATCACAAGCGCCTTTAACAGCAGGGGATACCGGAACTAGTTCTTCCTCAATCACCATTGCAACTCCGGCTTGCCCAGCCAACTCGTTAAGCGTTGTAGCTAATCCGCCTCGGGTCGGATCACGCATGCATTTAACCCCTGGCAGGATAAAACTGTCAATAAATTGATTTAAAGTCGCACAATCACTGACAACCGGAGAGCTAAATTCAAGCCCCTCACGTTGCGACACAATCGCAATGCCGTGATCACCCATAGTCCCGCTAATAATTATTTTATCACCCGGTTTAATCCGCTCAGGACTGAGCTTACGTTTTGTCGGTATAAAACCTATCCCTGTGGTATTAATAAAGACCTTATCTGCGCCCCCACGCTCAACCACCTTGGTATCTCCGGCAACCAAACAAACACCGGCAGCACTCGCTGCAGCAGCCATCGAATTGGCAATTTGCAATAGCTCAGCCACAGGGAAGCCTTCTTCGATAATGAACCCTGTTGTTAAGTATTTCGGTATTGCGCCGGATACAGCCAAATCATTCACCGTGCCGCACACGGCCAGTTTGCCTATGTCGCCGCCGGCAAAAAATATGGGTGAAATGACAAACGAATCAGTAGTTACCGCGAGTTGCCCCGGTTCTTTGGGCAAGACTGTGGCGTCGTTCATTTGACCCAGCCATTCGTTAGCAAACGCCTGTTGAAATACATCACGAATCAACTGATGGCTTAAGCGCCCCCCGCTGCCGTGAGCCATAATTATCCTATCCTCAAGCATTATAACTCCTCCCCCGATACCGGTAAAAAGCTGCACACGAACCTTCCGATGACACCATACAAGGACCTATCGGTTGCAGAGGTGTACAGGCTTTGCCAAACAGGGCGCAATCCGGCGGTAATAATCTCCCTTTCAGGATATCACCGCATTGACAGCCGGGAATATTCGTTTCGACCGGTTGAGGCAGGGTAAATTTGGCCTCAGCGTCAAACTGGGAATATTCAGGCCGCAACTTCAAACCGGACTGAGGAATGACGCCGATCCCCCGCCAGCGGGCATCCACAACGGTAAAATACTTGTCCATGTATTCTCTGGCTTTAGGATTACCAGCAGTTTTTACTACTCTTGTATACTCAATCTCGACTTCTGAGCGTCCTTCTGTTCTTTGTTTTAACAGCATCCAGATCGTTTGCAAAATATCCAGCGGTTCAAATCCCGCAATTACACTTGGTTTACCATATTGCTTAGCAATGAATTCAAATGGCTCTGTGCCCAGAACGGAACAGACATGTCCCGGATTAATAAACGCATCAATGCCCAACTCCGGGTCCATAACCAGAACTTCCAAAACAGGCGGCACTAACTTATGCATTGCCAGCACACTATAATTGGACAAATTTTCCCGCGCCGCGATCTCAACAGAAACAGCGACTGTCGGAATAGTTGTTTCAAAACCAATACCTAAAAACACTACTTGCTTCTCCGGGTTTTGCCTTGCTATTTCTAAAGCATCTAAGGTCGAGTAAACAACCCTAACGTCCGCTCCGCCGGCCCGGATGTTTTGCAAATTGGTTACAGTTCCCGGTACTCGAATCATGTCGCCAAATGTAGCAATGATAAGTCCGGGCTGCTGAGCCAGACTTAGAAAGCGGTCAATATCGGAATTATCTGTAACACATACGGGGCATCCCGGACCTGACACAAGTCTGATATTGGGCGGCAAAAGTTCGCGAATACCGCTTTTGGCGATGGCTACAGTATGGCTACCGCACACTTCCATAAGTTTAAACGGCTCTGTAGCCATCGCCTTAATATCAGCTATAAGTTTCGCGGATTGTGCTTTAATAGTCACTCTTTTCCAATGCCTCCTCAAATAAAGCCAGTGTTTCCAGTGCAATTTCTTCGTCAACTTTCTCAATCGCATAACCCGCATGAATCAGCAGGTAATCACCTGGTTTTACTTCATCTGCTACCAAATCAATATTAACTTTTCGTCTGTTACCCATCAAATCTACTTCAGCTGTGTGTTCTGTGGTAAGGATAACCTTACCGGGAATTGCTAGACACATTTTTGTTCACCTCATTTGCTATAATTGCTTGGCCCAAGCACAAACTACCGTCACCGGGAGATAGCCGCCGGTGCTGATAAACAGTAAAACCTGCATTAGTTAACCTGGGTACCAAGTATTCCACTAAATACTTGTTTTGAAAAACCCCGCCTGTGAGGGCGACTTGACTCGCACCATACTCACAACGCAATTGGTGCAAAACTGTCAGAATCATTGCGCCTATAGTATTATGAAACTTAGCCGCAATCTGTCCCAGCGGTGTTTGCGCACGCAAATCCGTCATGATTTCGCTGAACATCGTTGCAACCCGAATTAGCTGCATACCCTGGTCAGAGTCAATTTGATATGAATACACGCCGGATTCACCCGGCATAATCGCAGCCTCAAGCTCGATTGCCGCCTGACCTTCATAGCTTACTAGACTGCAAATACCCGTCAATCCGGCAACCGCATCAAATAATCGGCCACAGCTAGAGGTAGCATAGGTATTAAAGTCCTGCCGGATTTGGTGCGCAATTATCGCTTTTTCCTCTGGGGCAATATCCATGAAATATGTACCGATTTTATCGGCTTGTTGTGGCAACAATCGGAGCAAGTAAGCCAGGGCAATTCTGCCTGGATACTTGACTGCATTATCTCCCCCGGGCAAAGGAAGATATTCCAGGTGTCCAACCCGGTCAAATTCCCGCCGATCACCTATGAGAAATTCGAAACCCCAGACATTGCCGTCAAGCCCGAAGCCAGTGCCGTCACAGACAACACCCAATACTTTATCCTTAACTCCGTTTTCAACCAAACAACTTACCAAGTGGGCATGATGATGCTGCACGGCCACATAAGGCAACCCGCTGTTACGGGCATAACGAGTCGAATAGTAATCCGGATGTAAGTCACAGGCTAATTCAGCCGGGTTAGCCTTAACGACCTTGGCAAAGGCCTCAACTGCATGGGTGAATTGTTTATAATTATCATAATTACCTAAATCGCCGCCATGCTGACTGATAAAGGCCCGATTGTCCTTGAGGAGGCAAAAAGTGTTCTTCATATCCCCACCCACACCCATTATCGGTAGAAATTTATCATCCAATTCTAGGGGAAGCGGTACATACCCGCGAGCCCGTCGCAAAAAGACTGCCTGACCGTTAATAACGCGAATCACAGAATCATCAATTGGATGACAGATGTCACGATTATGAGTCAACCAATAATCGGCAATACCATCCAATTTACGTACTGCTGCCGCATTATCCGTCACTAAGGGCTCACCGCTGCGATTAGCGCTGGTCATTACCAACAAATCCAGACCGTCCGCAAACAGTAAATGGTGCAATGGCGTGTAAGGCAACATTACTCCCAAGGTATTAAGGTTTGGTGCTAGGCTCTCCGGTAGGCCAAGTTCACTCAGGCCGGCCTTGAGCTGTAACACGACAATCGGCGCTGCCGGACTGGACAAGAGCTTTTCTTCCTCACTATCAATGTAACAGTAACGCTTAACTACTGCCAAGTCTCTCGCCATTACAGCAAAAGGCTTAGCCTCTCTTTTTTTACGATTTCTCAGTTGTTCCACGGCCCTGTCGTCAAGAGCATCACAGGCTAAATGAAATCCTCCCAGACCCTTGACGGCTATGATTGCACCTGAGGCGATTTGTAACTGGCCCAATCCCGGCAATTCCGCGCCGGCGGTGTCCCGAAGTATCGCTGTCGGTCCGCACCTCGGGCAGGCAATTGGTTGGGCATGAAAACGACGATCATACGGGTTATAATATTCAACACCACAATCCGGACACAGCGTAAATTGCCGCATAGTAGTATTGGGTCGATCATACGGAATGTCCAAGATAATGCTATAACGCGGACCGCAATTAGTGCAGTTAGTAAATGGATAATGATAACGCCGATTGGTCGGGCTGTTAATATCCGCTAAACATTCAGGGCAAGTCGCTACATCAGGTGATATCAGAACCTCGCCGGAATTTGCCATGTCACTTTGGCTAATCGAGAACTCAGTAAAACCTTCAACTTCTACCGATTCAAATGTATGGTGTTTGACGAGAGCCAAAGTTGGCAACTCACTTAGCAAACGGCGATAAAAACAAGGCAAGTCAACTCCTTCGGCGTGAATGGTAACACCATTTGCCGTATTGTTAACCCAACCTTTGACCTGCATTTCGTACGCTACTCGATAGACGAAGGGTCTAAACCCGACACCTTGTACCACGCCGTGAAATTTAATTGTCGCCGCCTCATAACTCATATAAAATTCCTTTAATATCATTTGTTTCATTCATTTTACTATTAAAGACACTATTAAACAAGTTTCGGGCCAACGCTTATTTTGGAGTTTTTGCACAATTGCGACTTTAATGAAAGTGCTTGCAAACTCAGCAAAATAAGTTATAATTTGATTGTGAAACTATTAACTTTCACAATCAATGCTTAATTGGTTAAGTATTGAATCTTCTCATCTCACTCCTCCTCAATCTAACCCCTCTGCTCTTACCCTGGCGGATCGAAAATGGCCAGGGTACTTTTTTGCCCTTTTTCCGCTTTACGGAGTATAATATTACTCTAATCAAATCCTTGGTGTAGGAGAAGATAGCGATGCGATTTATTAAAAGGCTGTTCATTTTAGCCTGCTTACTCTTGACATTACTGACGTGGTCAATCTATGAACACCCAATGGCAGTTGCCCGTGTCTTTCCGTTCCTGCCTAATATCACGCGCATGCAACTCAGTACTGATACGCCCAAAACAGTTGTCAGAGGCAGTACCCAGTTATTGCAACCCATTCCTAACGTTTATGTGCCATTACAGGAAATCCCCATTACACTCTGCCAAGCTGTTGTTGCGATTGAAGACCAGCGTTTTTATCAGCACAAAGGAGTTGACTTTTACGGCGTGGCACGTGCCATATTTACTGACCTAACCAGCCAGCATGCCGTGGAAGGGGCAAGTACTATAACCCAGCAATTGGCCCGCAATCTCTACTTAAGCCCAACCCAAACAGTTAGGCGCAAGTTAACAGAAGCCCTACTGGCTTTGCAATTAGAAGACTACTACAAAAACAAAGGCAAAATATTGGAGTTGTACCTCAACAATATCTACTATGGGCGTAATGCCTGGGGCATCAAAGCTGCGGCAACAGCTTACTTTGGAACGTCCGATGTCTCGACCCTCTCGGTTGCCCAATGCGCATTTCTGGCAGGATTGCCGCAATCACCTTCCTATTTTGCGAATAATATCCCTGCTGCTTTAGCCAAGCAAAAACTCATCATCCAAAAGATGCAAGCTTTAGGTTACTTGCCAGATAATTTTGTAGACGTATTACCTCAAGTCTTACCCGGTAAGTGAGCTCGTTTAGCTGCCGCTAAACATCGAGGCTTCGGCGGCGGACTCTACCCCACCAAAAAGGGCCGCAGCGCAAAAGCGCCCTAATTGGTTCGGCGCGACTTTCACCCGGAACTCATTCTGCCAGTTTTGCAGCTGTGCGCGACATGCGCACGGCATTCCAGACATTTGCCACTAATAATCCGGCAGGCAGAAAAGCCAGTCCGCCATACTTCCAATATATTGCCAGGGTACTTACGGCAATTATGACCCCAAAAAGCATTTGGTCCGGATATTTGCCTGGCGATGTTGGCGGATCTGTCACCATGAAAAAGGCTAAAAATAAAGCAGAATTAATAAATGGGTTACGCAGAATGTCGCCTGCATGTCCCAAATGCCACAAGCCCATGACCAGCAGTAAGCTAAGATAAGTTAGCAAAAACGCAAACACTTGGGGAAATTTATTCACTCGATTGGTGACAAAGAAACCTACAGCCAATAAAGGCACTACCCACCAGCCAGATAAATTGTTGAAGGCACCCCACCAGCTTTGATCACTGGAAAACAAAATGATGGCCGCCAGCAACCCAAAAGCAGCTGGGTTAAAAATTGGCCTTCTTTTAATTTTAAATAAGTGTTTGGAAGCGAGCGCAATCACTGTAGTTGCCACAACTGTGTACCAATGCGCCGATGAACTTAACACAAGGGCCACAATCAGACCTGTCACGATACCTCCGTCAGGAAATGACAGCTTCCGCCCATGCCAAAGCGCCACGCTCAAATCAAGTATACCCGCTGTTAGCATAGCGATACCTGCGTTGACAATGCCCCTGCTGTCGGCAGGATTCAGCCTAGCCGCAATTACGGTCATGCCCAAGAGTATAACGAGCACTAAAATTTTAGGCGTTATCACAACCTTACGTGAGTAGCTTCTTGACCTAGGTACTGTACCGGTTGCATTCATACTAAAAACCTCTCCATTTCTTGCGTTACTCGTAGCTCTAACGCCGGCGTAATCAACATTCCCTCAAGTCCGACTTCCTCTAAATACGCGATACCTTTGTCAGGTCCTAGGATAAACGCCGTTGTCGAAAAAGCATCAGCCAACATCGCAAATGGGGCAATCACCGTGCTACTCACAACCTGTCCAGGCGACATGCCCGTGCTTGGTTCGATGAGATGATGCGTGCCTGCTTTTACCGGGCTGGGCCGTTCATAACCGCCTGAGGTACAAACAGCAGCATCCGTCAACTCGATGGCACAAATTATCCTATCTTTTTGCTTGGGGTGGCGAACGCCGATTCTCCACGGCTCACCCCGCTCATTCAGGCCACCCGCAAAAATATCGCCGCCGGCATCAATCATAAAACCCCTGAAATCGCTTAACTCTTGGGCCGCTATATCAACAGCCAAACCCTTAGCTACCGCTCCCAAATCGAGCACAAGCGGCTTTGTGAGCAAAACTGTTTTGTGCTGAGCATCAAGCACAACATCACGATAGCTTGTGGTCGAGCCGGAGTTGCCACTTAAGTTTAATCTCGCTCCAGTCAAATAATTGCGATCAAAACCATTGGCTTGCAGCGCAAAACCCAAGGTTGGATCAAATGCCCCTCGGCTGCAATCAGCCACTGCTAAGGCAAAGCGAATAGCCTCAAACAGCAGATCACTCACCGGTATAGCCTTGCCAATCTGCAAGGCAAGTTTACTAATCTCGGCCTGCGCATCAAATCGATTACAGACCCCTTGGACGCGTTCAAAGGCCGCAAAGGCCCGAGCTAAAGCCGGTTCAACCTCAGTTGGCGTTGCGTCAGTAGCGATAGTTAAGGTAACTACAGTGTCCATATATAAAGCTGATTGCACGATGCGCCGGTTGCTTCCGCTACAGACCATGAGGCTGCACCTCCTTACTTGCTTCAAATAACTTTTTAACCTCTTTTTAACCTAACGCGTCAGGTACTTTACAATTGAGCCTGTTGCAACGCTGTTTGCACTGCCACTTGGAAATCTTCTGAACTGCGTGTCGCCCCGGAAATTGCATCTATATTGCCATTTTGTTTTGCGACAACTTGATCCGGGAGTACGGGATCGATCCGCCACTGCGGATAATGTGTATCACATTGGGTAATTTGGGCTGACACAATTCTGCCTTGTTTGACTGTAACCGCAACTCCTACAGTGCCAATCCGATTACTTCCCTGACCGTAATATGTACCATCCTTGTATTGTCCTTGTTGCTTAGCACTTGGGGCTGCATTAGAGCTTTGCGCTGAGCTTGGGCTTTGTGTTGTGCTAGGGCTTTGTACTGTACTAGGATTTTGTGTAGAACTAGGATTTTGTGCTGGTTGTTTTGTTGACGCTGTACTTGACGCAAAGGTAACAGTCTTTGGCTCAGTCTGAACCTTCTTCTCCTGTTGCGGGACAGAGAGTTTAGTTGCTGTCTGCGCATATTTCCTGTACGCAACCACTGAAGGTGTATCATTTAGCGCGTACGATGCCGCAGGCGTATCCGTCACAGTGTACCCGGCGCCATAAATTATTCCGGCAGCTGCCGCACATAGGGCGACCATTTTGAATCCCATCTTAGCCACTTAACTACCTCCAACTTTCATTCTCCAACGTTTGAACATATTGATGCGTAAATTCGAGTCTAATTAATTTGAAGTCTAATTGTGATTTACTATTACTAAGTTTAGGTTTATTAAATTAAAACTCGTTTAAATGAACATGAAGATTAGATATAAATTAGATGAATTATCATAATCATGGCTTTTGCCTGCGATTGTCAATAGAAAAGTGAGCCACCCGCCAGAAAAAAGTTGAGCCACTAACGCCAGTAAAAAAGTGAGCCATATTAGGTTAAAACGCTGGGTAAATATTGCGCCACTTACCGATATTAATATGCGCCTGTAAAATCGGAAGGAGGGCGTAGCCCGAGTGGAGATTTTACAGGCGCGCGGCCGGCTGACTGCCTGGTTTTAACCTAGTTTGCTTTGGTCAGGGTCTGTTCCAGCCGGTAGGAATCCTTGACGTTCATGTCTAACACATGGGAACGGAAGGTTATTCGGTCTATTAAGGCAGCGACCATGATTTCATTCTCGAACAACTCCGTCCAGCGGGAGAATTCAAGGTTGGTGCTTAATATAATGCTCCCCCGTTCCGAACGCTCGGATATTACCTGAAACAACATTTCAGACTGATGACGGTTGAAGGTAAGGTAGCTGAGTTCGTCAATGATCAGTAAGTCAATCCTCGCCATGGCTTTTTCAAGCTTCGATAGACGGTGAAATTGGATGGCCTCCGCCAGCTCGTTGGCCAGGTTCATTGCTGTGTAGAATTTGACGTTAAAACCGGCATAGCAGGCTTTCATGCCTAACCCGATGGACAAGTGGCTTTTGCCATTATGTAAAGCTTTACATAATGGCAATTATCGAAAGAATTTATTTATGGAAAGAAATTAGTGTTCGTCCTAGTGTTGCATAAGATGTGCTTTAATTTCTTTCCATAATAATCAAGGGCGACAGAGGTTCTGTAGCCACTGAAGGATATCGGAGTTTACCTCCCATTCAGGAACTTCCCCAATTATTATTTGGGGATATGCAGCTTCCAAAGCCTTTCTCTTAAGTTCTGTATCAAATTTTAAGTAAATTTCGGTTGTAGTCACACTAACATGCCCTAATAAGTCGCGAATATAAAGCAGGTTCACACCGGATTCCAAGAGATGAAGGGCTTTTGAGTGTCTTAGCATGTGCGGATGGAGCCTATCCGGGAAAACCTCGTCATTGTGGCTGAGCTTTGCCTGCTTGAAGTACTTATTTAGGATGTATGTAATACCTGGTCTTGTAAACGCCTGGTATCTGCTGTTGCAAAACAGAGGGCTTTGTTGCCGACCGTTTTCGAGTAGGTGGTTTTCATCCATGTAGCCTTGAAGAAGGTTTCGAGTTTTAGACATGATTGGGATGTTCCTCTTCTTGTTGCCTTTGCCTGTCAGCGTAATTGTTGCAGGGTTGGCCAGTCTCGCCTCACAGACCTTTAGGTCGATCAACTCCTGTACTCTCGCACCGGCATCATATAAGAGGACAATTAAGGCCAAGTCTCTACGTCCCCTTTTAGTGGTTGTATCAGGCTGTTCGAATAGATATGCCAATTGATTCATAGATAGATGCGGTATGGTCTGTTGCTGCTTTTTCTTAAACGGCATGCCGAGAATCTTTTGGCTTTCGAACAGGATCTCTGGATTCTCAGTCTGAGCATATCTGAAGAAGCTGTGAACAGCAGCGAGTCGCTGATTCCGGGTGCTAGTAGTCACATTTTTGGAGGTCTCGAGCCATTGCAAAAAGTCTTTTATGTTCGGCGCCGTTACATATACAAATGAAATAGTTTCTGGCTTGATTCCTTTTTCCTCCCGCATGAACATGAGGTATTGCTTGAAGGTATCGCGATAGGATTTAATCGTGTTAATGCTTACATTTCTCTGTCCAGGCAAAAAATCCGTCAGATAACTCGCAAGCGTCCTCGCAAAATCAGTCTGCTTCATACAATTCCACCTCCGGAATGATGTATGAACAAGTCTTCTCGATCTTGCTTGTTATGTCTGGGTACAACTCAGCAGTTAGCCGCAAGTATCTCTGACTGCCACGCAGATCTTCATGGCCAAGATATGAAGAGAGATAGGGAAGACAATTGTTAAGATCCCTTCCGTCTAGGACCCAATTCTTTAGGCAATTAACTGCGAAGGTATGCCGGACATCGTGAATTCGGGGGCCTTTTCCCCTCCCCAGGTGTGAAATCTTGGCTATTCTAAGTATCGCTCTAAAGAGTTTATAAATGGTTGACTCGGAATAATGACCGCCATATGGCGACGGGAAGAAAAACGGATTGCCTATCTTTCCAATACTGACATTTGCCCAGTACTCCCGGCATCGTTCCGTTAGACTGTCTGCCATTGGCAGTATACGCTCTTTGTTGAACTTTGCATTTTTGATGTACAAGTAGCCTTTGTTAAGGTCAACATTCTGGAGAGTTAAGTTCATTGCCTCGGAAATCCGGAGTCCACATCCATAGAGTATGCGGATTAAAAGCGGCATAACCAAATGTCGATTTGGCGTTACGCCATTCGGTCTGTAGTGGTCGCACACATCAAAGATCCTTTTCATTTCGTCACTTGAAAATATGTACGGAATATAGGTGTATCGATCCACGGTGACCATCGCTCTGGGATAAACATACGCAGGATAACCTATACGATTTAAGTATGCCGCCAGTCCCCGCAACAATGAAATCCTACGACATTGTGTCGAAACGGTCTCATTCGGCCTGCGAGCGGTCCACTCAATAACCATTTGTTTTGTTAAAGCTGTCACTTTCAAGCCTCGACTGAACACAAAGGAGTCGAAACTCCTTAACATATCAGCTCCTTTTGCGAATTTGTAGCCTACAGCTTGTTTTTCTGCAATATAGTTCTTAATTAGCACGGCTAGTACGCTCCGAAACCCTAGGTTTTCAGGCATTCGGGAACACCTCCTCGGGGTCAAGCGCACAGGCCTTTAGCCCATTAAGATCTGTATGTAGATAAACCGAAGTAGATTTTGAATCTACATGACCCAAGATATCGGAGATAACAGCAAGAGACGCTCCCTGTTCCAAAAGGGCGCTAGCCAGCGAGTGCCTGAGTGAATGAAGCCCATGCCGTTTTCCGCGAGGAACGTTAATTCCAGCCAATCGAATGTATTCAGTAATTATGTTATGGAGGTTGGCATTTTCACCAAAGGCTTGAAACGGAGCATTAAGACGTACAAACACATACGGCACATCGCACTTAGGTCGTGCATTTTGAAGATAATCAATTAGTGCCCAACCTACATCGTGAAGAATTGGATATGTAACTTGGTTTTTTGTTTTTTCCTGCCGAATGGTAATCGTTTTGTTAGCCCAGTTCAAATTCGAAAGTTTCAAGGCCTTTATGTCACTGACACGTATTCCTAGCTTTGCGACAAGAATAAGGATGGCATAGTCTCGCTTTCCGCGAGGATTTCCCCGATCAATGACATCAAGCATCCGCTTTACTTCTGAAGGGTCCCAAGTTGATGGTACGGTGGGGTAATGGTATTTGTTCTGCTTTGGCACGCTAAGGGATAAATCTTTATCGGTGTACCCGTTTAGATAGAGAAACCTCAAGAAAACTCTTAGAGTTGTCAGTATGGAGGCGATACTCTTTTCGTGTTTTGGACAAATGCTTATGACGTAGTCCGATATGATTTTAGGCGTAATGTGGCCTACAGCCGTCACGCGCCGCAGTGAAAGATAATCGACAAAAAAGAATAATCGCTGGAGTCTGGTGCGCATTCCTCGAATAGAGTATTCATTGTTTGCGCATTCTCTCTCGTAAGCGGTCAGAACTTCCTCGAACTGTGGCGGCTTTACGTATCCCTTTCGCTTTACGATTCTGCGAATGATAAAGCCATGAAGTTGAAAATCTCCCAGAAGTCGGATTGACCGGATAGCTTCTTTTGCTTTCTTAGGGAAGGGTTCCAAATAATAGTCCGTTGTACATCCATATCTTTCTCTAAGATACTCCTTACCGAGATTTTCAGAGAAGTGCAACTCACCTTTGTCCCGCGCAAAGGCACAAATTCTCTTGAACGATGCTCGCAACCCGCATATGGTGTTGTATGCGTAATTGAGTCGCTTGAGTTCTTTGACAACATCTGTGGCTAGTACCTCAATTGGCTTTCTCATTTCCATAACCTACCTCCCTCTATAATCTAAAGATTTCTCGTGTTTACTCGCATTTTCTTAGAATTACACATTTCTTAAAACAAGCCACATGGATATTATACTCATTTATGCATTAAACTGGATGGGCATGGGTGCACCTAAATAAGCGTCTAGTATTTTCAGCTTATTTTGGCCGTTGGTATCCACATGCTCTCCGGTGGCAACCCTCCCATGTCTCGCAGGGTCCTTGCCCTAAATTCCTTCGTTCTGCCTATCCATGAGGTGGATGTTAGTCATGCTCCAATACTGGGTCTATGCCCTTATGGAAAATATTCAACCTAACTAATCCCGGCTCGTTTTGTCAATGTGCTATCTTGAATGTCTTACTGTCTATTGTTCTTGTTGTGTCTATGCTGCTTCCTGTAGTTGTGGTCTTCTGATATCGCTCATCATTTTCTGTGGGTCATATTTGGAGCCTTTAGTCAGCAGGGCGAAGAATACCCGTATTAACTTACAGCTCAACAGTATCAACGATTGCTTCTTCTTTAGTGGATTATGGTCCCTGTTTGTATAGTAGCGATGGAGTTCGCGAAACTCTGGATTCTTGGCGACAATTGGCATGATTGCCTGAAATAGCAGTGATCTTAGCCTTCGCCTGCCTCGCTTGCTGATGCTGCTTTTGCCTTTGTGCTTTCCGGAGCTGTTCTCTTTTATGTTTAGACCAGCGAGTTTCTGGATTTGCCGGGGATGCTCAAACCGGCTAATGTCACCGACTTCCGCAATGAAGCCTGCTGCCGTGATTAAGCCAACCCCTTTGATCTTTACCATCTCTTCAAGGCCTGGAATCTGCATAGCAAGCTGCTCCACTAGAGCCATCGTCAGTTCATATTGCTGCATATACATTTCATAGTTCTGCAGCAGAAACATCAAGTCATTCTCGGCAGCCTTTAGGCCTTCACGGACGCCTACAGACGTTCTAGCAGCCTCAACCAATGCTGTAGCTCGCTTAATGCCTACAGCCCTTAGCTTATCTTGCTTCCAGCGACCAATAATACCTGCAACGCCTTTTTCTGATATCTTGGCCGGAGTGGAAAACTCATGTAACACAGTCATGGCGGCCTTACCTTCCCAGTCTCCAAAGACTTGGTTAAACTCAGGGAAGTAGATGCTTATCCATCGTTTTACCCGGTTACGGATTATGTTTAACTGCTTTACAATCTGCCATCTAGTTTCCATAGCTGTCCTTAACTCGCTGTAAATACCTTCCGGTATATACGGTTCCATATAGCGGCCATCTTTGACGAGCATTGCAATGGTTTTGGGATCTTTACGGTCATTCTTGGTCGGATTGTTGTCGTCTAGTTCTTTGCTCCTTTTGACATGAAACGGATTCACCAGCACAAGCTTGATACCGTGATCCTTAAGTTGCTGAGCAATATTGAACCAGTAGTGACCGGTAGGCTCCATGCCAACCATTACATTGCTTTTGCCGCTTCTTTCTTGGATAGCTTGGATCCACGTTGTGAACTGAGAGTAACCATCTGCGTCGTTGTTAAACCTTAGCAACTTACCAACTTCTAATCCGCGGCCGTCAAAGGCACGAGCGTAGTGGATTTCACTCGCGATGTCAACTCCAACAATCATGGTCTGGTCAGTGATTTGCAAAATCTTTTCATTCTGGGTATACTTCATGTCAAGTACCTCCGTAGTTTGGATTTGTGCTTTCCTGGCAAGTTGGGCACATCCTTATTCTACTGTGAGGTGCTTTTTGATTCAAAGTTCATTTTTGTTTATTACAGGAATGCTCCAATAGACAAGATTTCATTGCCTATTCTGAGGTGTTATGGAAAGAAATTAAAGCACATCTTATGCAACACTAGGACGAACACTAATTTCTTTCCATAAATAAATTCTTTCGATAATTGCCAGCCCCTGGACAGCCGATCATTACGACATTCTGCCGGTTCTTAATAAAGTCACAAGAGGCAAGCTCCCAGATATAGGATTCCGATACATGTTCCAGCCTATTGTAGTTGAATTCATCAAGTGTCTTCATGACAGGAAACCCGGCCTGCTTAATCCGGCGCTTCTGTCCGGCGATTTGCCGCTGCGACACCTCAAGCTTCATGGTCTCGCTAAGAAATTTATCGTATCCGTCACCGGGGGATAGCTGCCTAACTATACTTTCATAGCCTACAAAGGCCGGAGTTTTAAGTTGCCGGGCATAAAGCTTAATGGTCTCTTTAATGGGGTTAATGTCGCTGGCATGTCCACTCATATGGTAACCCCCCTGTATATCAGGGCGTCATACCTGTCAAACTCCGGTATTGTAACCTTGATGTCAATCTCCGGAGTTATCCTCTCCGGTATGCTGATCGGTGTCAGATGGGCCCTTATCTGCTCTACCGATAGCTCAGGAGTATTAAGGGCGTTAACGGTTGCTAGAATCTTGTCCTCCCCGTAGTCAACACAAAGTCTAAGGAGCTTGACCATTTCCCTAGGCCCAGACAGCCTTCTGCCGATCTCCAGCAGCTGTGTGGATAGGTTGTTCTTAACCGGCTTGGCATTGAAAACACTGCGGGGGCGCTTTTCAATCAAGTCTATGTAATGTTCCAGGCGGTATTTGGTTTGACCTCGTTCATAACAACGGGGATATCTGGCTATCTCGCTGTTTCTGTATATCATCACTACTTCATTGCCGTAACCCTTGATGCTGACTTCTTTGTCGGCATATTTGACCGGCACAGAGTAGTGGTTGTAATCAAATCTCACCGTTGAGAAATCGCTCACTCTTTGCGTTATGCTCTTGCTTGGGTCGAATCTATACCTTGGTAATTTTGTTAGCCTTACCCTAGTAGTCAGTGCCATCTCACCGACGGTCTGATCCCGGCCGGCTATCCTATGCTCACGGTATTTCAGGCATCTGCGTAAAATTTCCGCGTTTAGCTCATCGATCGTTTCCACTCGGGGGATTGGTACTAAGATATTCCTCCTTACCCAGCCCACGAGTCCCTCTACCAAGCTTTTTTCGTGGCCTGCTGCAATATTGCAGAATTTACATTGAAAAGCATAGTGGGCGGCTAAAGCCTTGTATCTATCCTGGGGCTTTGCATGAACACCAAAACCCTCTTTTACCGCCACTTTGGCGTTGTCAAATATAAGTCGTTTCGGGGCACCTTCGAAATAGTCGAATCCAGAGATCTGGCCTTCCAGAAAACTTTCTTCATTCTGGCGGTAGAAAGCTTTACAGAACATATCCGCACTGTAGCACTCCCGCATGCAAAACAAGTTTACCTTCATTTTTTTGCCGCTCAAGTATACTGTTGCCTCACCCCAGTCGATCTGAATCGCTTCTCCCGGATCATAGGCTAATGGCACAAATACTTTCGGCTGTTTGTCCTTAAGTTTAGCTACGATTTCGCGTATGGTTGATTCTCCGCCCTTGAAGCCTTTCTCCTGCACAAGGCGGTCATATATCCGCTTGGCGGTGTGTTTCTGTTTCTTAATGTTTTCGAGTTCATCCGTCTCAAGGCAACTCTTGATGAAATCCATAATCTCATCGGTTACCATATATCGCTGACGGCCACTTGTTCCTTGACGCTCCCAGGGGACCTGTGATCCCTCACAGTATTTCTTTACCGTATTGCGGGATATCCCAAGCAGTGTGGATATTGCTCTTTGTGATTTGCCTTCGTGCTCATGCAAGTAGCGTATTTTTTCGTAAATGTCCACTTCAATTGACACCCTTTCTCCCCCTGTACGTCAGCTATTCTTACCTTCTGAACTATACAGGTTTTTTATTAGAAGTGGCTCACTTTTTTCCTGGCGTTTTCCTTATTTTTGGCTCACTTTTATTTTAGCGTTTATATTTTGCCACTGTACATCAAGCAATTATGGAATATGCACAAACGATCTGCACAAAAATACGCGCAGCTGGCCTTACAATGTAAGGTAGCCAGCTGCGCGTATTTTTGGATGATAGGTTATTTAAGATTTTCCGGATTTAAACATTGTAACTCCGGCAAAACAAAAGCACCATCCTTGCGGATCAAGACGTCATCAAAATAAATTTCTCCACCGCCATACTCCGGTGTTTGAATACAAACCAAGTCCCAGTGGACTGCTGATTTGTTCCCATTGAAGCATTCATCATAGGAGCTGCCGGGAGTGAAATGAAAACTACCCATAATTTTTTCATCAAACAAGGTATCTTTCATTGGCTTCGTAATATATGGGTTGATACCAATGGCAAACTCGCCTACGTAGCGAGCACCTGCATCTGTGTCAAAGACTTGGGTAATTCTTGCAGAGTCGTTTGCAGTGGCTTGAATGATTTTTCCGGCCGCAAACTCGAGGCGAATATTTTCAAACGTATACCCTTGATACACTGCCGGCGTATTATAGGTAATAAACCCATTGACGCTATCCTTTACCGGTGCTGAAAAAACTTCCCCGTCAGGTATGTTCAACTCACCAGCGCATTTGATTGCCGGCAACCCCTTGATCGAAAAACTTAAATCTGTGCCCGGGCCTACCAATCTGACCCGGTCAGTTTGCTCCATTAAACGTACTAAACTATCCATTGCTCCTGACATCTTAGCGTAATCTAAATTGCACACGTCAAAATAGAAGTCTTGGAACGCCTCTGTGCTCATACCAGCAAGTTGTGCCATTGAAAAGCTCGGATAACGCAGCACAACCCATTTGGTGTGTGGGACCCGAATCTCACTATGGACAACTTTTTGCAGATGTTCAAAATACAGAGCCATTTTTTCGGCAGGCACATCAGATAGTTCGGTAATATTCTCGCCTGACCGTATCCCAATATAGGCATCCATATCCTTCATTCTGGCCGCTTCATAAGTAGCCATCTGCTGTAATTGCTCAACCGAAGTTTCCAGCAACAACTCGCGCAGCACTTGATGATTTTTAATCGTCACAAAGGGCGTACCGCCTGCTGCATATGCTTCTTTGATTACGGCTTGCAATAACGGGAATTCTAAACCAATCGCTTCGATCAAGATTTTCTCACCGGGCTGAAGTTTGACGGAGTAATTAATCAAATTTTTTGCTAGCTTGTCAATTCGGGGATCTTTCATATGTACTCTCCTTTGTTTTTGGTAATATTGTATACAATATTAGTTATTCCATGTAGGTAAATGATATCCTCCTCTTCCTGCCAAACAAAAAAACATCCTTTACAGAATGTTTTTGTAGTGTAATTTTCCCGTGGTAAGAGTTATTATGCAACTCCCAATTTAGCCATCACGCCGCTTACAATTTCGGCTGGGAAACTCTTGTTGTTCGCCCAACGGCTTCTCCAGTTTGTACTCGTTTTTAGGTGTGTAGCGCGATTCCTTGCTCGGTTGTCTAAGTTCATCAGCAATCCGCTCTAACAAAGTTTTCAATCGAAAGTCACCTAAAACTTTCATCTGCCTCCACCCCTTGTTGCAGTAAAAGGCACAGCCTTTGCTATATCATACGGCGTATGGGTGACAAAAGGTGCGTGAGCATCTTCAGCAATTGCCTTCTTGCATTTCCTTCTCGCACCCATCACAAGCTCGTAGCCATGCGTTCGACTCGATAAATAGCACCTGTGTGCAACACTGTAACGTAGAAAAACTTATCCTCGATCCAACCTTGTGGAGCGAGACTGCCATTACCTGCAACCCAATTCGAGGTACGGCTCGAGGCTTTCACCGAAAACTTGACTGTGTAGACAAAACTTTTGGCAGCGACTTGGAAAATTTTCAACTCTTTAATGCTGTAATCCTCTAGCCTAACAGCATCAGGCAGGAGTCGAGATTCGTAATGCTTTAAGTACTTAGCCGTCAGAGTGTTGGCAATTTTTTCTGGATCGGAACTTATTTTGGCCGCTACATCGGGCAAATAGGTAATTTCTGTGACTTGCTTAATTCGCAGTGATGACCCAACAAGGACCGTACAAATCAGCAGCAGAACAATTACCCTTTTCAGCATCATCAGAACGCCCCTTACTACTGTTTATCCCTAGCTAGTATTAATTATAGTCACAGGCGAATCTAAATTGCTAAAAACTTACTAAAATACTCGATAAAATTTTAGCCAAATCTATGCTATATTTGAGTAATTTCAACTTGTTTCTGCTATCTTCTAAAGATGTACCAATCCCCATTAGATTTGTTTTATGAGTTTTGCCGGATTACCACCATAAACTCCATGACTACTAAGCTTTTTTACGACTACACTGCCCAGTCCTACAACGCACCTAGAGCCAATATCCGCGGCAATTACTGCATTGTTCCCAATCCAGACATCATTTCCGATATGTACCATTACGCGTCCTAATGCCGGCTGGGCATTTATTTTTTGGTTAACATCCGCAAAGGAATGTTGATTTTTTCCGGAAGTAATATTGACATAAGACCCGAGCAATACATCATCTCCGATAGTAACTTCGCCCAGGATATTATAGAAGCCAATCAATACACGGTTACCGATAAATGTATTGCGATATTGACAAAAACTCCCGTATTTAAACACAACTTTACGGCCAACTTGCTTTAAGGTAAATTTGTAATAAAAGTAACGTGAACATTCTCCAACATAAAACGGAAGGTGTGCAGCAAGCACCGAGACTTCGGCGTATCGGTCGCAGGCAATCCCAATCCATCCCAACAAAATAAAAGGTACAGCTATAGGTATCGCTATAACCGTACCTACAACCTTAAAAAAAGTGCGCAACAGCTTGCCGAACATAAAATTCGCCCTTTCATCGAATGCTTACATCATCATAATAGACTACACGCCGCGCAAGAATCGAAGTGTCGTCACTTTGGCTCCAGTCCCACTTGTACAACCCAAGCTTCATGTATACGCCAACCTTGTCGTTTGTAGTATTCGGCTCACCATCCAAGTCAAGAATCCGCACACCGTCTTTATACACTTCCAATATTGGCTGTTGTGAAGGTAACCAACCCCACTTCACATGAAAGGTCCACTTTACCCACTTTCCCTTATCGTTTAAATATGAGCCTAAGTCGTATGAAGCTTGGTTGCCTTTTTCTGCCATTTCCGCGTCAGAAGAGAGCGGTGCGTCATCCCAGCACCTATCAAGATACCAATGTCCGCTAAAGGTACGTAGCGCTAGCGGGGGATTAGTCCACCGCTCACCTGGATCAGGTGTGTTGTGCCATTGGGCGACAATTTCCGACCCGTCAGGATCAGTAGCGTAATCTTCATCCCCGCCCTGAGGCAGTAAAATGCTAAAAGAATACGTGTGTTCCTGCAAGGGCCTTTCCGGGTCCAGATAAATTTCAGCACGTTTAGCTCCTTGAACCATAGGGTCGGATTTGCGTAACTCTACGCGCAGCGATGACTTACCGTCTATGGCATATTTGTGGGAGAAACTCCAGGAATACGTATTGTTAGGCATCTCGAGATACCACTTTGGATTTAACGATTGTTCAAAACTATCAAAAAATATCGGTGATTTGTTTTGACTAGTCGAAACTGCAGACTGCACAGTTTTGGGAGAAGACACAGAAGCACCGCTTTTTGCTGCATTAGCTGGCACGTTATCGTTTACAGTTTGCGGCGGAACACTATTTTTAACGGAGCTTGCGACGTTAACCGTAATATCATCAGTCTCGGGTTTGGGAGAGACTGGCTCAACAACGGCTTTTGGGGACGCGATGTGACTTATTTTCTGCTGTACATTATTGAGTACCTTATTCAACACCTTGGTGGTACTATGTCGAGCCTCGATTCCGGGTGCATCGACCTTTTCCGGGCCAGTTCTAGCAACACTTGCCAAGTGTTGCCCTGGGATGACAAAAGCATGACTAAAATTTACAATTGCTATCGTGGCAACAATTACTACAGCTATGCCAAAGAATAAGGATTTTTTCATCACTAATCTCCTTCGGATTACTACCTCGTCCATCAGCATGTACGCTTTTAAGCGCTGTAACGTCTTCATACAGGTGTCCAAGATCAAAAATCATATTGCCGGGAATTCCAACCGCACAATCGGGAGTTTGTATTGCGTCAAGAGAGCTTCACACATAAACTCCAGCGCGGCAATAGTATTAGCTGGCGCTCCAGCTTCCCCCCCACTGTCGTGCAAAAGAATTGTAGAGCCTTGGCTGACATGCCTTAGCGCACGAGTCGCAATCATCTCAGGCGTATGGTCAGCAAACCAGTCTTCCCCATCTGCACTCCAGTAAACAGGCCTTTTACGTTTGACAACACACCACAACCAAAGCATGGCGTTAAACGCGCCCCACGGTGGCCGCACAAAATCAACCCGTTTAGCGCTCACTTTTTCAATCGAGTTAATCGAATTATTCCATTCTCGCCACGTACCCCACGGGGACAAATATCGAGCATTGACATGGCGTTGGCTATGCGCACCAATCTGATGTCCGGCCTGTAAGATAGCACCGACCAAATCAGGATGTTGCTCTACCTTCGCGCCCACCAAAAAAAATGTCGCAGTAGCATTATACTTTTCGAGCACTTCCAGCACGCGTGGGGTATACTGCGGATCGGGACCATCATCGAATGTAAGCGCTACACCCGGGCCGATATGCCGTTTCCAAGTGCCTATGCCCAAACGATAGAGAATAATATCCGGCACGACAATATAAACTATAAAACAAACTAAACATATGACCAAGACACTGAAGCCTAAGTGCATTTATTTTGCCACCTTTATGGATTATACTATATAATTACTTCCACTTGATAATTTTACCACACTTAAGTATTGAAGTGTCGGCCATATGCAATGACCATAAAAAAAGTGATGCAGTCATTAGACTGCATCACTTTTTTAAGTTAAAATACTTAAGACATACTGACATTATTAAAGTAAATTACGCGGTCGGAAAGAACGGAAGTATCTTGTGAGCCTTGTGCCCAGTCCCATTTGTATAAGCCCATTTTCCAATATGTTCCCACTTTGTCATTAGTTGTGTTCGGCAGTCCGTCCAAATTAAGCACGTTAACACCATTTTTATAAACTTCCAAAATAGGCTTCTGGGAAGCTAACCATCCCCATTTGATATGGAAAGTCCAGTTAACCCACTTACCCTTGTCCTGAATATATGATCCTAAGTCATAAGAAGCACGATTACCTTCGGCAGTCATTTGAGCATCCGAGGTTATTGGGGCCGCATCCCAGCAACGTTCCAAAACATAGTGTCCATTATACGTACGTAAGGCAAGAGGAGGAGTTGTCCAAGCTTCGCCAACATCTGGCGTATTGTGCCACTGGGTAATGATTTCTGATCCTTGCGGGTCGAGAGCATAATCCTCACTACCACCTTTAGGTAGTAAAATACTTACATTGTAAGTGTGCTCTGACAATTGTTGTACAGGGTTAGTGGCTATCTCAGAGCGTTTGCTGCCATTAACGTTAGGATCAGACTTACGCAGTTCAATGCGATACGAATCTTTACCATTTAACATATAATTAGCTGAAACTTGGCCGGAGTAGGTATTGTTCGGCATTTCCGTATACCAAGTGCTACCGATTTGCTGTTCAAAAGTATCTAACACGCTGGTAGTGCTTAATGCACTTAATTTATATTTAGGAGCAGCGTTTACATTCACCTTTTTTGTTTGAATAGAGATTGAAGCTTTGTGACTAGTAATAGGCTTGTTCGATGCTGCTTGTGCTACTCCGATGGAGCTTACCATTGTCGCGCACGTAGCTAATGCTAAAATAGTTATAACCTTTTTCATTTTTAGGACTCCTTTCGGTAGCTGGCTGCCATTTTACAGGCCCTTTAGCTTTGCGTCCCTGTCTTTAGACAGGTTTGCCTTTATCGTTTGAGAAAAATGAAAGGTTCTTCTCAACAACAAAAAAACTTCATTTTCGGTAGCTGGCTGCCATTTTACAGGCCCTTTAGCTTTGCGTCCTTGTCTTTCAACAAGTTTGCCTTTATCGGTAAAAAGTTTTACACGATACTCTATTAAGTTCAACTAGTAGAAATAATCTACTATTCTGATACGAATATAGCATACTTGAATATGCGTGTCAACTAAATTTCACACTTTTTTTACTTGTTTACCGATAAAGTCCTCGATTAACCCAATTATGTGTTGCGTATTGGAGACAAACTGATTTACATGCTGAGCGTCCAGTTTGAGTAAAGTAGTTTCTAATTGTGCCACATTTTCCACCCCTATAACCATACCCATTTCCGAAAATTTGCGGACGATTTCCAACTGATGGTCATCCACAACTTCATGATACTGCTTTAATCTTGCTACAGCTATTACCGTTTTACCGGCCTGCAAGGAGGTAATTATGGAGCCGGTTCCAGCATGAGTGATGATAATATCCGCTTGTTCTATGTAGGTCTTAAACTCGGCTTGGTCAAGGAATTCCTTGTATGCATAATTACGCGGCCTATAGGTTGAGCTACCGATCTGAGCGAAGACAGTGTCCTTAATTACACCTTTTTCAATTAAATTGTCAATTTCTTTCAGTAATCTGTCAAACTGAAACATGCGTGAACCAAGTACTACGAAGATCAATATATCCACCCCCCATACACAGCGTCAGGAAAGTAAGTTTGCAGGCTTTCCCATTGAATAATAAATAAGTCTGCAAAGCGGTATACCAATTTCCCAGACAAGGTCGGTGAATATAGTTTGGCAATTGATTCGATAAAGATAACCTTTTTACGGAATAGCTTCGCCAACAAACATGTGGGTACACTAACCAGCGCCCCTGTCGAAATAATAACATCAGGCTGTTCCTTATACAGCAATACAGCGCTGCGCCAAATCAAGGCAATCAATTTAAAAATAAAGATCAATTCGCTCCGGTTAATTTGAGGGAAATAGTAAGCCCTAAGCCCTGTATTTGGTAATGCGTCAAATGAAGTTTTTTCTGTGACAATGTATGACTGGTACTTATCCATAAGTGGCTTAAGCATTAGGAGTTCATCCAAATGCCCACCTGATGAAGCAATGAAGCACATTTTCATATAGCACTCAATCCCTCCTCGCAGTTTTAATCCGGTTATTAGCTTTAGCCCGAAGCGTTGCTGCTCTGGATTTTGTGCCAAGTGTTGAGCAGCACCCTCTTATCATGCTTCAAATAAGTATAGATATTTAGTAAGATAAACAAGCCGTAGCTGATTTTTTTTTCACTTAACTCATTTTCCGCATACAACAATTTTAAATTATCCAACTCATTGGCGAGAAGCTTGCCCAAATCGCTTGTCAATCCCTCTTCCCCATATTCAAATTTAAAGTAACTGGCTAACGGTTGATAAAGCAAAGCACCCTTGTATTTGCGCAGAATTTGCAAAAATAGCAATAGATCTTCGCCTTGGTTTTTACCCTCTTGAAACCAAATGTTGTCGCGGCGGAAGATATCCGTACGCATAATCACCGTAGATGTGAGGTATAAAGACTTAAACAGCACCCGATAAAAGCCCACTTCCACACTGCCGGTCACATTGTTGTATTTATGCCATTGGTGTTCTTTCACAATATAATAGTTTGTCCCTGTTATTCCTACTTCCGAGTTACGCTCCATAAAATCGATCTGGATCGCGAGCTTTTGCGGTTCCCAAGCGTCATCCGAATCTAAGCAGGCAATGTATCTGCCTGTGGCGTGACGGATGGCATTATTGCGCGCTCCTGAAGGACCGGAGTTTTTTTGCCATAAATGTTTGAAGTGCAGCTCCGGGTGGTCCTGAATATACGCCTCGACTAACTGTGACGTTTGATCAGTTGACCCATCATTAACTAGGATAATCTCTAGGTCTTGATAACTTTGGGCGCGCACTGAATCTAATGCCCGCGGCAAGGTATCGCCACGATTAAAATATGGAATGATGACACTTACCATGCACATGCGGTTTCCTCCCAGTATCATTTTAAAAATGTTTGTTTTAATTGGGCGTAACGTACGTCCCAAGCATTGCTTCTGCCGAACTCTAGCAACGCCTTGCGGTCATAGCCTTGGGAAAGATAGTGATTTATGCCGGAAATAAATTCTTCATGATCATTCGCAAGCCAAATTGGCGCATTTAGTTTGGCTGTTTCCGTAAGATTGGCTGATACCACGGCTACTCCGGCGGAACAATATTCATAAAGTTTTAGTGGGCTGATTGAATCTGTGATACTGCTTTTAAGAAAAGGGATCAGAGCAACATCGGCGTGCTGCAAGTATCCCGGTAGAAGTTCATAACTGCGCGGTCCCAACAGATGAATGTTGTCACAGTCTGCTAAGGATGCTAGATCTGTTTCACATTTACCAATTAAATAGATATCCGCATCAACCTGTGCCGCGATTTGTCGGAGTAAATCCTTATCCAACCAATATTTCAGAGCCCCAACATAGACAAGCCGCTTACGTTCACGACCTAAATACTCAGGCGGCACCGGCACGTCTTTTTGACTGAAATGCTCGAAGGTAACCCCATTACTCAGTACTAATGGCTGTTTTCCGGCTTGTTGCACGTGTGTTTCCAGCGTACTGGAGGATATAACCACTCCGTCAGCCTTTCTGATTAACAACTCATCGATCGGTGCAATGTTAGGAAACTCAGCGAAGCGGCTGTAATCATCGGCAATGCGATAGATAAGTTTGTTGTACTTCACAACCTCTGTTAACCAATAAGCCTTTGGATTCGATATCCACAGTACATCAACTTCACCAAAGTCGATCCGCCTAAAGCTGTCACAGGCGTCAGGCTTAACATATTGTGTGAAGCGTTCAATTATTTTCGGACTGCGCGAGAATGGGTAGTTACCATACAAGCGCGTTGCGAATGGGGCAAAACCGTACACGTTAGGAGCCAACTTGTGCCGCGTGGGAGTAGAAATGCTTTTCTTGAAATTATAGTCCTCTCGGTCTTTAAAATAAACCAAATAGTTAAAGGCGTTTGACACCCATAGTGCCTCATACCCATCCTTAATAAAGCAATTACAATAATGATAGTTGCCTAATTTAGCTGTTTGGGAATTGTATTCAATAAAGTCAGCAACAATAATTTTCTTCATAGTTTCAGTCTCTCTTCTCGTTTTCGTTTTTGTAAACTGGAAATATTGATTAGAATCATGACAACAAAACAGAACTGTCCCATAAAGTCTCCATAGTTGGCAAGGTCATTAAAACCATTAACATACAGTGATAACAATAGGAAAAATGTTGCCAAAAAATAATTTCTATGTCTTAAAAAAACGATTATTGGAATAAAAAATATTAAAATATATATTAGCATTTCTCCTAAAATTGAAAGGTCATAGGGAAACATCATAAAGGGATATTCAAAACTATTGATAAACCCTCCCATCACCGCGGTAACTTGGCGCGAGTAATTAAGTCCACCTCCCATAAAAAATGTCGGAGGTTTAACAACGCCCTGCAACACGAAGGAAAGAGCCATATTTCTACCCTCACCAATTCCCTCTCCTGCCGTACTGGCACTGACACCGGTACTGGTCGTTGTACCAATAAGAAAGCGTTGCATGATGTTATGCTGAAACACCGGAGTGATTGCGACTCCAGCGCCAAGTAGCACTAGAAAAATTAGAAAACCAGCCTTGTGCTTTCTATTGTTGAGGAAAATATACATAAAAATTCCAACTAGCAGTGCAGTTCGGCTACCACAGAGGATCAAGCCAAATAATGAAATGAAAGTCAATAGATATTCATTAATTAGGGGCTTGTAATACCTGGCATAGACGACATTAAGCACATAAAACACGAGGAAGTACCAAGCAGTAACCAATGGATGTCCAACAATTGAGTAATAGCGATAGATGCCTTGCGCGTGCTCCGACAATGCCAAACTTGCTAGGTCTGGGGTGAAAATATTATGTTGCGCAAAAAAAATTTGAATTTTTGCCCCCAAAGCATAATCAATACCTGCGATGGCTGCCAAGGTTATACAGATGGCATTAGCTGCCTTAATAAATCTAGGTAGGAAATTTTCCATAGCTGCCCGCGGTAATCGGAAGGAACTGGTGAGAAACGGGATGAACATTGAGGTAAACACAATCAAATACTGATCACTCTTTTGACTGTTAGCCATCAGTGTAATTAAGGCTACACCTAAAAAAGTAAGCGCCAGCAAAACCGTTCGTATTTCTACTCGATTACTCATTACAAGCGCAATAATGGCCGCTGTGCCAAAGAAAATATAGAGAAGATTAAAATAAGAATTGATTTTACCCGAACTAAAGATATTTCGAAAAGGTTCATCGAATATAAATAGCGCCAAGGCAGTACCCAACAATAATAATACTATGAGTCTGTCGCTCGCACTCCTCACTGCCTTCCGATTAGTCAACATTAACTTACCCTCCTGCAACTATGGTATATATGCCCTGCATCACCTTAACATCAGCTAACTGATTAAGCACCGGCACAATTGTCCCATCAGGTTGAACAATGGCTTTTGCAACACAGTCATATAGTTTGAGGGTCAGCTTGTCCCTCCCTACGCCACTGGATTCCAGATGAAAGTCAGATGCCGACTTGATGTGAATCCTGATATTATCCCGAAGCAACACATAACTCGCCAATTCGGAGCAGGTGCAGTACCAAACTGGGTATTGGTTTAGCCTGGTCAGAATAATCCTAAGACTCGTCAAATCATCAAAAATATTTGGCATTTGACGTCTGCCATCAACCCTTGCAGGTGAGATATGTTCTTGGATGGAGACAACAAGTCGGTTTTGCAGCAGGAAATCAATATGCCTCATTGTGCGCCACAGAAGGATCGGTTTTAAAATTCGTTTGAGCGTACTCTTTAGCCCAGGCGAATTAGTATCAAGAAGACGATTAAATAGCATTCCCGGCAATGTCGTCGGAATATCAACTACCGGGCGACTACCAAAATACTTTACGTCGAAATTTGTCAGTCGATTGAAATCTTGCCCACCAATGACACAATTTTTCGTTTCATACAAACCAACGTTGCTGAAACGGCACCACCATACAAATCCGCTCTGTTCGATACTTAGATCCGAAAACGAATTTGTAACATAGCCGCAATACTTACCTCCGCTTGGCTTGAAACCGAATACTTCTTGAAAAACTTCTGTACCCGCGCTAATAGTTTCCATTGCCTGAGCCAAATTTTGATACGTAGCCCACTCTTGCACAAAGTCGCTAGCCTCTGGGCCTGGCGTTCCATGGGTAGTACCGTGATAAGCTACTTCGTAACGCGGATTTTCACCCACAGATCTAAAAAAATCTTTTGCCTGTTGATCAGAATTGATCATTTTAGCAACGGCTGAAATCTGGGGATTCGTAATCACACCAGCACGTACGCCAACTGGTACAAAAAACGTAACCTTCACCTCTGGGAAGTCCCTTAAAAGTTGGTCTTCCATAAAAGCCAACGAAGAGCCGGGACCGCGCTGGGCATATCCCCAATCTTCACCTAAATCAATCTGCCCATTGCCATTAGTATCAACCCATACATTGCAGAAATCATCTACCATGAAGACAACAGGCGACAATGCATCTCCATACCACTTGCATACTTCAACCCTCATAATTGCTCCCAAATATATGCTAAATTTTTGCCTTAAACCTTACTCTGCCAGCTTTTTGCATTAAAACAAGTACACCCGCCTTAGCCATTTCGCGCGGAATTATTCCAACGGCAATTCCCAAGAAAGGATAGATTAAGCACAGACCTGTGGCAAGCAGGATGTTTAGATAAATATTATTAACTGAACCATGAACAATAAAATAAAATCCATATAAGATTAGAAACACTATGCTACCTTTAAACGGCGCAAAATAATGTAAATCCAACTCGAGATATTTCTTTCCTATGAAATAATACAGCACATTCATAGCTAAATAACTCAAAACAGTCGCGTAAGCAGCACCCATTATTCCTAATCGTGGTATCAATACCACATTCAGCACAACGTTTATTGCCGCTCCAACAGCAAGAATGTACGATTCAACAATTGATTTATTTTGGATATGAATACCCAACGAATAAAACTCTCCTAAACCACTTAAAAAATAGGAAAAGACGACGATAGGAACTATTGTAAAAGCGTCAGAATACGCCGAAGTTGCTAATATAGCAATGGCAGGCTTAGCAAAAACGGAGAAACCTAATATACAAAACCATCCAACAAAATTATAAATAACATATATTTCTTTAATTTTGCGTGTGGCATCGGCATCTTTGTAAACCTTATATTTGAAAGACGTGAATACAGACTTAAACGGTGATAAAAACACGGGATCCATCATCATCCCGAGCCGGTAGCCTATGGAATAAACCGCCACCTGCTGCAAGCCTAACATGATCTGAATAAAATAGCGATCAATTAGGGTGTATACCCAACCAGCTGCCTGCCCCGGCACTAGGCCTAAACCATACAATAACATTGCCTTTAACTCTGGCCACGCCAGAACCAAGCGTATATTCTTAAAATCATACCATATTAGGCCAATAACCACACTGCTAAAGGCCAGCAATTGTGCTTGCAACGCCCCGTACAAACCTTCCTTTTTAACCATTATTAGGTAGGCTGAATAAGCAAGCATAAAAATTACCCGAGCCAAATTCGTAATGGTTACATGTTTGGGCTTAAAAAGCATCGTGAAATAGGATGTATAAATACTGATAAAGCACAATAAAACAGAACTTATTACGATAAAGTTGATGTAATAACCGCCGTCTTGCTGGTTGGATAGGATCAAATGATAGATAAATCCAGCACCGGCAGCTGCAAACAAACACATTAAGGAACCCCAGAGCAGAGAGAAGGTCAGAACAATATTTTTCGTTCTATTTTTATCGACAAATTCGTTGATAAAACGACTCATGCCCGAAAAAATACCTAACGTGATGAATATAGCGAGGAATGATTGCACAGAAATCAACAAGTTATATTGACCGTATTGAGCCTGAGTCATATTCCTAGTAAAGATAGGTACCATCAGTAATGAAATTGCCTGCGCTGCTAGGGAAGTAGCAGTGTAAACTAAACCGTGCTTGGCAAGTTTTTTTGTTTCCATTAGTTAAGTATAAAGCCACCTTCCCCGCTAACTGGTTAACTGCTGTGTTTCTACCTAGATGTACCTGGTCTAAAATGTGGACAACAGCTCACGGTAAAGCTTGATTATTTCTGTGCTGCAATCCGGGACAAGCACGTTTTCCAGTAGTTTTTTATACTTAGCATAGTCACTCATAACCTGACAGACCTTATTATAAAGATCATCGCCATCCCTGTTGGCAAAAAGTATGGTGCCTTCAGGCCTTTGACACACGTCGCTTGCAATACTAGGAATTCCTAAAGTTATGGCTTCCGCAATAGAGATGCCATAACTGTCAGTGCAAGTGGGACGCACAAAAAGCTGGCTTTGCTGCAAAATTGGCCATAATTCAACACTGTCACAGACAAGCAGAAAAGAAGCTTCTAAGTGAAGCTCGCGAATGCTGTTATGAATTTTTTGCAGATATGCCGGGTCGGTTACCCGTGTTAAACAGAATATAAAGCCAACATCGTAATCCTTTGTTAAGCGGAAACACAACTCGACCAGCATATCCAGCCCGTATACATCCTGACCCTGGAAAAAGTTCATGTTGGAACCATTTGCCGAGATAATGAACGAGTGTCGGTTCATAAAATTTTGGATTGATTGAAGCAGCTCCGTTTTACCGATCTTGGGTGCGATAAAGGGGTTAATCATACGTAAATTGGCAGAACTGCCGAATTTTGAGGCCAACTTGTTATTTTCTTTAGGGCCAACAGAAATTATCGCATCAGCTTGTCGCATCACAAGTCGCATATATGCAGCTTGCATCATGGGCATTTGTTCCAGTTCATCGCGCAAACTATGCACGGTAACCACAGTTTTTATTTTGCGCATACGGGCAATCAAGATAATCACAGCTCGATCACGCCAGTTGCTCAAATGAATATGGAGAATATCCATCTGAGGGCAGAAAATAAAATGCATTAACCAAGTGATAGCTGTTATCTTTTTGCCTAACCTGCCGATTTTATCAATTTTTTTGGGGATCGCGAAAACTGTTACCGCGATTCCCTGCGCCCGCAGGGCTTGTGCGAGCCTTTCCACATGAATAGAAATGCCCCCTCGCGGCGGTGGATAGGGACCAATTAAGCCCACCTTCACGTTTTTCTCCTCCGATCCAAGTTCAATGCTGGGTACCGTGCCCACTTAAGTCCGCTGCGGAATGTCCCGCAGCCTAATAAATTGAACTGATTCCCTATATACATCAGACACCGTCGCGCAAAATTTTGCAATTTCTGCAAGTGAAGTTTCATTTAAACCTTTCGGGTGACCAATTAGGCTTATATATATATCCCTGTTTTGGCAGTCATACTTGCTTAAGTAGTAATCTACAATGAACAGCATAACTTCATGGCATGCACCATCAAAAGTAAATAAAATCGGCTGGGACAAAAAGTTGCTTAACTTTTCGGTCACTTTGGCTACTTTGCCCTGCTGATATAAACCATCCATGGAAATACCATTTGCATGGGGTACTTTCGCTTGGCTCCTCATACGTGCAGGTTTCAAAATCAGCTTGCGTAGTGGTAGCAGCGGCCCAAAATTATACGCACCTATAGTCACCTCGAAAATACACCCTGGTGATTTATCAGCAGCAATTTCAAGGCCCTGGTGCGGATCAATCCACCAGTTCGGCGTGCTGGGCAAATGTCGAAAGTCGAAAAACTGGTCTGAATTTTTTCTGTACCCTCCGGGAAACACAGTTGTGTCAATTGAAATCCCTGTGCTTGCTAAACCGGTCATAAAATCGGCTTCCGGTTGTAGGCACCAGCCTCCGGCTCTAAAGGCGACGCAAGCATAATTTGCATCAACAGGTTGCAACAGATTGACTAAATATTGTTTCCCTGCCTCAATTATGCGTTGCCCTAGGGAATCCACGCCAAACCCTAAACTGTGCAACCTGTATTTAGTATAATCAAATTGCCATTGCCCGTCTGCGTAACTAGAACTCACCCAATGTGAGTGGATGTGTAACTGCACATCATGCCCACGCGCAATTGCTGTCCGCAGTTGTGCCTCGATTAACGCAACGTAAGGACTTGCAACTGCTAACTCTTGGTATCTGCTAATTGAGCAAACATCAGTCATTAAGCATAACGGAATATTGTATTGCTCTAATACTTCGATTAAACGGTATGTGGGTTGAATCAGAACTTCCTCTTCACTTACGTAATTTCTGCCAAAAAATAATTCATGGTCTGCTGTAAAACAAATATTTAGCATAACTACCTCTGTCCTATCCTTGCTGTCATAATTCGTAAGTTGTGATGTTTTGCTGCATAAGGCGAAGTTCAAGGTCGTATAAGTCATCTACATATACCCACATGCAACTGGCGTCCCCCATTTTAAACTCCTGAACTTTGCCTTCCTGCTTCATATAAGGATATAAAATCATATTTTTGCGTTTAGCACTAATTTCCGGGTTGTGAACCTTAACTGAAATTTCATGCACCACGCCTTCAGCGTCAACCACCTGCAGCTTGTACAGCTGCGGCATGTAGGGTGAAACCGGAAAATTTGGCTCGATGTCATCGATAATGCGACACGCTGTCATATTCTCAAAATCGACCCCAATTAGCAACACCTTAAATCCTAGCTGCTTAATTTTTTCATAGGGTGTTCCAGTTGCGAACGGTGCTCCATCACGCAGGTGCCCGTCGACAAACTTGACTGCATCTTTGCCCCAAGCAATCAAGGGATGGGTAGGGTGCAGGCTTCGAAAAACATTAGGACTGGTGCGAAACACCTCCGTTATCGTACCCATTTTTGATGGTGTATCGCCTACCGAGAAAACGGGGTTTTGCAATACATAATCTATGGTTCTTTCTGGGGCAGGAAAAGAGGGCATGACCAGAAGACCTTGTTCACCTATAACTTGCTGCAGAGCCGCTACTACTGATGCAGCTCCACCTTCCACATACCCAATACGCGACAAAGCGCTATGCACCATTACCCTATCACCGCTACCAAAGCCTTGTTCCTGCAGACATCCAACAATATCCTGCGCACTAATTTGCAACTTAGCCTTAGCATCAATTTTGAGTTCAACCCGCTTAATGAGTTTCTTAATCTTTTGCTTAACGTGCATAACTTTTATACCTCATACTGAATTTCGAACTGCGTTTTTGTGTTAAAGTTCCACGCTATAACCCAAGCCTCTTGAATTATGCCATAACTTGGTGATATTAACCCTTGTTCGATGTTAATCTGCTCACTAATGCTAAGCTTAGCGCCGACATGCCCAGCTTGAATGTGAACTTGATTATCACTTACTCGGGTGACATTAACTTCTCTGGCAAGGTGCAATCTAGCGGTATATATATGTTCACTTCCGGGGGCAAAGCAATCCATTACCGTAATTTTGTTTGCAGCAGAATTAACTTCGATACCACGGGAATATTGCATCTGGGTGTCCGCAATTGAGATTTGGCCCCCAAAGCGTACCCTAGAGTCCTCCAGGATGGCAAAAGATGTACATTCCCCTATATTGTGGGAGTACATGCAAAACATATCGTGCTTACCGTCATTTTTGATTATATTTTGCTCTAGGTTTCCGCTTTGAGACACATTATGAGAGCAAGTTGAGCGAAACAAATGTCGCATTTCCTTATCCATTGAGTAACAATAACTACCGGGATCAATGACGATGTCCACTCCGTCAATATTTAACTCAAAACTTAGCTGATCATTATGGTCGTGTCCTCCCACACCTTTCTGACCGATTTGGCCACACTTGACAATTAAATACGCCTTATCGGTTTTGATTCTATAGTATCCTGTATACGGATAGCTCTTTAATACAGGGCAATGTTCCTTGCGGTGATGCGCTTTTTGGATTGTGCCAAACAGCCAGAAGCCGTCCCAGCACTTACTTCCTGCGGTCTCACTAAAGTCATTGCGTTTAAAATATATACCAGCTGTACCTAGGACAGCGCGGTGATCTAGCATATTATCCGTGCCATAGCCGCTCAAAATGCAAAATCTGCCGTCATCGGCATCGCCAAATTGGGGTGATAACCCGTTAGGCTTAGTAAGGTCTTGACTAAATTCGCACATTTTTTCCAACCGGCTGGTATAGTCTGGCGGAAAGACGATTCCATTACACTCAGCGAGGATCGTAGTGGTCAAAAATAGTTCCAACACTAACCGATGGTAAGCTATTGAACCTTCGTAACTGCCGCCGTCCGGATTCACTTGATAATGCATTTCGTTACATAGTTTTTCCTGTCCTAACATTAGCCAGCGCGTTGCTCTTGAATTATACCCGCGAAAGAATAAACCCAGCCAGAGCATCGCCGCACAATTTGTAAGATAGTGATTGTTGCCATGCCCATTGGCGCGTACTTCTTGATTTTGCTCAATGTGAACGCCTGAATAATATAAAAGAGTAAAGTAACTGTCCCAAAATGGTTTGCTAATGAGCGGTGAGGACTTGAAAAGGAAGTAGGCGTAGATCATACTGACTACCCTCAGGGAAACCTCCATACTGCAAACCCAGTTAACTCCCATTTCGGGCGGATTAGCTGCCGTCCAGTGTGTGATTTGTTCCACAAACTCGGTAGTATATCGTTCATTTCCGCTTACCCAGTAAGCCTGTCCTAGCAATACTAAATGTTGTAAGCGCGATAACTCCCACGGAACCTTAACATCAATTTTATCATGCAGATATTCACCCTTGGTAATCCCCATTTCAATTAGGTGATAGTAAATAAGAGGCCAGCGATAGCCGGATTTAAAGTCTGCATGCCAATCAATAACCGGACCAAGATCCACCTCCCCACTACCCAACAGGTTAAAACGATGTTCGATAATTTGATTTGCTTGGCGCAAAATCAAGGCATGGATATCCGGGTACTGACGTATGATCCGCACGGTGTCTTCTCGGCTTTCCAAACCGGGAAAAAAGTGTAGTGCGACTTTAAAGTGATCAAAACGCCGATTGCGCCTAGTAACGCAGAATAGTCCGGTGAAGCGTCGCTCAAAAGTATGACGCAGCTTCGATTCAAATTTTCGGATGACACCCCGCCACAGAGTTGTAAAATTGTCTGGTCTCGAGTGCTTATTTGAAGCGGCCATATAATCAACTTTCCTCTCCAGGCAATTTAGTTCTTATACTGGCCTAAGAGGTAATATTGGAAGCCGAGATCCTCCAGCTCTTTGCCGTTCAGGAAATTACGCGTATCCAGTATGTTCTTGTTACGCATCACTGCAGCTACTGACTTAAAATCCAGTTCGGCAAATACCTTATGTTGCACTCCAAGAACCACCAGATCGCTTCCGCGCGCTGCATCAATGAATTCTTCCGTTTCGAACTTACTGTTTTTTACGTGCGGATCAACAATGCTTATTTGATAATCATGACGTTGTTGTAATAATTCAATCAGATGGATAATGGGGCTTTCTCTAAGATCATCGACATCCTGTTTGTAAGTAACTCCAAGTATCGTTATCTTTCTCGGTCCATCAATAGGGGCTAAGATTGCATCAATTCGGTCTGTTACATGCGCTGGCATGGAGTCATTGGTACGTCGTGCCAAAGCAATAATCTGTGTCTCATCCGGATATTTTTCAACAATGAACCACGGATCTACGGCGATACAGTGACCACCCACACCCGGACCTGGTTGCGATATATTAACGCGCGGATGTTTGTTACAAAGCTTGATAACATCCCAGACATTTATCCCCATTTTCTCGCTTATAATAGCCAATTCATTGGCAAAGGCAATATTTACGTCACGATATGTATTCTCCATAATTTTACACATCTCGGCAGTTTTAGCGTCCGTGAGGTATATCTCGCCTTTTACAAACGTCTTATAAAGATCTTTAACGACCTCAGCCGACCTTTGGTTTATTCCGCCAACTATCCTGTTATTTTCTACTAGTTCAATTAAAATTCTACCCGGTAAAACGCGTTCAGGCGAATGGGCAACCATGACTTGTTCGCCAATCTCCAAGCCAGATTCTGCCAAAATTGGCACGATAATATCGTCCACAGTCCCTGGGGGCGAGGTGGACTCCAAAACAACAACATTTCCGGCACGAAGATGGGGTACAATGCTTTGGGTGGCTTCGATAACGAAGCTCATGTCAGCTGTCTTATTCGGTTTGATTGGCGTCGGAACCGCTATTATGAACACATCGGCCTCGTCCGGAACCTTTTGTGCCTTTAGGTTACCCGATTTAACCGCTGCCTGCACGAGAATATCAAGATATGGTTCTTCAATAATACTTCGCGCATCATTGAGAGCGGTAATGACATAGTCATTCACATCCACACCGATAATTTTATGTCCATGCGTTGCAAACATCGCAGCGGTAGGCAACCCTATATAACCTAACCCAATTATACAAATTGTTTTCCTTTTCACCCAGCCGTCCTCCCTCAATCTTTAGGTTGCATTTTATTAATGTGTTTCGCCAATGATTTATAGTTGTTGTGCAAATTGAAATACGCTCTAAAGTCAACCTTGTCAACTTTGTTGAGGACTATCCCTATGATGTTGGCATTAGCATTTCCCATGTGCCATTTGATCCGGTCGATATTTTGATACTTGGTTTTTTGGGCTTTAACCACTACCAATACACCCGAGACCTTTGACCCGATAACTGCCGCATCGATATAATTTCCAATGGCAGGTGAATCGACAAAAACTATATCATACTTTTGAACAGCAGTTTTTAAAAAAGTTCCATAATCATTACCACTTAAAAATTCTATGGGATCAATCAATTTATTGCCAGCCGCAACGTACGTCAAATTTTCGACACCGGTTGCGCACACAATATCCTCAAGTTTCATTGTTGCGTCGTAATTGGTAAGTCCAATGATATTCTCATCACCGTGTCGCTTCAAATGATTAGGTTTCCGTAAATCTCCATCGACGAGCAGTACTTTGCTACCGGATTTGGCAGCGATTATTGCAAGGTTAAAGGCAACCGCCGTTTTACCTTCCCCGGGATTAAAACTACAAATTGAAATTGTTTTCCACCTTTCAGCCTTGCTCTTTAAAGCAAGGTTGGCACTTAGCACACGAAAGGCTTCTTGCACAGGAGCATTTAGATAGTCTGTGACATCAATAGTTTGTGCACACATATTAAAACCCCTATCTTATCTTCATGTCAGGAATGATTCCAATGACGTGTATACCGGTTTTATTTTCCATTTCATCAGTGTCTTGCACAGAATCATCAAAATAAACCATTACCAAAATTATACCGAGCGAGATAATAATCCCTGCCAAAAAACTAAACGCGATAACAAGCTTAGTCCGCGGATAGACCGGTGTAGAACTAACCGTTGGCGCGTCAACCAGACTAATGTTATTAATCTTCAATAGTTCTGATGCTTTTTGGATAAAGACCGCACTCACTTCATTTGCCAGTTCTAAATCAAGATTAGGGTTTTCATGTTGCACCAGAATATCAAACATACTGGAGTTAGGATCAACTTGAACATCAATACTGCTTGCTAGTTGCTGATCTGTCATATTGGTCAGATTAAGATTATAAATAACTTCTGAGGTTACTGTCCGACTCTGAATTAATTCCTTATAATTTGTTACCAAAAGCTGCGCAGCCAGAAGGTCGTCATATGTAATAGCATTGGGATTATCTTTGTTGTTAATCATAACAAACAAGCGCGCACTAGCCTGATATTGTGGTTTAACAACATAAAGCGTTATGTAAGACGCTACTAAGACAAATATTAAAGTTATCGTTATCACAAACCACATTTTCTTAAAAATCATCTTGAAATATTTGTTCCAGTTGGTCATAGAGCACCTCATTCATTCCAATTATGCGGTTTAGCCTGGCTAGTAGGCAGCTTTGCGGTGGATCACTTGCCAAACTGTCCTAAGTAAAATGTTAAAATCAAGCCATATGGACCAATTATCTATGTACTGCGTATCTAAGGCAACTACCTCTTCAAAATCTCTGATATCGCTTCTACCACTAACCTGCCACATCCCAGTGAGGCCTGGTTTAATGCTGATTCGCCTTAAGTGTTCAATATGATACTGCGCGACTTCGTCTAACGTCGGAGGACGTGTCCCAACTAAACTCATATCTCCCTTCAATACCTGGAAAAACTGTGGCAGTTCATCAAGACTTGTCTTTCGTAAGAATGCGCCTACCCTGGTAATTCTCGGGTCGTCTTTGAGTTTGAACATCATTCCGTCTTGATGTTCATTAAGTTGCAATAACTCTTGTTGCTTTGCTTCAGCATCAACGCACATAGTTCTAAATTTGTATAAATTGAAAGTTCGACCGTACCGACCGACCCTTTTTTGTTTAAACAACACCGGTCCCTTAGAATCAAGTTTAATAGCCGGTACGATGAATATAGCAGCAATAAAGGTAATTACGATTCCAATCAGTGACCCGGTAATATCAACGAAACGTTTTAGCGCCTTTTGAACCGGATTTAGAGTAACGGTATGGAAGGTGAGCATGGGCAGCGGACCCAACATCGAAATATGCATACGGGATAACTTCAAGTCATACAGATTCAAGAGCATATGAACAGTAATTCCCATGGTCTCACAAATTCGCACATACTTTTCAACCTCACCAACATAATCGCGAGGCAGAGCCATTACAACTTCATCCACAATCTGATTTTTTAAAATATCCTCCAGGTTTTCCAGAGTACCCAAATTTAAAACATCTTTGCGGGTATATTCCTCACCCACTCGCACTATTCCTACAACATTATATCTAATATGTGTTTTTCTTAAATATTTATAAAAATAAATACAAGTTTCACCCGTACATACAAGTATCATCCTGGGCGAATGGAGGTTCTTGCCATTACGTTTATAAACCAGCCCAAATATGCTGCGTTCAAGAAACATGATCAGGACACAAAGAGTAACAAAGGTAGCAATGAACAACCGAATGCTATCTTCTGACTTGATAAAAAAAAGCATGGTTCCAATACTTAAGCCTGATACAGCTGAAGCTAAAATAACGTTACGTAAAATCCTGTCAAAATAATAAAAAGTAGTGTTGTCATACATACCACGTAAAGCCATGATGGAAACCCACAACGGCATGAAAATGATCAAAATCCACATATATTGAGTTATAGTTTGCAAATGACTTACACCGTGAGCGATTAAGTACGCTAAAAAATAGGTGACGACTAAAGAAATTTCGTCAAAAAGGAGTTGTACGATATTAGCGTATGTGAATTCATTAGACTTGTGCATTAATTCCTGACAACCTCCATACAAAATGTTCCTTTACATTTCGTGCTCCAACGCTTAATATCCTCTATTATTATTATATATCGGCACGGCTTTGGTTACATCGTACTAAAGTACTAACTTTCTATTAATTCAGCTAAATTAACCGCTAAATTAACCTTTTAAAAGTACCTACATCATATATGTTATGTTGAAGTCTTGTCACATTGGAATTTCACCATTTGGCGCCTAAGCCTGGGGTGATCTTTGGCCTGGCGCAGATAAATTATGCCGAATATAAAAAAAAGACCGGTACTCACAAGAAGTACCGGACTTTTTACCTGGCAACGACCTACCTTCCCAGGACCCTGCGGTCCAAGTATTATCGGCCCTGGAGGGCTTAACTGCCGTGTTCGGGATGGGA